>DATCGG010000530.1:0-43326 GCA_036509075.1 Gemmatimonadaceae bacterium
CGGTGCCGCGGCTCGCGAAGATCTGCGCGCGAAAGTTCGTGCTCGAGCTCGCGCGACGCGCGGTTCCCGGCTTCACGCTCGAGCACGTACCGGCACCGCCGGCCGGACTCGCGCCGCGCGGCGAACTGACGTACTTCGAGATTCTCCGCGCTGGTCCGTGTGACACGGCGCTGGCGGCGACGCGTGAGATCGGCGTCTACATGCCCGACTCGTTCGATGACGCCGTCCTGGAGCTCGCGGTGCTCGTCGACGGATAAACGCGAGGCACATGGCGCGTGAGCGTCGCGCGCTCTACCTTCGCGAACCTGTCTTCGCGCCTACCGCCTCGCCGCCCGTTGCCATGACCAGTGCCATCGGTTCTGCTGCCGCGCCCGCGCTCACACCGGTATCTGTCACGCCGGTCGGCGCGGGCCGCCTCGCATTGATTCTTCAGGAGTTGCTCACCGCGGTCGCTCGCCTTCGTAGCGATCGCCAACCCGTACCGGACGCGGCCGCCTTTCGCGCGCAGCTGATGGAGCTCGTGCGACGAGCGGATCAGGACGCGCAGGCCGCGGGTTACGCGCCCGCCGACGTTCGGCTCGCGATTTTCGCGGCGGTCGCGCTACTCGACGAATCGGCGCTGAACTCGCGCCAACCGGCGCTCGCCGACTGGTCGCGTCGCCCGCTTCAGGAAGAGCTGTTCGGCGGGCACATGGGCGGCGAGTGGTTTTTTCAGCACGCCGAGCAGCTGCTGGCGCGACCGGATTCGCCAGCGCTGGCCGACCTGCTCGAGGTGCACCACCTCTGCCTGCTGCTGGGCTTCCGCGGGCGATACGGAGTCGACGACCGCGGCGCGCTGCACGCGATCGCCTCGCAGCTGGACGACCGGGTGAGGCGGTCGCGAGGGGCTCCGGGCGACCTCGTGCCCGACTGGCGACCACCTAACGATGCCATCGCGGGGCGCGATCCGTGGATCCGCCGTCTCGTCATCGGCCTCGCCGCCTGTGTCGTGCTGGCCGCCGCCATCTGGGGCGCCGCGGCCCTCTCGCTTCGTGGCTCCGCTCAGGGGCTCGACGCGCTTGCGGCGCCGCGGTCCGCAACCAACTGATCCACTTCCCACACGCCCTTCCCCGCCTAACGCGCCATGGCTCGCAGCAAATCCACCCGCTGGTACGCCGCTCTCGTCGTGCTCCTGGCGTTCGTCCTGCTCGCCTGGCTCCTCGGTGCGGTGTTGACGCTCACGGACGGCGAACGCGTTGCGCTGCGCGTCGGTCTCGTGGTGCTCGGGCTGGTCGCGGCCGGCGCGCTGCTGTGGTTCCTCCGCCCGATCGACGAGCCCGCAGCCGCGCCGGCGGCGTCCGGACGTGACGAGGCGCTCGCCACCGTTGCCGCGGCGCGAGCGCGAATGCAGCGCGGCGCCTTCGCCGCGAAGCCGATCGTGCTCGTGCTCGGCGCGCAGGGGAGCTGCAAGACGACGGTCGTCATGCGTTCGGGCACCGACCCGGAGCTGCTCGCCGGCGACGCCCCGCCCGCGAAGGGCGAAGCGCCGAAGCCCACATCGAGCGCGAACGTCTGGCTGGTCCGCGACGCGGTGCTGGCCGAGCCGGGTGCGGACGTCCTGGCCGACGCCGGTCGCTGGCGTCGATTCGTTCGAGCCATGCGTGGCCCGCGCTTCGCTGCCGCCTTCGGGCGCGGCACGGCGGCGCCACGCGCCGCGGTCGTATGCGTGAGCTGCGACCACTTTTACAGCGGCGGCGCCGGTCAGCACCTCGAAGGGCTCGGCCGCCTAACGCGGGAGCGACTCGCCGAGGCCGCCCGCGAGCTCGGCGTCGCCCTGCCCGTGTACGTGCTGTTCACCAAAGCCGATCGCATCCCGCACTTCGAGGACTGGGCCGCGCCGTTCACGAGCGAGGAGATTCACGCCCCGCTCGGCGCCGCCCTGCCGTTTGACAGTGCCGCCGCGCAAACGGGTGCCGCGCGCTCGAGGGCGGCTGGCGTGTATGCCGAGCGGGTCACACCACGACTCGACGCAGCGATGGCCGGCATCGTCGCGGCTCTCGCGGGGCGCCGCGGACAATTGCTCGGCCGGGAGAGCGTGACCGAGCGTCGCCTCGGCGCATATGAGCTGCCCCGCGAGATGGGAAAGCTGTCCGCGCCACTCTCGCGCTTTCTCGTCGAGCTATGCCGGCCGATGCACCTGGGCGTGAGCCCGCAGCTCCGCGGCTTCTACTTCGTGGGCGCGCGGCCGGTTCTCGTCTCGGATGTGGCGGCGCCGGTCGCCGCGAAACCCGCGCCCGCGCCAATGGGTGCTCCGGACGCCACTCGGGTGTTCGCCTCCCTCGGCGTTGCGGCTGCGCAGGCCGCCCCAGGCTACACGCGCCCAGCGTCACGCCGCGTCCCGGAATGGGTCTTCCTCGATCGATTGTTCCCGGAGGTGATTCTTGCGGACCGCGGTGCGGCGACGGCTGCGGCCGGCGGACTGCGCGTCGCGGGCGTTCGTCGCACGCTGCTTGGCGTTGGCATCGCGGCGGCGCTCGTCGTTGCGGGTGCTGTGACTGGTTCCTGGCTGGGCAATCGATCGCTCGCGAACCGTGTGACGACTGCGGCCGCGGGTGTGGCAGCCCTGCCGGTCGTCGCGTCGCCAGGAGGCGCGGTGACGTTCCCGTCGGTCGACGCGCTGAATCGTCTCGACGCGCTTCGAGCGACGCTCGATACGCTCACTGCGTACAGCGCGGGTGGCGTGCCAACTCGTCTCCGGTGGGGACTCTGGCGTGGTGGGGCGCTGCTCGCAGATGGCCGCCGCGTCTGGCTCGATGGCTATCGCCGCCAACTGCACGCAGCAACGTGGACCGCGCTCGTGGATTCGCTTCGTGCGCTGCCCGAGGCGCCGCGACCGACGGACGACTACGGGCGCGACTACGCGATGCTCAAGGCGTATCTCGTGATGACGAACGAGTCGCCGAAGAGCACGCCGCGGTTCCTCGCGCCGGTCCTGTTGACGAGCTGGGCTCGCGGGCAGTCGTTGGACGCCGACATGACCGCGCTCGCGCGGCGGCAGTTCGAGTTCTACGCCGCGGAGCTCGCGCGTGCGAATCCGTGGCCCCAGGCGGCGGATGGTGGCATCGTGCGCCATTCCCGCGACTTCCTGCGCCGTTTCTCCGGCGCGGATCAGATCTACCAGAGCATGCTCGCGCAGGCGAACCAGGCAGCGCCGCCGGCGAAGCTCGTCGAGGTGGCGCCGATGGCGGCGGGCGTGATCGCGGCGCCTAACGAGATGCCCGGTGCGTTCACGACCGCCGGCTGGACTCAGATGGAGAACGCCTTCCGCAACGCCGACCCGTACTTCGAGGGTGAGCGCTGGGTGGTGGGCGACTCGGCGGCTGCGCAAACTGAGGATCGCGAGGCGGTGCTTGCGCAACTGCGGCGCCGGTACCGCGGTGAGTACGTGCAGCGGTGGCGCAACTACGTGCGCGGCACGTCGGTCGTTCGTTCCACCTCCGCGCGCGATGTTGCGCAAAAGCTCGGGATTCTCGGCGGCGCACAGTCGCCGCTGCTCGCGACGCTCGCGCTCGTCGCGCGCAACACAGCGGTCGACTCGGCCATGGCGGCAGCGTTCCAGCCTGTACATGCCGTCACGCCGCCAGGGCCTCCCGACAAGTTCGTGTCGGACGCGAACCAGCAGTACGTCAATGCGCTCGTCGGCGCCCAGGCGGCGCTCGAGCAGGTCGCGAACATGCCGCCGATCGTCGACACGGCGAGCGCCCAGGCAGTGGCGCAGTCGGCACAGCAGGCGTTAGGCCCGGTGAGCCAGGCGAAGGTTGCCGCACGCCAACTGGCGCAGAAGTTCGCCGTCGACACGGCCGCCGTGCAGGTCGGTCCTCCGGTGGCCGCACTGCTTCTCGCGCCGATCGATGGCGCGGAAGCCGCGCTGCGCACGGTGGCCGCCACGCGCCCGCCCGCGGCGAAGCCGCCGGTTGCCGCTGCCGCCGGAGGCGGCGCTGCTCCCCCACCCCCTCCCCCAGCCGGCGGCGGCGGCGCTGCCCTTGCCGCCATCCTCAACGAGCGAGGACGCGCGCTGTGCGCCGCAATGACGCCGATGCTCGCGAAGTTCCCGTTCAGTCCTGACGCCTCGACCGAAGCGTCGATCCCTGACGTGGCCGCGATGTTGGCGCCGGGAACCGGCGCGCTATGGGCGTTCCATCAGGAACGTCTCGAGCCATTGCTCGAGAAGCAGGGCGCGCAATGGGTCGAAAAGGCAGGCGCGCCGGTCGCACTTTCGGCTTCGTTCCTCGCCTTCTTCAATCGAGCAGCGGCCGTGTCCGCGGCGCTGTTCGGCGGCGCGCCCGAACCCCGTATCGAGCTGACCGCGCGCGGCGTCGTGACGCCGCAGGTCTCGCAGATTTCGCTCTCGCACGGGTCGTACGTGGCGCGTTTCATCAAGGATACGCCACCGGCCCAGTTCCTGTGGCCGTCGCAGTCCGGCCGCGATGCCAAGCTGATTGCGAGGGTTGGCAAGCGGGATCTCCTCGTGGACCAGGCGAGCGGCGACTGGGCACTGTTCCGCCTCGTGTCCCGGGCGACGCGCGCGGACGGCAACGGCAGCTCGGTGCGCGCCGAATGGACGAACCAGCAGACGAGCGGGGCCCCGGTCGCGGTGGAATTCGTGGTCCGTGGTGGCTATCCGGTCCTGCAGCGCGGCGCGCTCGGCGGGATGAGCTGCGTCGCCCAGGTCACGCGTTAGGCGTTCACGGCCGCGGGAGCATCACCGGTTTCCAGCGCGCGCTCGATCTCCGCGCAGAGCGCGCGCACCTGATCGGCCTGCCGATCCACCGCAATCGGTCCACCAACGGTCACGTTTCGCAGCAGGCAGAGCTGGGCCCACAGGCCGCGGAGCAGGTAAAAAAGATGCGCACTGCGCTGCGCCGCGAGCTCGTAGCGGCCCTCCATTCGGCGCACGACGGCGAGCTGATGGCGCACGAGCTCACGCAGCTCGGCACGTTCGGCGCTGTCCTGGTCGGGCGAACCATCCAGGGCACCGAGCTGCAGCGTCAGGCGCTCGATCTCCTGCGGGCTGGCTTCACGGGCGAACAGCGCACGGTCCCGATCGCACCGGTCGATCTCGCGAGCGATCCGCTCCGCGACGCCTCGCACCATCGGACCCACACCGGTCGCATCCGCGCCGAGCAGCACGACGACATCGTGGATTGCGCGAAGATGGTCGGCCGGAGCGTCCCGGTCCGGTGGCCTGACGCCGCCCGTGCGCGGGTCGAGCAGGCGAGCGACGCGAGGCGCGTCCCAGATGGGCGCAGGCGACGTTGCGCCGAACAACATGCGCGCGCCCTGGGCCACCGTGAGCTCCCGGCGTGATGTCCACCAGAAGCCAGCGGCGACCGCGAGCGCAGTCCCGAGCACGAGCGCAACCTCCCCGGCAACGAATACGTCGATGCCCGCTACATGCGCTGGCCAAAAGCCGCGCGCCGCGAGCCACTCCCTTGCGAGAATCAGTCCGGGGAGCCCGATGAAAAACGTCGTCAGCATGAGCCGGACGGCGCGAGCATGTCGCGGCAGGCGTAGCCATATGTCATTCGGGCGGCGCAGCGCGCGCGGCCACCACAGTCCCCACCACTCGGGCGGCCACGAGGCAATGCGTGCGAGCTCCGGCAGGCGAAGTCCTTCGCGGCCAGTGTTCCACACGTGCAGAACAAGACCGACTGGAACAAGCAAGGCCACGAGCAGAAGCAGCGCGCGATCGCGCGCCGAACGGAGCACGACGAGCGCCAGGGCGCTCCACACGACCGCCCATGTCACCGCATACGGGACAAAGCTCGGCAGATCGCGCACCGCCTCGGGAAGGTTCCGCGAGCGCTCCTCGTCGTCGTCGCCGCAGCGTCCGATGGCATCCTTCAGCTCCCGCGCCGATGACCAGCGCAGCGCCGGGTCGCGTGCCAGACACCGCATCACCACCGACGCCAGTTCCGCCGGCACCGCCGGAGCGACCGCCGACAGGGCGACGGGATCCTGCATGAGCCGCCGCGCCATCAACTCGGTTGCGTTCGTGCCGGCGAACGGCTCGCGACCGGCGAGCATCGTGTACGCCACCGCCCCGAGGGAGTACAGATCGCTCCGCGCATCGACGTCGCCGGAAGCGACCGCCTGTTCCGGCGACATGAAGTGCGGCGACCCGACGACGATACCGGTAATCGTTAGGCTGTCGCTCCCGCCGGTTCGCTTCGAGATGCCGAAGTCGGCGAGAATCGCCCGGCCGGACTCGTCATCGATCAGAATGTTCGACGGCTTGATGTCGCGGTGGACCACGCCGTGTCGATGTGCCCAGTCCAGCGCGTCGGCGAGCTCGGACACGATGCGGCGGGCATCGGTGGCCGAGAGACGATTCTCGAGTCGCAACCGGTCGGAGAGCGACTGGCCGCGGACGTATCCCATGACGAAATACCAGATGCCGCCACTCTCGCCGAACGTATGCAGCGGCAGAATCCCCGGATGAAAAAGGTGGGCAGCGATTCTCGCCTCACGGCGGAACCGTTCACGCCCTTCCGCCGCTTCCGCCAGATCCGGTCGTAGCACCTTGATGGCGACGAGCCGGTCCAGCGCGCGCTCGCGCGCGAGAAACACGGCGCCCATCCCGCCGCTGCCGAGCGGCCGGACGATCTCGTAGCGATCACCGAGCGTCTGCTCGATCGCACCGCGCAGGATCGACTCCGCCTCGATCGCGTAGCTCGCACTCACCGCAGCTACCGCGGCGCGAGCAGCGGGCAGACTGTCGGGACCTTGCGCCGCGACGAGCAACGACTCGACTTCCCGTCGCAGCTCGGCGTCCGTACCGCACGCGTCATCGAGATACGCCCGGCGATTTGCGGTCGGCGTGTCGAGCGCCGTCGCGACGACGGCCTTGATCTCCGCCCAGCGACCGGCCGTCACGATCGGGCCAACTCCCGTCGCAGCCACGCGCGCGCCACCGCCCATTCACGTTTGACCGTGGCCGGGGAGACGTGCAGCGCTTCGGCGGTGTCTTCGATGTTCAAGCCGGCGAAGTATCGGAGCTCGACGATGCGCGACTGCCGGTCGTCGAGCTCGGCGAGCCGTTCGAGTGCGTCATTCAGGACGAGCACATCCACCGGCTCGCGCTCGCTGCGCCCACCGACTGCCATGTCGGCATCGTCGAGCGCGAGTGGTCGCACGCCATCGCCACGCTTCCGTGCCCGTCGGCGGCGTGCGTGATCGACGAGAATGCGGCGCATGAGCTGCGCCGCGACGCCGAAGAAGTGCGCACGGTTCCGCCATTCGACGCGGCTCTGGTCGATGAGCCGGAGATACGCCTCGTGCACCAGCGCCGTCGCCTGAAGGGTGACCTCATCCGACTCGCGCCGCATCGCACGGGCTGCCTGACGATGCAGCTCGGCATAGACGGCAGAGAGGAGCTGCTCGCCAACCTCCTCCTCGCCCGCCCCCCAACCAATGAGGAGGCGAGTGACGTCGGGCGAGGGTGGTATCGACGGGTTTGAACGGGGGAACGTCGCCAAAATACACCGCGCAGGTATGGCGAGCCGTCGAGGACCGCCTACGCCGACGATAGGGGCGATCCACCCGAGCGTCAAGAAACCGCCCTTCGGTTCGAAATCGACCGGTGAGCCGGTTTCCGACGCTCCTGCGCGTTCCGGGACGAAGCGCGAGCACATACCACTGGCCGCACCGCCGCGCTGCCTCTGTTCCGGAGTCCGTCATGTTGCGACTCACGCATACGCTGCTCGCGGCGGGCGCACTGATCACCGTCGTTCCGTCCGCGGCGCACACGCAAGACAAGCCGTCGCCAACCTCCGTCTCGGTCTCTGGTGACGGACCTGAAACGATCGTGCTCCTCTCCGGGCTGGTCGGTGGGGTGGCAGGCTACCGCCGGCTCGAAGCTCGCCTCGTGGCAAAGCAACAACGGGTCGTCATCATCGACCCCTACCTGTTGTCGATCGACTCGACGGATGTGTCGTTCGCCGCTCAGGCACGGCGGGTCGATCGCGTGCTCGATTCGCTTGGCGTGACGGATGCGAAGGTCGTAGGCCACGGGCACGCCGCCGGTGTGGCGCTTCGTCTCGCGGCGAACGCACCTCAGCGTGTGCGCGCGCTGTACTTCCTCGACGTCGGCGCGCTTCCGGATCATCGGTCGCCGGTGTTCTCCGCCTCGCTGCGTTTCGTCCCCTTCATAACGCGGCTGCCGGGTGGGCAAGGCTTCGTGCGACGGCGATTCGTTCGCGCCCTCCACGAAAGCAGCGGGCCAAACCCGTGGCTCGACGCCGCCACCGAGCGGGCGTACACCGAGCCGATGTTCGACGGGATTGACCGGGCAATCTCGCTCGCGATGCGCCTTCGCCGCGCCAGCGAGCCGGAGCCACTGACTGCGGTGGTCGCGCGGGTCCGCGTTCCAGTCACGGTACTGCTCGGCGGGGCCCCGCATACCGCCGGTCCGGTTGATGGCGAGCTGTCGGCGCTCGAGACGTTAGGCAGCCTGCTGCGCGTTGAGACGATGGAGGGCGTGGGCCACTTCCCGCACGAGGAGGCACCCGACGCGGTCGCGCGTCAGCTACTGGAGCCGCATCGCGAAGTCGTCGCCGCTACTCCCGGAGGTGCGCGATGACCTGGGACGCAGTGGTCATCGGCAGCGGATTCGGGGGCGCCATGGCCGCGCACCAGCTCGTGGCCGCCGGCCAGCGTGTGCTGATGCTCGAACGCGGGGGCTGGGTCGCGCGCGGGCCGCAGAACTGGGGACCGAATGGGGTGGGACTGGTCACTCCCCATTTCACGACCGAGTCGCCATACGACGTGACAGCCGATGGTCGCCGGTATCGCGCGGCCTCGTGGCATTGTGTCGGCGGGCAGTCTGTGTTTTACGGGGGCGCCTCGTTTCGCTTCCGCCAGCGTGACTTCGATGTGGTCACCGAGATCGTCAGAAGATCCGGCGCAGCATGGCCGTTTGACTACGAGGCGCTCGAGCCGTTCTACACGCGCGCCGAGCAGTTGTTAGGTGTTTGCGGCGACGCAGGTGCAGATCCCACGGAGCCACCACGCCGCGCGCCGTACCCGCGCCCCCCTGACCAGCTTTCCCGCTCGTCAACGGTCATTGCAGCCGCCGCACGTCGACTCGGTCTCCACCCATTTCGAATCCCACTGGCCATCTCGTTCGAGGGATCCGAAGGCCGGCACGCCTGCATCCGGTGCGGCACATGCGACGGATATGCGTGCGCGGCCGAGTCCAAGAATGACATCGCCACAGCCATCATCCCCGGCCTCTTGCGTCGGGGCATGGTGCTCCGCGCCAACACCGTGTGTGTACGGCTCGTTCGCGAACGTTCCCGCATTGCCGCGGTCGAGTGTGTCGACCGCGTCACAGGCACACGATCGCGCGTCGCCGCGGAGCAGGTCGTGCTCGCGGGCGGCTCGCTCGCGACGCCGCATCTGCTGCTGGCGTCCAGGCTCGCGGCGGCGAACAGCGCGGCTCCCGTAATAGGCCGGTACCTGACGCGACACCGCAACGTCGTGGTCTTCGGCGTCTTCGCGCATCGACCCAATCCCGAGCGGGAGTTCGACAAGCAGATCGCGGTGCACGACTTCTACCACGGGGTCCACGCCGACGGCGTCCCGTCAGGCCCGCTGGGAAGTATCCAGCAAATGACTCCTCCGGAAGGGCTGGTACGTGCCTACGTGCCACGGCTGGCGCGCGACCCGGCAGCGGCCCTCGTGGCGCACGCGTTAGGCCTGCTCGTGATCGCCGAGGATCAGCCGCGTGCGGACAATCGTGTGGAGGTGGACTGGACGGCCCGTGACCGATTCGGGTTGCCGGGGCTCCGCGTCCATCATGCCTACACGCCGCGAGACGAGGCTGCCACAGGCGTCCTGATCCACCACGCGAAGCGAATCCTGCGCGAAGCCGGCGCGCGCCTCACGTTCGTTCAACCCGTCGAGACGTTCTCTCACGCGTTAGGTACCGTGCGCATGGGCAACGATCCGCTGAGCGCGCCACTCGATGAGCACGGCGCCTACCGCGGCATCGACAACCTGTTTGTGGTCGACGGCAGCACCCTCCCCCGCTCGGCCGGAGTGAACCCCAGCCTGACCATTGCCGCGAACGCGCTCAGGATTGGCGCGCACATCGCCGGAACGGAGTCGCGGCCGAGTTACCACCAGCGTCGAACGCTGGCCGTCCTATCACCCTCAGCATCCGCCCGTCTATGACACTCGATCCGCATTCAACGCTCGCCATCGCCGCAGGTGTCGGCGCGCTATCCGGTACGCATGCCGCGATCTGGGGGATGTACAAGGACGCGATCCACGAGGGGTTCGCGATGCGGCGGTTTGTCCGGAGCATGTGCGTTGGCGCTCTCGCCGCGGTCGCGATTCAGGCCGCACTCGCCTTGCCGTTGCCCCAGGCTTCTGCGCTGGTCCTCTTGTTCGGCCTGGCCTATGGCACCGAACGCGGAATAGTCGAGGTGTGGAAGACGTTCATCCGTCACGAGGATCAGTCGAAATACACGATCCCGATGCAGTTCAGCGTCCGCGCCGTGCCAGTCGCGAGCCGACGCGTTCGACTCGCTGCCGGCTTCGCCTATGTTGCCATCGTCGCGATCTGCCTGCTCGCCATCTCGGCGTTGCCACATCGCGACGACGGCTTCGCGTCGATACTCAGGACGTGCCTGGTGGGACTCATCGTCGGCGCGATCACGGCTTTCGGCGGCGCCTGGAAAGATGCGCCGACCGAGGGCTTCGACGGCCTGAAGTTCCTCCGCAGCCCACTCATGACAGTCGCGTTCGCATTGTTGCTCACCCGCATGACCGACAGCTATTTCCTTGTGGCTGTCGCGGTCATCGGGTACGAGCGCGCGACCGCGGAGACGTACAAGACGTTTTTCTTCCCGTCGAGGCCACGCGGCAAGTTTGCCGGCAAGCCGATACGATTCCCGGAGATGCTTCGCCACCGACGCCTCGCGGTACCCGTCTACGTTGCGATATGCTGCTGGGTGCTCGGCGTCGGAGCGGTGGCGCTGCGCGCGACGAGCGCATCGGCAAATGAAGTCGCCAACGACGCGACGCAGGCGCGCCCATGACGCGCGGCGGCTCTTCTGTCGGCGTGCTGTTTCTCGGGTGTGGCGCCGCGGCGGCCATGCACAGCCGGACGCTGCGCCGCATCGGGAACGTCGAGCTGTTCTACGCGAGCCGTGACGCGACCCGTGCAACGCGGTACCAACAGCAGTTTGGCGGGCGGGCGGCGTTCGATACGTATGATGCGGGGCTCGAGGACACGCGCGTGCACGTCGCATTCATCGCGACGCCGACCGTCACGCATCGCGATCTCGCCCTGCGATCGCTCGCGCGCGGGAAAGACGTCATCGTGGAGAAACCAGCGTTCATGTACGCGGCGGACGTCGATGTGATTCGTGACGTCGCTACGCCGGCGGGGCGCCGCGTGTTCGTTGCCGAGAACTACGTCTACAAGCCGATCACTGCGTTGATTCGACGGTCGGTGGACAACGGCGATCTCGGTGACGTTAGGTTCGTGACGCTCAACGCCACGCGGCATCAGCGTGCCGAGGGCTGGCGCGCTGACCCGACGCTCTCGGGTGGCGGAGCGCTGTTCGAGGCCGGCATTCATTGGATCAGCTTCGCAGCGAGCCTTGGCCTCGTCGTCACCGCAGTTTCGGCGTACCGGGTCGGAGACGCGGAGGGGCCGGACCGGAGCTCGCTCGTCGTCTTTCGTTACGCCAACGGTGCGGTCGGAGTTCTTGCCCACTCATGGGAGCTTCGCGCACCGCTCCGAGGCGTTCGCCTCTCCAAGGTGCAAGGGCTCCGTGGTGCCATCACGTTCGAGTCGAACGGCCTTGCCGCGTTTTCGACGGGGCGACACCGGCGACTCCACCTCACCGGCGTGCGCGACCTCCTGGGGTATCGCGCGATGCTGACCGATTTTCTTCGCGCGCTCCGCAGCGGCGAGCCGCCTCGCTACACCCTCGATGACGCCCGACGCGACCTGGACCTCGCCGGGCGAGCGCAGCGATCGCTGGACCAAAGCGAGCTACCAGTGCACTTTCGACCTCGATCGCCGCAGCCGCCGCCGGTTGTGTCCCCAACCGTCAGGAGCCCATGACATCGGCCGCCAAACCAGCACCCCTTTCGAAAGCAGACTTCACCGCGATGGCCGCCATCGCGAAGGCACGCAAGGAAAACCTGCAGACGATGTTCAAGGGCGCGACCATCGTCTACGGCAAGACGTCCGCCGTCGGATCGGCGAAGAGCATTGCATCGTCCGGTTACAAGATCTACTCGAGCGCGAAGGCGCTCGCGTCAACCGGTGCTGCCGCGGCATCGGCCGCGTCTTCGGGCGGCTTCCGCGCGCAGGCGCAGCAGATGATCATGGACGCGGTGGGTGTCGACCAGCTCCAGGACCTCATCGAGGTCATCACCAGCGAAGCGGTCGAGCACCTCGTCAAGGAGATGCTTCCGTACGTCGGCATCGTCATGTCGAGCTACAAGGCGGCGAGCGCGTGGAAGCAGGTGGTTGACCAGGCGCGCAAGCAGCTGGCCTGGGACGCGTACACCGAATCCGTGCTCCCGGGAGATCCACTCGCCGCCAGCGCCGCGGTGAAGACGATCCTGCAACGCAACATTGCGCGGGACACCGTGCAAGCCACGATTCAGACAGCCGCGGTGGCGAGCAAGATCGCGGGGCTCGCGGGCGACTTCGGCTCAGGCGCAACGACGACGGTGATCGGTCTCGCGTCCGGTCTCGCCTCACTCGCGGTGGAGCTCACACAGCTCGGCATCGACATCCGCGAGATGCGCGCCGGCAACAAGCGACTCGAGAAACCGGAGTCCCTCGACAAGTCAGTCTTCACGGAGTGCCCGCTCGTGGGCTCGTATCTCATCGCGTACTCGCCGACCTCGATGGTGCTGAACTTCTTCGTTGCCGACATCGGGCTACCCGGGTGGATGCCACGCCTCGAGGAGTTCAAGAAGCAGGGATTGGACCCGATCATCGAAGTGGCGGAGAAGCAGATCGAGCGGTCGCGCATCACGATCACGGGGTTCCAAACGGGCAAGGGCGTCGTGGCCGAGAAATCCATCAAGGAGAAGATCTCGTCCCTGAACTCCAAGAACCTCAAGTTCCAGTTCAATCGCGTTGTGCGATCGAAGCTGCCGTTCTGAACGGCGCGCACGCCGGTTGCACGGGTCGAAGCCCCGGATAAACGAAAGTGGCCTTCGTCGGCACTCCCTTCGGAGTTGCCGAAGTGTTCAGTTTGTCATTCGCTAATTCACCCGGGCCCACGGCCTTGCAGTAACCGCAGCAACCTTCAGAGGACTCGCCGATGCACCGTTACCCCTTGCTCGCTCTGGTGGCAATCACGCTCTCGGCCTGCCAGGACGCTGTCGCACCATCACCGCAGACTGAAGTACCTACGCCACACCTGAGCGTAGCAAGCGGCAGCGACGGCGCGCCGGAGCCTATCGCCGGCAAGTACATCGTGGTGTTCAAAGACGGGGTGCGGGATGTCCCGGGCCTTGCTCGATCACTTGCCGGCGCAAATGGCGGGACGGTCCGGTTCACGTACCAACGAGCCCTTCGGGGATTCGCAGCTGACCTGCCCGATCGAGCCGCGGCTGCGCTGGCCCGCAACCCTAACGTTGCGTACGTGGAGCAGGACCAGGTGATGCACGCGTTCACGACCGAGGCGAACGCCACGTGGGGGATCGACCGCATCGACCAGCACAACCTCCCGCTCAGCACGACGTACAACTACACGAACACCGGGGCCGGCGTGACGGCGTACATCATCGACACCGGCATCCGCTTCGATCACAGTGAGTTTGGCGGGCGCGCCGTGACGGGATTCGACGCTGTTACGAGTGGGGGGAACGCGGCCGACTGTAATGGGCACGGAACGCACGTCTCCGGCACGGTCGGAGGCGCCACGTACGGCGTGGCCAAGGGTGTCAGCCTCGTCGCCGTCCGCGTGCTCGGTTGCAACGGCAGTGGGTCGACATCGGGGGTCATCGCGGGCATCGACTGGGTCACAAGCCACCACCAGTCTCCGGCGGTTGCCAACATGAGCCTGGGTGGCAGTGCCTCGACGGCGCTGGACAACGCGGTGAAGAACTCCATCACCAGCGGCGTGGCGTACGCCATCGCCGCCGGAAACGGGAACTTCATCGGCATCGCGCAGGACGCCTGCAAGTACTCTCCGGCACGCGTCGCCGAGGCGATGACCATCGGCGCGACGGACAAGACCGACAGGAAGGCGTCGTGGTCCAACTATGGCAATTGCGTCGACTGGTTCGCGCCGGGCGTGAGCATCACCTCGGCCTGGTACACCAGCACCACGGCAACGAACACGATCAGCGGCACATCGATGGCAACACCACACACGACCGGCGTGGCGGCGCTGTATCTCCAGACCAACCCGGGAGCGTCGCCACAGCAGGTTCGCGACGCCCTCTACGCGAATACGACCAAGGGCGTCGTCACGAGCTCGAAGACGACGAACAATCACTTGCTCTTCACGAGCTACTGAGCGGCGAACCCTTCTGAGGACTTCTCAAGGCATTGAAGCCGGGCGGCCTCGTTGCGACGGGGCCGCTCCGCTCGTGTTTGATCCAGGCCTAACGCCGCCGGCGCCTGTCGGTCAACGCCGAGCAGTCGGCTCGTCGACCCAGCTGCCCGCCAACGCTTTGTACAGCTGCACCGCCGCCGTGAGCTCCCCGAGCTGCGCCTGACTCATTGCGAGCTCCGCCACGAACACGGTACGCTGCGCATCCAGCAGGTCGAGATAGCTCGAGAGTCCCGCCTCGTATCGCGCCGTCGCGATGTCGAGCGCCTGCCGCAAAGCGTTGGCCTGCGTCGCCTGCGCCACCGCCTCAGCTCTCGCCATCCGCACCGCGACCAGCGCGTCGTTCGCTTCGCGGACAGCGTTGAGCGCGACCCCCTCGTACGCCGCGCGTGCCTGCTCCGCCCGTGCACGGGCCGCCGCGGATGCACTGGCGAGCCGCTTGTTGTCGAACAAGGGAAACGAGAAGCCGATCTGCGCCTGGTAGACTTGCGTGTTCCCTGCGAAGAGATTGTCGAGGGAGCTCGCCTGGCTGCCGAGGGAGCCGACGATGTTGAACGTCGGCCATCGCGCGGCGTCCGCGATCCCGACCCGCGCTACCGCGGCCGCGTACTCGCGCTCCGCCTGCACGATGTCCGGGCGCCGCGTGAGTAGCGCCGCCGGAATCGAATCCGGGACGACGAGCGACGCCACCGCGTCGCTGAGCGATGTGCCCCGCGGGATCCGCAACGGTCCCCCGCCCAACAGCACGGTGAGGTTGTGCTCGACCTCCGCCCGCGAACGCTCCGCCCGCGCGAGCGTCACCGCCGGAGCTGCCACCTGCGCCTCGAACTGCTTGACGTCCAATTCCGACGTCAACCCCTGCGTGTACCGCTGGCGTGCAACGTCGAGCGTCGACTTGCGCGAGCTCAACGTCCGCTCCGCGATCGCCTGCTCCTGATCCAGCTCGAGGAGCTGCAGATAGCCGGAGGCGACGTCGCTGACGAGCGACAACGCAGTGGCGCGTTCCGCAGCTTCCTCCGCGCCGAGATCGGCCCTCGCCGCTTCCACACCGCGCCGCACACGTCCCCAAAAGTCGAGCTCCCACGCCAGATCCCCGGTGACACGCGTCGCGCGGTAGGACGTCGGCGGGAACGACCCGAGCGCAACCTGGTTGGTGCTGGCCGAGGCGGTCGCGGTAACGCTCGGCAGGAGCGGACCTCGCGCGATGCCGACATCGGCGCGGAACTCCTTGATCCGCGCGATCGCGGCGCGCAGGTCGCGGTTCTGGCTGAGCGCGCGGTCGACGAGCGAGACGAGCGTGGTATCGCGAATGATGTCGAGCCACGCCGCCGCGCTCGCCGCGGCCGCGTTGATCGTCGCGCGCGGCGCGTTAGGCGGGATGACCGGCACGCTGTCGCGGGTTCGCTCGACGGCCAGCGAGTCGAAGAACCGACGCGTCGAGTCACTCGCCAGCCGCGTGCCGATCCGCTCGTCCGGCGGGATGACCGGCTCCGGCTTGTATCGAGGACCAACTTTGCAACCAACGATCGTCGTGACGCCCAACCCCGCGAGCACCGCAAAGGCGCGGCGCATCAGACGGCCTCCGCTGCTGGCGCGCCACCCCTGGCGCGAGGCGAACGTCGCTCAGCGAGGCGGCGAATCACCTGGAAGAACAGCGGGATGAAGAAGATCCCGATCGTCGTCGCGAACAGCATCCCCGCAAACACGCCCGTGCCGATCGAGTGACGACTGGCCGCGCCGGCACCGGAGGCGATCATCAGCGGAAGCACGCCAAGAATGAACGCGAACGAGGTCATCAGAATCGGCCGAAGACGCTCGCGCGCGGCCTCGATGGCCGCCTCGCGAATGCTGAGCCCCCGCTCGTCGCGCAGGTGCGTGGCGAATTCCACGATGAGGATCGCGTTTTTCGCCGCGAGCCCCACCACGGTGATCAGCCCGACCTGGAAATAGATGTCGTTAGGCTGGCCGCGCAGCCAGATGCCGAGCAGCGCGCCGAGCACGCCGAACGGGACGCCGAGCAGCACGGCAAACGGAACCGACCAGCTCTCGAACTGCGCCGCGAGCACCAGGAATACCAGGATGAGCCCGAGCACGAACACCAGCGCCGCGGCCCCGCTCGACGCCCGTTCCTGATACGATTGGCCCGAATACGACACGCCGAGTCCGGCCGACGCGAACTGCGTCTGAATCAGCTGGTCGACTTCGGTGAGCAGCTCACCGCTCGAATGACCCGCCTTGGCAGGGCCGGTGAACTGCGTCGACGTGAACCCGTTGAATCGGGTTACGACCGTGGGCGCGCTGCGGAACGACGTGGACGTCAGCGCCGATACCGGCACCATCTGATCGTTTGTGCCGCGCACGTAGAGTCGGCCAATGTCGTTGGGTGACTGGCGATACGGCTCGGCAGCCGTCGCCAGCACGCGGTACGTCTTACCGAACAGGTTGAAGTCGTTGACGTAGAGCGACGAGAGAAACGCCTGCAGCGTCGCAAAGAGATCCGTCAGATTGACGCCTCGCGCTTTTGCAGCCGTGCGGTCCACGGTGACGAACACCTGTGGTACGCTGGCCCGGAACGTCGAGTTGAGCCCTCCCGACGCCGACACCTGATTCACTGCCGTGCGAAACTCGTTCACGTGCCCGGCGAACTCGCGAATGTCCTGCCCCGACCGATTCTGCAGATTGACCTCGACACCGGCCGTCACACCGAGCCCGGGCACCTCGGGGAGGTTGAAGCCGAAGGCATTCGCATCCTTCATCGCGAACAGCTTCCCGTTGATGCGTGCCGCGATCGAGTCCAGCCCGTCGCGCTTCGAGCGCTCTTCCCACGGCTTGAGATTGAGAAAGACGGTCGCCGCGTTGGTCGCGCTCGATTGCGTGAGGAGATCCAGACCCACGAGCGCCACGATGTTCCGCACGGCTGGCTCGCTACGAATCACCTTCTCGACGTTGCTGACCACGGCTTCGGTCCGCTGCAGTGACGCGGCGTCAGGCAGCTGGATCGACATCGCCATGTAACCCTTGTCTTCCGTCGGAATGAAGGCAGTCGGAATACGGACCCACAACAACCCGGCGAGCGCGATGAACACCACGAACGCGCCGAGCCATGCCGACGGCCTGCCGAGCACGGAGCCCACGGCGCCAACATAACGAGTCCTGCCACGATCGAAGACCCGGTTGAACCAGCCGAAGAAGCCGGTCGTGTGCGTCTCGTTCGAATCCTTGAGCAGAAGCGCGCACAGCGCCGGCGTCAACGTCAGCGCCACGAGTCCCGACAGCACGACCGCGATGACGATCGTCATCGCGAATTGCTTGAAGAACGCGCCGGTGACTCCGCCGATGAACGCGACCGGTACGAACACCGAGCACAACACGAGCACGATGGCAATCAATGCGCTCCCCACCTGCCGGATGGCGTGGTCCGCCGCGAGGCGAGGCGGCAGGTTCTCCGTCGCCATGATTCGTTCGACGTTCTCGATCACGACGATGGCATCGTCGACCACGATGCCGATCGCGAGCACGAGCCCAAACAGCGTCAGGACGTTGATCGACATCCCGAACGCGAGCAGTCCCAGGAACGTGCCGATCACGCTCACAGGCACCGCGAGCATGGGGATCAGCGTTGCGCGCCAGCTCTGCAGGAAGAGGAACACGACGAGCGTGACGAGCACCATCGCCTCCACCAGCGTGATCGTCACTTCCTTGATGGAAGCGCTCACGAACGGCGTGGTGTCGAACGGGATCGCGTAGCGCACGCCTCGCGGGAAGCTCGACCGCAGCTCCTCCATGCGGTCCTGGACGGCCTGCTTGACCGCCAGCGCGTTTGCGCCCGGACGCGTGTAGATCAGCGCATTCGCCGTGTGCGCGCCGTTCAGCCGCCCGATGAGGTCATAGCTGCGCGCGCCAAGCGTTGCCTTGCCGATGTCCGACAGGCGAACGACGGATCCGTCGCCACGCGCCCGAATCACGATGTCGTCGAACTCCTTCGCCGTGGTTAGGCGACCGAGGGTCGTGATCGGCAGCGTGAGCTCCGTGCCGGGAGGCGATGGCTCTGCTCCCAGTCTGCCCGCGGGGTTCGTCGCGTTCTGCTCGCGCACGGCGGCCGCGACGTCGCTGACCGTGATGCCGAGCTGCGCCATCTTCTCGGGATCGAGCTCGAGACGCATCGCGAAATCGCGCACCGGAAATGGCGTCGCGTCCCCTACGCCAGGGACGCGCTTGATCTCGTCGAGGACGTTGAGCTTGAGGTAGTTCGCGAGAAAAGTCGCGTCGTACCGCGGATCGTCGGATTGCAGGGCGACGACGCACAGGATGTCCGTGTTCGCCTTGAGAATCGTTATGCCGTTCGTGCGAACCGCATCGGGCAGCTGCGGCTCGGCGAGCTTGACCGCGTTCTGTACGTCGACCGCTGCGAGATCCTGACTGCGCGACACATCGAACGTGACCGTGATCGTCGTCGATCCGTCGCTCGAGTTCGACGACGCGTAGTACAGCATTCCCTGCAAGCCCGAGAGCTGTTCCTCGATTGGCGCGGCCACCGCTTGCGCCGCGTCCTCCGACGACGCGCCCGGATAGTTCGCCTGGATCCGCACCGCGGGGGGCGTGATCTGCGGGTATCGCGCGATCGGCAGAAGCTTGATCGCGAACAGTCCGAGCAGCGTGATCACGATCGAGATCACCGACCCGAGGACGGGTCGGCGAATGAAGAAGTAGCGGATCTCCTCGTGCGGTTCGGGCGGCGCGGGTTCCGGCACCGACGGACGAGCGTCCTCGTCGACGCCTTCGATGTCGATGACGCTCATGACTTCGCTCCCGCGGCCGACGCCGACGACGAGTCTACTGCTGGCACCGGTTTCACTACACGCCCCGGCGCGACCTTCTGGATGCCGTCGACGACGACTCGATCGCCAGCCGTTAGGCCCGACTCGATGATCCAGAGATTTCCACTCCACTGCCCCGTGTTCACGTCGCGGGCAGTGACCGTATCTCCGACGCCGACCACATACACAAACTGGCGTCCAAGCCCCTGCTGCACGGCACGCTGCGGCACCGCAACCGCATTCGAGCGTTGGAACCCTTCCAGTCGCACACGCACGAACTGACCCGGCAGGAGGCGTCGATCGGCGTTCGTGAACTGCGCGCGAAACTCCTGTGTTCCACTGGCCGAGTCGAGCGACGGAGCCATGAAGTTGATGCGACCGATGCGCGGGAGCTCCGAACCGTCCGGCAGCACGAGCCGGACTGCGGCACCGCTCGTGCCGCCTTCGCCGCTGCTCACACTCCTTGCCCCCGCCGCCAGCAGCGCGCGCGACTGCGGATCCTGCTGCCACGCGAGCAGCTGCTGCGACGACGGGTGAAAGGTGACGTACACGGGATTCAGCTCATCGATCGTCGTGAGCAGCTCGTTCGGACCCGTGACTCGCGCACCGAGCTCGAGACGTGAGCGACCTGCTTGTCCGGCGATCTCGGCGCGAATGACGGTGTCGTCGAGATCATGCTTCGCGGCATCCGCGGCCGCCTGCGCCGCCTCGACCTCCGATCGCGCGTTGTCGACATCCTGCTGCGCGACGGCGCGGCGCGGGATGAGCGGCTCGAGCCGCGCGACGGTGCGCTTCGCATTCTCCAGCCGAGCGGCGGCACTGCGATAGGCGGCTTCGTATCGCACGACGTCGAGGCGGTAGAGAACCTGGCCTTTCGCGACGAACGCCCCTTCAGTGAATGGGCGCTCGGTGATGATGCCTTCGACGCGCGACCGAACTTCGACGCGTCGGAACGGCGACACCTGGCCGACGAACTCGTACGCTTCGGGGATCGTCGCGGGCGCAACGGTCACGATGCCGACTTGCGCCGGCGGCGGAACGAACGCCTTCGCGGGAGCCTTCTCGCAGGCGGTCGTTGCCGTGAACAGCGTAATCAGCGCGAGCGCGAACGCGCTGCGGCGCGTGGGCGTGCTGGGCATGCAGTGGGAGGCCGATGAACGGCAAGGATGAGTCGATCGACTGCGGGTGTTCCGAAATGTGACCGGGCCGGCACGGTGGGAGGAAGATCCTTACCGTTGTTTAACACGTTGGCGCCCGGTCGGCTCGATGCCGGCGCCTCGTCACGACGACCCGGTTGTCCGACTATCGCACCGCGTTAGGCTCGGGTCGTGCTGCTCCACAGTTGAGCCAACTCGACGCACATCTCCGTCGCCTGGGCCATGTCCTGTACGCTGACCCACTCGTGCGGCCCATGAATGTTCTGCATCCCGGTAAACAGATTGGGTGTCGGTAGCCCCATCTCGGTCAAGCGGGACCCGTCCGTCCCCCCGCGCGTGGGCGTGGACCGCGGCTCGAGCCCCACCCGGCGGCACGCCTCGCGCGCCAGCTCCACCGGCCGCATGTCCTTCTCGAGCCAGTAGCGCATGTTCCGATACTGCGGCGTGATCGTGCAGGCGATGCGCGCACGCGGCTCCGTGGCCTGCACGGTCGCGCAGACCTGTTCTACCAGCTCGCCATGCGCTCGCAGCCCATCGAGCTCGAAATCTCGCAGGATGAAATGCAGCACGGCCTCCGACGAGGTACCGCTCATCTGGTAGACGTGGATGAATCCGGCGCGGCCCTCCGTCGTTTCCGGCGTCCGCGTGACGTGAGGCAGGAGTTCGATGATCTTCGCGGCGAGATGCAGCGCGTTGACCAACGTGTCCTTCGCGTGGCCGGGGTGGATCGACACACCTGTAACGCGCACCTCGGCTTTGTCGGCAGAGAAGGTCTCGTAGACGATCTCGCCGAGCTCGGCGCCGTCGAGCGTATAGGCGGCCATGGCCTCCAGATCGCCCGGAAGACGTGGATCAACCCCTCGGCCGACTTCCTCGTCCGGAGTGAAGCAGATCCGGATAGGTCCGTGCGGCAGGTCGGGGTTGCTCAGCAGGTGCCTGGCCATGGCCATGACGATCGCAACGCCTGCCTTGTCGTCGGCACCGAGCAGCGTGCTGCCACTCGCCGTGATGATGTCGTCTCCGATCTTCTCTGCCAGGTAGGGAAACCGGTCGGGTGAGAGCCGAACGTCCGGCGCGTCCGGCAGAACGATCTCGCCGCCATCGTAGCGATGGTGCACGATCGGCTTCACGCCGGTCGCGTTGAACTGGGGCGCTGTGTCCACGTGCGCCAGAAAGGCGATCGTGGGCACCGGCCTCGAGGTTGTCGCCGGGATCGTGGCAAGCACGGCGGCATAGTCTGTCAACCGAACGTCCTGCGCACCGATCGCCGTGAGCTCCGCCTGCAGCAATTTGAGCAGGTCGAACTGCCGTGCCGTGCTCGGCGTCGCAGTCGAGGCTTCGTCGCTCTGGGTGTCGACGCGGACGTAGCGGACGAGTCGCTCCTCGAGCTCCGCATCGAATGTGGTCGTTCGCGCTGCGTCAGCTGCCGGCGACTCGGCCCGTGTGCCCATACGGTTCAATTCTCCTTCGTTCAGGGTCGGCCCAGGGAGCCGAAGAGAATGTGCGCGAATGGAACGAATCCGGCGCGTTGAAGCGTTCTGCGCGATGGCTCGTTCGTCGTGCTGCATCGCGCGGAGGGAATAGCTCCCAATTCATAGCACAGCCGCTTGAGCTCCTGCACGAGATATGTCCCGATACCTCGTCGACGAAACGGCTCATCTACATTCATGTAGATGTCGCTGTAGGGACGGTTGTAATGAAACAGCATCCCGCCGCGCGCGACGACCGCCCCATCGATCTCGACAACCCATTCCCCACCGCCCTGCCGTTCTTCGATGGCCGTCCGGATCGCGTCCGGAGGCGTGACACACCGCAGCGTGGCGCCAGTTACGGTGTGCATCGTCGTCGCGGCGTCCCTGAAAACGATCCGCTCTGTGCCGATGTCCTGCGCCCGCGTGAGGCACATCATCGTCGACAGTGTATCGCTGGTCTGAACCTCGAACGCTTGCGGATTGCTCGCATCGAGAAACGCGTCGAAGAGCTCGAACGCGCGCAGGCGAAACGCCGGCTCGAGATAGAACTCGTACACCGTCGCCCTATCGCGCCACGGGCCGGCCACCGCGACGGACCCATAGCCGATCGCCCTGTCGTCGTGGGTAATCGCATACTCGAGCGTCCAGCCGAGCCGGGCGTGGATGGAATCGTGGACGATCTGCCCATCCATCTCCCGACGAAAAACGTCTCGTAGTGACTCGATCTCGGCGTGCTCTGCTCGCCGCACCTGCATGTGGTTCGCGGTTGGCCTAACGACTCGACGGCGCTGGCACCGCGGCCGTGCTGGTCACCGAGCCAGTCCGCACTGCGCCGACCACTTCAAGCACTGCCTTGATCACGACATCCGGTCGGTCCAGCTGGATGTAATGCGTTGCGTCGGACACGAGCTCGTGGCGGCTGTGCGTCGACCACGTGGCTTCGTCATCGTGCAATGCCTTCCAGGCGACTTGCATGCGGTCGCCCTGATCACGCGTCAGGCCCGCGCTCTTGAGGACGGTGTCCGACATCGGAGCCATTGCCGTCAGCACCACTAACGGACGGTCTCCGAGCTGGCGATACTGCCCGGCCGTTTGGAGCGTCGCGGCAAGCCCTTTCAACTCGTCCAGCGTTGGCCCGAGCGACGTCGACGTGTACGCTCCCGCCGCACGGATCGCGCCCGGAGGCAGCTTGGGCGATGCGCCGTCGGGAACCAGTCGGATGATGCCCGTCCACGAGAGTGCAGCCACGGCGGACAACATGCCCGTCGGCGGTTGCATGGAATTTCCCGTAGCCTTCCGTAGCCGTTCGAGCTGGTCCGGATGCGACGCATCTACGAATACCAGCCCTGCCACTTCGGATGGGTAGAGGCCTGTGAAGAGCAAGGCATACGGGCCTCCCAGCGAATGCCCGGCGACCACGTACGGCGCGTGCTCACCGGCCTTGATGAGCGCTATGTGCAGGTCCTCGCTTACGCGCTTGCTGTCGAACGCGCCCGGGTCGGCATCACTCCACATGATCCCCGCGCGGCTGTAGGCGCACGTGCGGGTCGTGGTCGCGATCGAGTCATGCACGAGCGCCCAGCTCAGTGATCCGAGGTTGTCGAGACCCGACTCGAGGATGACGGTCGGAGATCCAGCGCCTCGGCAATCCAGCTGGATGTGTCGCCCCCCAATGTCCACGAGCCGTCCCGGCGCCGGATAGTTTCGGGCGGCCCGAGAGCGCATGACCGCTTCGGCGGACGCTCCGAACACGATCGCCAGAACGAGGAGACCTCCGAGGCCGACCGCGATTCGCTTCGCCCATCGTTTCATCCAATACTCCTCGATGTGGTTAGAGACGCGAGCGCTGAACGTTACACGAGCCTCTTCGTCGTAGCGAGGCAGCGCTCGATGTCATCCACGTTGTTGAACAGCGCGGGTGAGACGCGAACCGTTCCGTCACGAACCGTTACCTCGATATTGGCGGACTGAAACGCCGCCCGAACGTCGCTCGGTTGCTTCGCGGTATAGAACGTCACGATCGACGAGCGGTTTCCGTGAGGCGTGAACAGCCGGTGCCCCTGTTTCTCCAGCCCGTCCTGAAGCCGCCGGGCGAGGTTGTCCACCGTGTGCGCCTCGATGCGATTGACACCGACTTTCTCGAGATAGGAGAGCCCGGCGCTGAGGGTGTACACGTCGCCGAACGAACGACTCGAGTAGTCGAACCGCTTCGCGTTCGTCGCGATCTCGTAGCTGTGATCCGGCAACTCCTTGCCAGCATGCATCTCACCGAAGCGATCGAGCCGAAGGCGATCGGCGATCGCCGTGCGAACATACAGGGGAGCCACGCCCCAACCAGCGAGAAGCCATTTGTAGGAACCGGCGCACAGGACGTCGACTCCGGCGGCAACGACGTCGATCGGAAACATGCCCACCGCTTGAATCGCGTCGGTGTAGAACAGTGCGCCCTTCGCATGGGCGACGTCGGCGATCGGCCGCATGTCGTGCCGGAGCCCGTTCTGATGCGAGACCCACGCGACGGACACGAGCCGCGTGCGCGTGTCGACGAGCGGCTCGAAATCGCTCGCGTCGACGAGGCCGTTGCGGTGCTTCGCGATGCGAAGCTCGACACCGTTCAGCTTTTCGAGCTGGCGATACAGCACGAACTCCGTGTTGTAGTGCAGCTCGTCGATGACGACATTGTCGCCCGCCTTGAGCCCCAGTCCGGCCGCGACGACGTTCTCGCCCTCAGCGGTAGAGAACAGAAGTCCGATCTCATCGGGGGACGCCGCGCCGATCAGCCGGGCGAACTGCACGCGCACCTCGTCGCATTTCTTGAGCAGCGGCCCGAGTTGGAACGAGCGCCTCGCCTTCTCCTCGAGGAACGCGTGGCCAGCGCTCACCACCTGCATTGGGATCGGCGCGATGTACGCGGAGTTCAGGAAGGTTCGCTCGTTGACAATGGGAAAATCACCTCGGACTCCGAGCGGGTCGTCGCCGAACGCGACGCGTTCCGGTGGCATCGCGACCGTCGCCGATGGGCGTACCACCGACGCCGCCGCCATCGAAGCGGCCGCGGCGACAAACGAACGTCGATCCAATGGCGTCATGGTTTCGCGGGCTGAGCCGCGGGCTTGGGGTTTACATGATGCTGTGACGCGTACACGCGATGGCGCTAGATTGTCGAGAGAGTTCGGCCATCTGCACAAGACGTCGTCGTGACCAGTCTCAGGAGGGCGCTGTGAGACTCGAAGACCTGCTCCAATCCCACTCGAATCCGGAGGCGCACAAGCCGGATTCATTGCCCGGTCGCATCTTGCCGCCGGACCCCGCTCCGCCCGCCCGACCGACGATTCCCCCTCCGACCTGCGGCACCCTGCCGCCCACGGTCTCGTCCGTCATCGATTTGTTAGGCGGGCTGGGAAAGTTCGGCCGCTGAGGAGAAGGTAATCCGCGCGGCCCTCGCTCTGCCGTCGCGGGGGCTCGCCGAGTGAGAATCGCCACGCCGTCGTCGCATCTCATGTGACGATGGACCGATTCCACGCCTTTTCCCGCGCATGCCTGGTTGCCGGCCTCGGCTACAGTCGTAGCTTGGAGGGCATGCCCCGGTCGCCCGATGCGGTGTCGCGCACGCTCGAGTCGCTGCTCCAGCGGTACCGCGAGTCGGTGCTGCGCATCGGACGTCGGCACGGACTGTCGGATCACCTGCTCGACGAAGCCGTCCAGGAGCTGCGGATCCGGCTCTGGCGTGCATTCCCGGGAAGCGACCAACTCGCCGCCGTCAGTCCCGGATATCTCTACCGCGCCGCTGTGACCGCCTCGCTGATGGTGATCCGTCGCCGTCGCGCGAAGCGGGAAAGTGGCGTCGAGATGACACCCCGGTTCGAGGAGATAATCCCCGCGCGCGAGCCTCGTCCCGACCAGGCGTTCGACGAGTCCGAGCTCGCCGAGCGCCTGATGCGGGCCGTCGACGAATTGCCTGCCGCACGACAGGCAGTCGTCCGGCTCCACCTCCAGGGCTACCACCGCGACGAGATCGCGGGGCTCCTTGGGTGGAGTGAGGCAAAGACGCGCAACCTGCTGTATCGAGGGCTCGATGACCTGCGCGCATTGCTCGCGAAGCGAGGCATCGGGCCGGGAGCGGTCGTATGAACGAAGAAGATCTGGTCAGGCTCTATCAACGAGGCGCCACACGTCGCGAGGCAACACGCGACGGCTGCGTGCCCCCGGAGGCGCTGCTCGATGTGGTAGAACGCCGAGGCCCCGAGGCGACGCGACTCCAGAGCGTCAATCACGCGATGGCCTGCGCCGATTGCCGCGAGGAGCTCGAGCTGCTGCGCGCCACACGCATCGTGCGCGATCGTGCGCGCCTGCCGCGCTTCGGATTCGCCCTCGCGGCATCTCTCGTCTTGGCGGCCGGCTTGGGGTTCTACGCCTTCGGTCGGCAGCGCGCACCAACCGGCTTGGGCGATGCCGGCGGCGTGACGCGCAGCGGGTCCGACGACGTCCAGCTCGTAACCACCGGTGCGGTATCCACCCAGGCGCCGAACCTCGTCTGGCGATCCGCCACCGGCGCCGCGAGCTACGTCGTCGAGCTGCGCCGTGAGGATGGAACGCTGCTCGCCCGCGGCACGACGGCGGACACCGTGTTCGCGGTCCCGGACAGCGTGCGCGCGGGACCGGACTCGGACGCCTACTGGGCCGTGACCGCCCGGCTCTCCGATGGCACCTCACTCTCGTCGACCGCCCGGCGCATTCGCCTAACGCCATAGAGCAGGCCGCCTGCCACCGCCAGTCCGAGCACGATTGCGATCCATAGCCATCGGTTTGCTGGCGCGGTCAGCGGAACAGTGACGAGCGGATCACCCACGACGGCGAACGCTGCCCAAGTGGCTGGTGGGCTTCCGCGGCGGATCGCGGCGAGCTTCGCGGTGCGGGCTGCGTCGGCGACTGCCTGCCCGGCCGCAAGCGCGCGATAGAAATCATCGATGAACTGAACGGCATCGGTGTCGCGGATTCGCCATTGCGTCGCCAGCACCGAACGCGCGCCCGCCGCCAGCAGCGGCGCCGTGAGTCCCTGCACGCCTTCCCCGCGCACCGCGACGCCTCGGGCTGTGCGACACGCGGACAGCACCACGAGTCCCGCGTCGAGCCGAAGCGCCGAGAGCTCTCCGGGGCCGACGAAGCCGTCGTCGCCCTCGCCGGCCGCGACCGCGAGAGCCGTACGTGCCACCGAACGCTCGTCCACCAGCGCATGCGTCGCGAGATGGACGATCGCGAACGAATCGAGTGTGGCGTGCTTGAGATAGCTCTCGCTCGCTCGCTCTCGCAGACGCAGCTCCGACTGGTGGCCGAACCGGGCCACGAGTTTGGCTTCATCAGCCGATGCGCGAAGCCGTGGGAGCCCTCCGTTCATCGAGAATGCGTCGCGATAGACGTCGGCGGCGGAGCCGCCGTTAGGCGCGATCTCGTTCGCGAACCGCGGATCGCCGAATGCGAGAATCCGCGGCGCGCCACGATCTCGACGCGGGCGGCCGTGGAGGTCGGCCACGACCGCCGCGGAGGGCGCCAGGCTCAGCGCGAATCGATCGATCAGGTATCGACCGTCGCGAATCCGAACCGCGTCGAATGGCAGGTGCTGAAGCGGGCCGTCGCCGATGATCACCAGCCGAGAAACATCCGCAGGCAGACTCTCGAGCGCAGAGCCGAACACGGCGTCGCCCAGCCGACGGGCGAGTGTGTCTGCGCGCGCCCCCGCCTCTATCATCGCAGAGAAGGCCTGGATGTCGGCGGCGATCGAATCAGCGGGCGGTCGGCTCAGCGCGGACGTGCCTTTCGACGAGAGCACGAACAGCGTGGTGGGCTCGCCTCGCAAGCCAGTAACGAACTCGAGCACGGCCGTACGTTGGTCCGGCACCGTGGGCACGACGAACCCGGTGACCCGCTCGCGCGTTAGGCCGTTGCCACTGCGGGCGAGATGGTCCAGCAGTTCGCGGGCTCGGCGTCGCTCCACCAGCGCCAACGCGCCGTCGACGCGGCCACCGGCGACGAGCCCCGCGATGATCGACGCGAAGCCCACCTCGGTCTCGTCGTAGCCTTTGTGCGCCTGGAACGCGAGCACCCTGAGCTCGCGATCGTTGAGCGCCGCGCGCAGGGAATCCATCGCGTTCGTGGCGTCGATCAGCTCACGCTCGGCACGCGCCACGTCGCCCTGGGCAACGTGGATCTGCGCGATGCGCGAGCGCGCCGCATACCGATCGAGGTCGGTTACGCCGCTGGTCGAGGCGAGCATGGCTCGAAAGCGACGCTCCGCCTCGACGAGATTGCCCTCGTGGAGTGCGACGACGCCGTACTCGTACTCGAGTTGCGGAACGTACGCCATCAACCCATGGGCCCGCGCCACCGTCTCGGCCTCGCCGAAATGCGTGCGTGCAGCCGTCCAGTCGCCACGGCTCATGGCGACGCGTGCCAGCCCGAATGAGGCGGAGTGCTGCTCCAGCGGTAGCTGAAGGCGCTGAGCCCGCGCGAGGTCGTCGCGATACGCCGCTTCGGCCGCATCGACCTGGCCCGCATCGAGCGCGATCGCGCCGTCGACGTAGCGCACGTAGGCCAGCCCCCACCCATCGCCTTGCCGCAGCATCATCGTGCGCCCGCGCTCGAGCTCTCGGCGAGCCGACAGCATATCACCGAAGTGCCAGCTCACCACGGCGAGGCGCAGCCACGCCCATGCCGCGATGAACTCGTTGCCCGACGCTCCGGCCTCGACGAGCACCGCCGAGAGATCGCGTCGGGCTGCATCGTGGTCGTAGAGATCGAGCTCCGCGGTGCCGCGCCACCACAGTGCGAGCGCGACACCCCGTCGATCGTGCACGCGCTGGGCGGCGGCGACGGCGGTGTCGAGCAACGCAGCAGATCGCGCATGATCGCCAGCCCCCATGTAGAACGCGCCCAGCATCGCGAGGCAGAACGATTCACGTCGTAGGTCGCCGGCCTGACGCGCCAACGCGAGCCCGCGAAGCGCTTCCTGGCCCGCCTGCATGTTCCCTTGAAGGGCCAGCACGGCGGCTCTCGAACACCTCCCCTGCGCCACGAGAGCGGGGTCGCGCCGCGGCGCGAGCCCGAGCCCACTGTCGACGATCGGCAGCGCGACCGCCGCCGACTCGCGCCGAAGCCGGGAGATCGTGAGCCCGAACAGCGCCTGGGCCACGGCCACCGAGTCGTTGGCCGAGCGAGCTGCTTTGGCAGCCGTCACGAACCAGGCGGACGCGGAATCGAGCGGCGCATGATAGAGTCGAGATTCCGCGCGGCCTAACGCGGCCCAGGCAGCGTACGACGACCCGGGAGCCGTTGCGGCCGCGACCCTCGCGTACAGTCGATCGGCGCTGGCATCCTCGTACGTCAGTCGCGTGATCGTCGCAACCCCGAGCAAGGCGCCGAGATCCGACGAATCACGAGCGAGCGACGCGCGCCATCGCGCGAGGGCCGGGCCCGCGCTGTCGACTTCGACGGCGTGCGTCGCCTGTCGAACGACGTCGGCGGGACGGTCGGTCGCGACCACAGCCTGCAGGACCAGGACAGCGGGAAGCGCGAGGTGCACGCCGCCGAACTCCGGCAAGGAGAGAGCACAGTCGGCCGGCATCGGCCGCAGGAGGGACGACGACCGCCTTTGGAGACAGCGTACTGAGCGTTACGGGACGCGTCAAGCAGATATCGCGAAACCCCACGAGAACAAAATCGAAATTGCGGCATCATCTGGATGACTGCGTCCGTGTCTTCCAATGATGAGGGCCCCGCTCATGACCCGTTCGACACTCACTCGGTCGGTCGCGTGCGCCATCGCATGCGCCGGCCTGTCGATCTTTACCCGCGGCGCCGCCGCCCAGATCATGTCCGCACCCGCCACGCCTAACGCAACGTCCGGCACCGCGCTCACCGACTGGAACATCTCGTATCGCATGCTCGCCAACTGGCGTGTCGGCCAGACGATCGGCCGCCTCCAGATGATCGTGTCGAACACGGACGCCGGCATGATCTTCCTCGCGCCCGGCATGTACGCGACGCCGCAGGACGCGATCGCCGACCTGAGCACGTTCTATCAGCAGATGCAGATGCAGGCGTACCCCGTCGAGCAGCCGGCGATGGGAACGATTGCCGGATTGCGCTCGATCACCGCGATGTACGCGAGCGCCGATCTGATGGGACGCATGGTACAGGGCCGGTACATTGCGCTCCTCACGGCGCACGGCACCGGTGTCAGCCTGCTCGCCATGACCACGCAGGACAAGATGGCCACGCTGCGCACGACCCTCGATCAGCTCGCGGCGAGCGTCAAGGCCGAGGCACCCTCCGTGAATCGTCAGGCGATGGCGGCACTCGCCGGCCAGTGGATCCTGTATGACGGCAAGGTCGACCCGGTGACGACGAGCAGCGGCGGCGCCTCGCACAGCTACGAGGAGACCGTGGTGTTCGACGGACAGGGAAGCTACCGCTGGTCATCGGCTTCACAGGTGTCCGTGACGACCCCCGGTATCTCGGCGGGCGCGGGTTCGGCGAACGGCTCCACGACCGACGGAGACCAGGGGTCGTACACGGTGATCGGTAATACGCTCGTGCTGAAAGGCACGAAGGGCCAGCTCGCAGTCGACTTCCAGCTTGGGAACGGCCAGCTCATCGCGGCCGGGAAGCGATACGTCCGCCAGTAAAGCCGCACCGGCGGCGGCCCTGGTGGCACTTGCGTTAGGCGACACGGCGGCAGCGCTCTCGGCGCTCGAGCGGTCGCAGCGAACGAGCGGTCGAGTGTGGTCCGAATATCTGGGGATCTTCGATCGCGCGTACGATCCGGTGCGCCGGAGTCCAAGGTTCATCGCACTCGTGCAGCAGGCGAACCTGGACATGGGGCGATTCGATCAGATGCGTCGCGGGCGCTAGGGCCGTGCGCCGTGTGCTGCAGCCCTAGGCCTCCTGCCCCTCCGCCTTTCGTCGATCCATCTCCGCCTGGCCGCGGCGGATCGAGCACCAGTCCTTGTGTTCCGCCACCGGCATACCGCATTCGACGCAAATTCGCACGCGCGGGGTGGGCGCTGGGGTGTTCGACGAGAAGAGCCGCTTGAGAAACGACATTCCGGATCTCCGCGATACGTTGAAAGACGTGGTCCGTACGAAGGGAGGGGCGACTCGGTTACACCGTCCCCACGCGGGCGAGTCGATTGGCGGCAGACGCTTCGTTAGATCACCGTATCCCGCAAAGGGTTGGTAAAGCCCGCCAACGTTCAGTCGAAGCTGGAGCTGAGAGCCGACAAGTCCTTTAGGCAAGCACCGTTGGCCCCGGTCACTTCACGTGGTTCTTCCAGCCGTAAACTGAAGCGGGGAGCTCGGTGAAGGCTCCCCACTCTTCTTGCTACGATCGTCGGCGCAGACACCTCTCGCTATCCTGCGGCCTTCCGTCGCTCCATCTCCGCCTGTCCGCGAAGGATCGAGCACCACTCCTTGTGATCGGCCACGGGCATGCCGCATTCGACGCAGACACGGACGCGCTGCGTAGGCGCTGGCGCGTTGGACGAGAACAGCCGCTTGAGGAACGACATTCTGAATCTCCGGGGGACGTTGAAAGACGCGGTCCGTACGCAAAGAGGGGTGGCTGGGTTACAACCCGTTACGCAAGGCCGATCCGGCCGCGGGCGGGTTGCTCATTAGATGCGCGGATCCCGCAGATGGTTGGTAGCTCCATCGCAGCGGCTCCAATCTCGCATACGTCGCCATGCGCCAGAGCCACTCGAGCGGTCCATAGCGGAACCGAGCGAGCCAAAGGTTGCTGAACAGCACAATCACGGTGGCGAACACGAGCCAGGCGCCGACATACGTGGCCTCGTGCAGCTTGATGCCGAGCGGCTTCGCGAGATACCAGATGGTCACGGCCTGCAGGACGTAGTTCGTGAACGCCATGCGGCCGGCCGCACCGATGGGGCGCATTCGCTCCAGGAGCGCGGGGCGCTTCGCGAGAAGCAACAGTGCCCCGCCGGCGTACGTGAAGCAGAGCCACTGATCCTTCACGAGACCAGCGAGCGTCCGTTCTGCCCAGAAGGCGCCCATGAGGTATTGGGGCGGGCGAGGAACATGGTAGAGCACGAGCCACGACACCGCCCAGGCCGCGAGTCCGAAGAGCATCCAGCGACGTATGAGCCGCTCGTGTCGCAGCGGCTCATCGACCACGCCGACGCGAACGGCGAGGAAACCCAGGAGGAGAAGTGGAAGGCTCTCGTCCGGGACGAGCCACCACCACGCCTTGAGCAGCGGAAACGTCCTGTGTGTGAAGTGGGTGAGAAGGCCCATCACGGCGTTCAAGACGGGCGGGAACATGGCGCTGACTACCACCGTCCATTGAAGTGTGCGTGTCGACCACCGACGCATGGCGAGGAGGACCACGCCGCATACCGCATACATCGTGAGGATATGGAAGCCGATGAGGCGCTCGACGACCCAGCCGATCACGAACAGCGTCGTCAGGCGGCGCAGGAGGATCGGCACGACGGGCGCGCTGCGCGCCTCGAGCCGACGAAGCAGTAGCGCGACTCCGGCGCCGAACAGCAGCGCAAACGTCCCCCATGCCTTCTCCTCGACACCGACCCACACGGCCCACCCGATCAGACCCTGCCAGCCCGTGCTCTCCAATCGCATGAGCTGGTGAAAGTGAACGAGGACCATGAAGACGAGCGCGAGACCGCGGATCACGTCCAGCGAGTGCAGACGCTCCTCCGTCTCAACCGGCGCCGCGCGGGGTGACGGGCGGTGGGACGCGATCGGCGACGAAACGCGTGCAGTGGCGAGCATGGTTAGGCGGGCGAGGTGTGGAAGTCCATCCTGATCGCCCATCCCATTAGCAACCGCGACGCCGTCTTGCGCAGTGAGCACATCTCGCTGACCCGCATGCACTTGGCGCTGACGCTGAGCGCCGCGGGCGCAGGCGACGCGTAACGAGTCGATACGGCGCGGGCTCCGTTTCAGGTCGCACGCGGTATGGTGACGGTCGCCGTCGTGCCGGTTCCGAGCGCGCTTTCGAGTGAGAGCTCGCCGCCGTGCCCGGCCGCAATGCGGCGCGCGATCGCGAGGCCGAGGCCCGTGCCTTCCGCGCGTGTGGTGACGAACGGCTCGAAGGCGGCGGCGAGCGTCTCCGGTGACATGCCGCGTCCAGTGTCCCGCACCTCGATGCGCGCGTGGTTCGTGTCCGCCCGGGCGCACACGCGAACCACTCCGCCCGGCACATCGAAGGCCTGCGCCGCGTTGAGCAGCAGGTTGAGGAAGAGCTGCTCGAGCGCCGCCGCGTCGCCTAACACGACGAGCGGCACATCGCCCGTGTCGACTTCCACGCGCGCGCCAGCAGACTGCAGCTCCGGTTCGCTCGCGTGGAGGGCCGCGTCGAGCGGGACGAGCAGGTCCACTGGGGTGCGCGCGACGCGCCCGCTGCGAGCGACGCGGAGCGCGCCGCTCACGGTGTGCTGTATCCGGTCGACGGCGCGCAGGGCGCGCCGAAGCGGCGCGCGGAGCGGTGACTCGACTTCGAGCTTCTCCTCCACGCGCTGAAGGTCGATGCGCATCGCCGTGAGCGGATTGCGCACCTCGTGCGAGAGTGACGCCGCGAACTCGCCAACCGCTGCCAACGACTCGCGCCGCGCGAGCGAGTCGAGCGTGCGACGGAGACTTTCCGACATGGTGTTGAACGCCTCGGCGAGTCGTCCGAGCTCCTCACTCTCCTGCACCGGGACCGTCCGGCCCATCTCGCCGCGCGCCACGCCATCGGCCGCGAGCGCGAGGTCGCCCAGGGCGCGCGTTAGGCGCCGAGTGAGCACGATGGCAGCGAGCGTGCTGAGCGCCGCCACGACGAGCAACGCTACCAGCCCGCGCCGCGCCGCGTCGGCAAAGGGCGCCTCGTAGTCCGCCACGGGCGCCGCGGCGACGATCTCGATCGCGGGGTCGTTCAACGTGCGCCGCGCAACCAACCAGCGCTCGCCGTTCCAGTTGAAGGTCGGCTTGCTTGCGAGATCCGGGTCGAACGGCGTGGCGAGCAGAGGCAGGCCGGTGCGGCGATCGAAGGCGGCCAGCGTGGTGCCGCCGGTCGCTCCCGTGGCTCGGACGATCGCCGATCCCGGGACTGCAGCCTCGAGACTGCCGATCGCACGCTCGGCATGCTGCGACCACAGGGTGAGGACCGGACGGAAGACTCCCCCGCTCGTAGCCGTATCGCCAGCGTGGGTCCAGCGGACCGCACCGGCGGCATCACGAACAACGGCAAAGCGCACCGCCGTCGGGAGGATCGCCGGTGCGGACACCGCACCCACAGTGTCTCCGATCGCGCGACGCACCTCGATCGTTTCCGCGAGGTCGAGCAATGCCGAGCGTTGCTCCACCCATCGGAGTCCGGCCTCGTTGGCCGCCGACAACACCGCGGCATCGAGCCGCGCCGTAAGCAGTGCTTCGCCCGCGCGTCCGCTCGCACGCGCGAGCCAGAGCGCGAGCAACGCCAGCGGCACGATCGCAGCCGCGAGCACGACGAGAATGAGCTGCGTGCGCAGCGAGGGGCGAGGCGACCGGGCTGCGCTCGACGACGAGCCGGGCTGCGCCCCGGAGACTCTCGCGAGCGACGCCGCCGGCACGTCCGGCACGGCTTGCGGTGACAGCTGCGACGACGTCTCGCGCGCCGGTCGAGCCACGGTCGTGTCAGCCATCGGAGCCGATATCGTGCCGGGCGAGAATGCGGTCGAGCCGAGGACGCGAGATGCCGAGGATTTGTGCCGCGCGTGCCTTGTGCCCGCGCGTAGCGGCGAGCACCCGAAGCACATGTTCGCGCTCGACGTCGTCGAGCGTGCCGAGCTTCGCCGGCCCCTCCGGCGCCGCGCCACCGAGCACCAGGTGTTCGGCGCGGATGACGTCGCCGCTCGCCACGACGACGGCGCGCGTTAGGCAGTTCTCCAGCTCGCGCACATTGCCCGGCCACGCGTGCCGCGCGAGCCCGGCGAGCGCGTCGGGCGCGAGCACCGGCTCGGGCCGTCCCACGGCTGCGGCGGCGCGGCGAACGAGCGTCGCCGCGAGTAACGGGAGGTCGCCCGCGCGCTCTCGGAGCGGCGGCACGACGATCTCGACGACACGCAGCCGATAGTACAGGTCCGCGCGGAATTGCCCTGCCGCGACCATCGCCTCGAGGTCCCGGTGTGTCGCGGCGATCACCCGCGCCTCGGTGCGTTCGGGTCGGTCCGCGCCCACGGGGTAGAACTGCCGTTCCTGCAGCACGCGCAGGAGCTTCGTCTGAAAGTCGGCCGACGTGTCTCCGATCTCGTCGAGGAAGATCGCGCCACGTCCGGCGAGCGCGAACTTGCCACGGCGATCGCCCTGGGCGCCCGTGAAGGCGCCGCGGACATGGCCGAAGAGCTCACTCTCGAGCAGCGTCGCGGGCACGGCGGTGCAGTTGATCGGCACGAACGGCTCGACCGCCTCGCGCGAGTGGTCGTGGATGGCTTGCGCGATCAGCTCCTTGCCGGTACCGCTCTCGCCGCGAATGAGGACGTTCGCACGAGTCGCGGCCACCTGACCCACGAGCTTGTAGATCTCGATCATGCGCGGGTCGCGCCCCACGAGGTCCGCGAGCCGCTGTGGCGTTTCCTCCTCGTCGCGGCGACCGCGGGCAGCGCGCTGACGCGCCCGTCGATCGTCGATCACGCGTGCGACTCGCGTCCGCAGCTCGTGGAGATCGAGCGGCTTTACGAGGAAGTCGGTCGCGCCTTCCCGCATCGCCGCCACCACCGTCGGCATGTCGTCGAATGCGGTCATGAGCAGCACGGGAATGTCGGGAGCGCGTTCGCGGAGCAGCGCAAGCAACGCCAGCCCGTCCATCCCCGGCATGCGCACATCGGAGAGCACGACATCCGGTGCGCGCTCGGCGAGCAGGGCCACCGCGCGCGCGCCGTCGCCGGCCGAACGCACGTCATACCCCGCCTCGGCGAGCGCCTCGACGAGCGCTTCGCGCACGACCGTATCGTCGTCGACGACGAGCAGAGATCCGCTCATCTGATCGGGATCACGGTACGACCGCCCGCGCATGCGTCGAGTCCCAGCCGGCGAGCTCCCACAGCTCGTTGGCCGCGTGCCCTGCAGTGAAGTAGATGCGGCGCCCGTCGGGATGCACGGCGATCGGCGTGAAGTTGCCGGTCATTCCGAACCGCAGCGTGCGGGTCGCGCCGTCCGCGAGCGACACTCGGTCGACGCGCACCGAGGAGCGCCCCGGGGTGCCGAGCACCGCGTCGGCCTGGTTCGCCCGCACCACGTAGATGTAGCGTCCGTCGGCGGCCCAGTTGATCGTAAAGAGCTGGTCCGGCATACGCACGCGCAGTAGCTCGCGCACGGAGTTGCCCGCGAGGTCGCTCACGCGGAGTGCCGACCCCTGGCGGTCCTCCGTGGGCACCACCTGCGCGAGCAGCCGGCCATCTGGCGACATCTCGCCGCTAATGTCCTGGGGTCGCGCGTGCGGCCAGCTCGCAAGGACACGAGTGGCGCCAGTCGCCACGTCGGCTGCCACCGTCCGCACCGTGCTGTCGTCATCGTACCGGCGGTAGACGACTTCCTTACCGTTAGGCGTCCAGCCGAGGTTCCACGGCACGGTCCACAAATGAGCGGTCGTGTCGCCGGCGAACACCTGTCGGGCCTCACCCGTCGTGACGTCGACGACGAACACTCCCGCGCGGCGATTGGCGTCTTCGCCGCGCGTGAAAACGCGCGTGCCATCCGGCGACCAATGCTGCCGGCCGTAGATCCGTGACAGCGTCGTTCTTACCTTATGTGTCTCGCCGGTGAGGAGCGAGCGGAACGTGAGGGTCGGCTGGGCCCACTGGTCCTTGTCGCGATCGGGCACGTTGTGCACCAACCACTCCCCGTTCCGCGAGATGCCGAGCGCCGAGAGCGCGCGCGTGACATCGCGGTCGTCCATCCGTACCGGCTCACCGACGACCGCGCCCGTCGCGGTGTCGATCGTCGCCTGGTACAGATACCTGGCGCCGGTGCGCACCGTGTAGAGGAGACGCCCGTCGTTCGTCGCGCCGACGCCGGACACGTTCCATGTATCCGGCTTCAGGAGCCGCGCCTCACCGTCGGCGCGGCCATCGCGCACCGGTTGCAACCAGAAGCCCGGGGTGCCAGCGCGATCGCTGCTCAGAACAATGGCACGCCCGTCCGGCGCCCACCCGTTAGGCGTATCGTCGCTCGGCCACGTCACGAGGGGCCAGGTCCGCCCGGTCGCGATCTCGAGGATGCGCGCGTCGCGGGGTCCAACGCTCGGATGCTCCGCGCTCCCGTTGTACGCGGCATAGCGACCGTCGGGCGAGAAGAGCACATCGCCCAACACCCACGTCACGTTCTTGAAGAGGAATCGGATGCCGCCGCCATCGAGGTCCAGCCAGCCGTAATCGAACCGCCCATTCGTTCGGTCGAGCTCCAGGATCACATGTCGGCCGTCCGGCGAGAAGCCGTTGACCTCCATGTAGTAGTAGGCGGAGTCCTGGAACACGACGCGCGGATTGTGGCCGTCCGCGTCGACGACGCGGATCGAGTAGCGCTCGTCGTCGTCAGACCAGGAGAGCGCGATCCGGCGCCCGTCCGGCGACATCCTCGAGGTCTCGACGTACGCCTCCGACCCCCAACTGGCCTTGAGGCCGATTGGTCGAAGCGCGCCGGTCGCGAGGTCCCGCACGGCGAGATCCCCGGTGGACACGTCGATCGTGCTGAGGAATCGCCCGTCGGCGGTTGGGTAGCCGTAGTCGTTGAACTGCGCCTCGGAGAGAAGCCGACGCGCAACGACCCCGACTTGGCCGCGCAGCGCAGCCTTTTCAATGGCGGCGAGACGCTGGGGGTCGGGGCGAGTGCCGCACGCGGCGACGAGGGCGAGCGCTGAGAGGGCGAGGCGGCGCATGTGTGTGCCGGTCTGGGTGCCCCTGCCTGAGGCAAAGGGAGCACCAGCAAGGCAATACGACCCAATCGTCGGGCGCGCAAGGGCTTGGATAGTCCTTACCAGTCCGCGCAGCGCGCCCATCGAGTAACGAGACGTTACGAGCATTCGTCGAAAGCGTTACGTCCGACAGTAGCCGAAGCAAAGCGTTGGTGCTTGCTGGCTGCCGATCGGATACGTGAGGTCAGGCTGGTGCCAGCTCTCCTGACGCTGGCAGGTGGTGCTCGCGGAGTCCGGTGGCGCGAAGACAAGGTACGCGACGTCACGCAGGTCGACCGTGTCGCCGCGCTGTACGACGACCCCTTCGGACCACCGGACGTGCGCGAGAGTGATGCGCCCGACGGTGGTGGCGCCGTCGCGCCAGCGGAGGCGGACCTCCCACTGTCGCCACCCACCTTGTGTGAGGCTCGCCTCTGCGACTCCGGCGCAAAGCGCCGCGCTCATGAGCGAGGCCGATATCAGGTTAGTCATGCGCATGGTCTCTAGCCCTCGGCCTTCATGGCCGACATCTGGGACACACCACCACGCGCCGAGCTCGATGTGATAGTTGCCCCGTCGGGCGTCGCGGTTTGGTCGATGGCGTGGCCGGCCACGGTAGTTAGGCACGCCACCGTGCACAGCAACGTGATTGCAGCGCACGGGCGCCTGCTGTGCCGCGTGGGCATATCTGTGCGCGACGAGCGCGATTGTATCGTTATCATGGTGAAAAATTCCTCGGGTCTGGTCAGGCACTCGTTAGGTCATCGTTGTGGCGCTGAACGCCGTCGCCCGTCGCCCGTCCCCGGCCGTCGTTCGATAGTTGCCGTTAGGCGGGATCGCGGGTACCAACGTCCAGGAGGTGCCGTTCAGGTTTGCGCTTCACGAGCAGAACGGCACGCCGGTGAACACCCACAGCCACCAGCAGCTGCTCCCGCTCCCGTCCGTCGGCCGCCACGCCGGCGGGGCGCTCGCCTTCTCGATGACGCGCGTGGCGGAGGACACCTTTTCCCCGGGCGCCGCGTACACAGGGCGCGCGATGCCGCCTGGCATCGGGTATGGGCTGATGCGTCCCGCGAGGACGCTCACGTCTTCGGGGGCACCGGCCTCGTCGTCGAACACGCCGAGCAAAAGGGCCAAGCGCAGCCGCTCGAGAATCCGTGCGCCACTGGCGCTCGCTCGCGTGATGTCTCGCTTATCCTCGATCGACGCGGCGCGAACTTGTGCCTGGCGGAGCCGCGTGACGCCGGCGGTCGCGCGGCTCGTCGCGCCGCCGCCCTGCTGTTGGGCGGTAAGAGTGAATGCTGGGAAGGCTATAACAGCAAGGAGGAGACGCGCGCGCATGGTTTCCGTCCTGTCGATTGTGGTGGCGCGTCGCGACGGAGACGCCGTCGGCGCGCACGCCACGCTCAGGCAAGGCCGGCACCAACAGGCGGAAATAGCCTAACGCACGACGTTGCATGCGCTTGCGCGCGGAGCCGTCGCGCGGCGCTCACACGACACCGTAATGGCGCGTTACGAACTGCGTCACGAGGCGTTACGGGCAGGTAGTGACGAACGAGGTCAGCGTTAGGCTGCGACACGAGCGCGACTTCGCCGCGGCGGACTCACCGCGGTCGCGACGTCCCGCCACACGGTTGAGCGTGACGAGGCCGAAACGGCTGCCCCGCAACGCGTTGACCCGGTGAGAGACGGGTGAGGAGTCGTCGCTATTCTGCGCGCGGTTGAAACCCTATGAACCGCATAACGACTCCCACAATGACGAACACATCACTCACCGCTCGCCCCGCCGGGCGGAGAAGCATCGTTGCCCGAGCTGCCATCCTGTTGCTGACCGCCGCCCTCGTGAGCGTCGCAGGCTGCGGCGCCGGCGGCGCCACGGAGCCCACTCGGGACCCGAACACCAACCCGAAGCCGAAAACCGACCCGGACGGAATGCCGCCCGGCGCGCGCCAGCTGATCAACATCGATCGAGTCGAGCTTCCGGCCATGATCTACGACGGTCCTGCGTCCGACACCCAGGGCCGAAGCTACGACGAGGTGACCATCGTGGTCACGCGCGGCTCGATGGAGTTCGTCTCCGCCGAGCGTTTCACCATGGTCTTTGACCTGCTGATCACGGCCGACGGTACTGTCAGCACGAAGTCGATGTCCATCGACGGCACGTACGAGATGCAGGGGCCCGTATTCAAGTTCCACCCCACGGATGGCCTCGATCGCGACTTCGGGGGCTCACGGGGCAACGGCGTGGTTACCGTGCACGTCGACCTCATTGGAAGTGGCGAGGCGAACTATTACAACTTCGACTAATGCGCCTTGCCTAACGCTTTCGCACGGCTACGCGGTGCCGCGGCGCGGTGGTGGCTATGTGGCCGGAGCCGAGGCCGCAGCCGCGTTGCTCAGCACGACCGCCAGGACGGCATCGTGCTCGGCCGGCGGACTGAACTCCGCCCACTCAAAGTCCTCTTCCACCACGGCAGTATGGCCCGGCGGCATGTAGACTATGTCGCCGGCGCTCACCACCTCCTCGCGGTCGGCATACGTTATCCGCATTCGTCCCCGTATGACGTAGCCCCAATGGGGGCACGGGCATCGGTCGTTAGGCAACCCCTTGAAGAGCGGGCCCAGGTCCGCGCCGGCGGGCAGCGAGACGATCCCCGCGCGCAAGCCGCCCCAATCCGCGCCGCGCACCGCGGCTGGGTCAGCGCCAAACAGGACCGGGAGTTCGTCACGTGATGCGTGCATGGTGTGCCTCCTGTGAACCGACGACGAGCGAGTACCGTAAGCGCTTTGCTCTCGGGCCGCGATGTCGCTCTCATGGCGGCGTCACAGGCGTGGCCGGGGGTACGTTGGCGTTGAGGCGAAAGAGATTCGTTGGGTCATACTTCGTTTTGAGCGCCACCAGGCGGTCGTAGCGAGCGCCAAACGCCGCCCGGACCTCCTCGCCGTCGGCATCCGCCCCGACGGCGTTGGAGTACACACCGGTCGAGAACGGACGCCAGGACGCCCACACGGAGCGGGACCACGCCACCTGCGCCGCGTCCTCCGCTGGGTCATCCCAGCAGGAGAGCACGAGTGCGTCCCACCGGGCCTCTCGGTGCGCGAACGCCGTCGTGGCGGGCGGCACGCGTGTCGCCGCGTTCCCGAGCTGCTGGAAGAGGAAGAAGGTCAGGGGTGACGGGACCGCCGCGAACTGCTCGACGACACGCGAGGCCAGCCCGTCTGGGATCTCGCGCATCATGGCGGATTTCCAGTAATAGCGGCGTCCGCGCGGAAAAGCGCCATCGAGGGCGGTCTGGAACTGGGCGTAGGGTACGGGACCGATCTGGTCGAGGACCGGCGGGCCGAACGCCTTCAGTGGGCGCAGCGCACGTTCCCCGTCGTCCAAGCTCCCGCAGTGGCACGCGGCGACGGCGACAACCTTTGCCCCGTCGGGCGTCGTGAGGAACGCGCAGGCGGTGTTCACCTCGTCAGGCGCCGCGGCGACGAAGTCGCGGTAGAATTGGATCACCTCCGGCGCGCGCTCTAGCGGGTGCGCGACCATGCCAGCGACGACCATCGGGCCGACGGGGTGCAGTCGGAACTCGAAGGCGGTGACCACGCCGAAGTTGCCGCCGCCGCCTCGGATCCCCCAAAACAAGTCGGCGTTCTCTGTCGGGCTGGCCGTAAGGAGGCGCCCGTCGGCCGTGACTACGTCGGCGGCGAGGAGGTTGTCGCACGTTAGGCCGTACCGGCCGGCGAGCCACCCGAGCCCGCCACCGAGCGTCAGTCCGGCGACCCCGGTGTCCGAGACGCTTCCCCCAGTGGTGGCCAAGCCGTGGGCCTGCGCGGCCGCGTCGAGCGCGGCCCAGCGAACGCCCGGCTCCACGCGGGCCGTGCGCCCGGTGGCGTCGACGGCGATGCCTTGCATCGGGGACAGGTCGATCATGAGACCGCCGTCGCAGACCGCCGTGCCGGCCGCGTGGTGATCGCCGCCGCGCACGGCCACGAGCAACCGGTGCGTTCGCGCGAAATCCACGGCTCGGCGCACGTCGGCCGCGTTGACGCACCGGGCGATGAGGCCAGGCCTGCGGTCGATCATGCCGTTCCAGACGCGGCGAGCGTCGTCGTAGCCGGGCGCGCCGGGCGATAGCAGTCCGCCTCCAAGGGCCGCGCCGAAGTCGCGGACGGTCTCCCAGCCGATCTGACTCGCGACGTCGTTCACGAGGTAGGTATCCGACATGGCGGCATTCCTCGCTGAAGTTGGGTGCGCGATGGAGCTGAACATACAGCCGCCGCGATGCGCCTGTCGAGGCGTGGCCGTTAGAGCACACACCGGATCGGCCCTACCCGTATCCGCACCGCCGGGCACGCTCTGGAATCACCCGAAACCGTTCGGAAGAGCGTTAGGCAGTCTGAGGCCAGCTCTCGAGTACCGGGCGGCAACGCGACGCGTCAGTCAGCTCAGCAACCGCTCGATCATGCGGCGCGCGGCGGTGTCCTCCGCATCGTCAGGATGCACCTTACGCGGCAGTAACGTCGACGCGCGTCCTGCGTCCTCACGCGCGTGGCGTCGGTCACCGACCGCGTGGTACGCGCGAGCGCGGTTGAGCACCGGCCATATCCAGGCTGGCGCAAGAGTGACCGCTCGATTCAGGTCGCTGATTGCCTCCGTCACACGCCCGCGTTCGAGCAGCAACACGCCGCGGCTGTTCCACGCCGGGGCATGGGTCGGCGTCAGCTCGATGGCTGCGCTGCAATCGGCGATCGCCTCGTCGATCCGACCGAGGCGATGGAGCGCGATGGCTCGTTCGCACAATACCAGAGCGTCATCAATACCGTAGCGCCGCGCCGAGGCGAAGTCCTCGACGCATTCGTCGAAGCGGCCGAGGTCATGATTTAACTTCCCGCGAATGACGTACGCGAGCGCGAGTGACGGGTCCGCGGCCAGCTCTTCGTTCAACTTCGCGAACAGTTCCAGGTCATCAAAGCCCTCGTTCCGCTGTAGCTCGAGCAAACGAACGCGCTGTTCCGCCTGCGTCAGCGGCCGCGCACCGGGCCGCTGATATCCCACATTGATGACCCAATTCTGATCGTACCTGTTGTAGTACAGGCGGTCGAGCAAGTCGGGGTGGATTCCCTCCCCGCGCAGCCAGGTATCGAGCAGCGTCTCATCGACCAGCGGTGCGTCCGGCAGCCAGCGTTGCCAGCGAATCGCGCAACCGTGTTGGCATCCGATCGACGCGAGCTCGCGCTCGTCAGCGAACAACTCGAGGACCGGCCCGCCCAGGCAGGGACAGTGACGATTGTCCTCCGGTATCTCCTGGATCTGCAGCGCAGTTGCGAGCTCCCTCAACGACCTTTGATCGCTGGTGTCGACGA
>DATCGG010000531.1:0-5650 GCA_036509075.1 Gemmatimonadaceae bacterium
CGGAACCCACCGGACACAAGCCGAAAAAGCAGCCATCGCCGAGCAGGAACTGCAGGTTGGTCAGCCCTCTCGGACGAACCGGCGCGAGGCTGCCCCACACCATCTGTTCGTCGTACACGGGCGGTGGCGCATCGAACGCGAGCGATCGCACCGACGACCCGACCCCGTCCGCACCGATGACCAGGTCGTACGTAGCGGCGGAGCCATCGCTGAGCTCGACCCACACGGCTCCATCGTCCTGAGTCAGCGACTTGATCGACGTACTCAAACGCGATGGAATGGCGGCAGCGCCAGCGAGCAGCGCGCGCTGCAACTCACGCCGAGCGATGCCTACGAACGGGCCAACGTCGTTCCACAGCGCGGTGAGGTCGGTCGCGGAGAGTACCTCGCCCTGCTCATCGCAGAAATCCCAGCGGCGAATGACCGTCCCCGCGCGCTCGACCGCCGTGCCAACGCCGAACGTTCGCAGCACGCGGATACCGTTCGGCTGGATCGCGATGCCGGCACCTACGGCGCGCCACGCGTCACTGCGCTCTATGAGCTCCGGCGCGAAGCCACACGCGTGAAGCGCGGCGGCGACCGACAGGCCACCGATTCCGCCGCCGACGATCAGGATGCGCTCGGCACGCGCCATTGCGTCCTCCAACCCCTGGGCGATGGAAGATCGCATCTTCGCACCGCGCCACCACACTGACTTTCGTCGGTCCGCGCCCGCACACTGACCGAGTCGCCAGCCGCGTTACACGCTGCTACGGCCGGATCTCTCCACGCGACCGCCCAACCGCATCCAGCGAATCGAACAGCGCCCGACGCAGATCCCGCTTGGCCGCGATCTGCGGCCCGAGCTCCATATAAGCGTCGGTTGTGGGATCGTAGACCGGCCACCGCGGCCACTTGCCTGCGGCCGGCCCCGCGTTAGGGTCCGCCGACATCGCGAACGCCACCCAGTAATCGCTCATCGCATCGGCGAGTGTGGAGTCGTATGCCGTATGACCTGCGACGGGCTGCAGCGGCGCCGGGCGACCGAACACGAACGTGATCTCCGAGCTGTGGTACGCACCCATGCGTCGACTGACGGAATCGTCGCCGACGCGGGTATACAGGTAGACGTACGCCTTCGCGCCTTTCGACGTGATGAGCCGCGCGAATGACCGGCTCGGCGCGCCGAAGATGGTCGCTGGCTCGTCTCCGTTGCTGCCGACGATGACCGGGACGATGTTGGCCGATCCCGCCACGATCGCGGAGTCGACGGGGCGCGGCAGCACGCGGCCGTCGATCGACGGGAAGAACACCGGTGTGCCGGGATTCGGGGCGATCCGCACTGCCGCCGCCAGTACGGATTCCGCCGGCACGGCACGCAGTCGAGCGGCAGCCGCGGCGTCGGTGCCACTCACGCCTAACGCGGTGGCCACCTTGACGCCTCTCTCCTCCGCTTCCTTGCGCGCCTGCATCAGCGTCGTGCCCGTGCCACTCTCGAGCACCGCACGCTGGAACAGTCCCTTCGCCAGCGGCGACCCGATGAGCGTTCCCACGCTCATGGCGCCGGCCGACTCGCCGAAGATCATGACGCGCGACGGATCCCCACCGAAGTGGGCGATGTTTCGTTGCACCCACTGCAGTGCGGCAATCTGGTCGAGTAGCCCGTAGTTGCCTGACGAGTGATCGGGCGACTCCGCGGCGAGCGCGGGGTGCGCCATGAACCCGAACGCGCCAAGCCGGTAGTTGAGCGTCACGACGACCGCGCCTTTCCGCGCCAGTGGGCCGCCGTTGTGCCGCTCCTCGCCGCCGAACCCGGCGAAGAACCCGCCGCCGTGAATCCAGACCATCACAGGCCGCCTACCCTCGGTCGACTGCGTCCAGACGTTCAGGTAGAGGCAGTCCTCGGATTTTCCCGCCACGTCCGGCGTGATGTCGCCGTACGGCTGGTGCTGCATGCAGTTGTGGCCGAGCCGGTTCGCCGGCCTGACGCCCGCCCACAACGCCGACGGGCGAGGAGGACGCCACCGAAGGTCGCCCACCGGTGGGGCCGCGTAAGGAATACCCTCGAACACCAGGACGCGCGTGGCAGGATCGACGCGTCCCGCGAGCGCGCCGTCCTCGACTATCACTCGCGGAGCGGAAGGATCGGGTGAAAGGTCAGCTTGTTGCTTGGTGGCGCAGGACGTCGCGAACAGCCATGCGGTCGTGATGCACGCCGCCGGAACCCACGTGTCTTTACGCATTGTGCCTGGGCGGTTGGGGGGACGCCTCACCAGTCGCCAGCGCCTGGCCAACCCATATGCCAATGCGAAAAGGTTGGACAGGCTTGCCGTGTTGTTATCGCCTGTTACATCCTGACCACCTGGGAGCCAACGCGGCGCCGGCCGTTGGGCTTGCCTGGACCGATTGTGCGCCCACTCCGATCCCAATGCAACAACAGATCCGCTTCTGCAAGACCATAGACGGCGTCAGACTCGCGTTCGCGACGGCAGGCACCGGCCCGCCGCTCGTGAAGGCCGCGAACTGGCTGAACCACGTCGAGTATGACTGGCGGACCCCAATCTGGCGTCCGCTGTTCGAGCGGCTGACGCGGAAACGGAAGCTCGTGCGCTACGACGAGCGTGGGTGCGGACTCTCGGACTGGAACGTCGCCGACTTCTCGCTCGACGCCTGGGTTCGGGACCTCGAGACGGTCGTCGACGCCGCAGGGATCGAGCGCTTTCCGCTGCTCGGCATTTCGCAAGGCGGACCGATCGCTATCGCGTACGCGATCCGCCACCCCGAGCGCGTGAGTCGCCTCATCCTGTACGGCTCGTTCGCGAGAGGGTACAACAAGCGAAATCTCAGCCCGGCCCACCTCGCGGAATGGCGAATCCTGGTCGACCTCGTTCGAGTTGGCTGGGGACGTGAGACGCCGGCGTTCCGACAGGTTTTCTCCGCGCTGTTTCTCCCCGACGGTTCGCCCGAGGACCTGCGCGCCTTCGATCGGCTCCAGCGAGAGTCCGCGTCGCCCGAGAACGCCGCGAGAATGATGGCCGCGTTCGGCGACGTCGACGTCCAAGACGTTGCGCCGCTACTCCGAATACCGACGCTCGTGCTGCATCGGCACGGCGACCTCCGGATCCCATTCGAGGAAGGACGCCGCCTCGCCGGCCTGATCCCGGACGCCCGCCTCGTGACAATGGAGGGCCGGAACCATTTGCTGCTCGAGGGCGAGCCGGCGTTCGAGCAGTTCTTCACCGAAATCGACGCGTTTCTCGGCGCGGATGAAGACGGGCTCGCCCGGAAGGCAGCGCCGTTCCCCGAGCTTACCGACCGCGAGGCCGAGGTACTGGACCTCGTCGCAAAAGGCCTCGGCAACGGCAACATCGCCGAGCGCCTTCGCATCAGCGACAAGACGGTGCGCAATCACGTCACGAACATCTTCTGGAAGCTCGGGGTCTCCACCCGCGCCGAAGTGATCGTGCGCGCGCGCGACGCCGGCTTCGGCGTCGACGAAAGCCCGGCAGCGGGACGCCGGTCCTAGAAAACCCGCCCCCCTCGCGAAATCCCGGCAATGTCCCGGGACTCGCGCCTCATGTGAGCAGCGTCCAATCCGCGTAGGTTGCGCGCGTCGAACATACCGACACGCCCAATCGCCGGCTGCCTAACAACAGCCGGTCCATCTGAACAGTCTGCAGATAGCGCGGAGGATACAATTATGGGACGCTGGCGCCCTGACCCCACCTTTTATGCCTCGCCGACCCTGGCGGCGGATGCACCGGCCGAGCAGCTCGCCTACGTGGCGATGATCGCGGCTGGTGGCAACGGCAAGCGCGACGCCATCGGCGTCGTCGACGTCGACCCTGGCTCGCGGTCCTACGGCCGCCTCGTCGGTCAAACGGACTTGCCGACCGGCGACAACGAGCTGCACCACTTCGGCTGGAACGCGTGCAGCTCGCACCTTTGCCCGTACGCGCCGCACGCGCATGTCGAGCGGCGGTATCTCGTCGTGCCGGGCACGGGCTCGTCGCGGATTCACATTCTCGACACGCAGCCCGATCCGAAGAATCCGGAGCTCGTGAAGCTGATCGAGGCGCGCGAGATCGCCGCCAAGACCGGCTATGCTGCGCCGCACACGGTGCACTGCGGCCCCGATGGCGTCTACGTCAACGCGTTAGGCGGTGCCGACGGCAACGGCCCCGGCGGCATCTTCGTGCTCGATCACGACAGCTTCGATGTGAAGGGCGCGTGGGAGCACGACCGCGGGCCGCAGCACCTCGCGTACGACTTCTGGTGGCACCTGGGCTTCGACACGATGATCTCGAGCGAATGGGGCACGCCGAACATGGTGAAGGACGGCGTGAACCCCGAGCTCCTGTTGGGCGGCAAGTACGGTCACGCGCTCCACGTGTGGGACCTCAAGACGCGCCGTCACATGCAGGCGCTCGACCTGGGGGCCGAGCAGCAGATGGTGCTCGAGCTGCGCCCCGCGCACAATCCGCGGCGGGCGTACGGCTTCGTCGGCGTGGTGGTCTCGCTCAAGGATCTCTCGTCGTCGATCTGGATGTGGTACCGCGACGAGACGACCGGGAAGACGCCACAGTGGAAGGTGAAGAAGGTCATCGAGATTCCGGCCGTGCCGGCGAATGCGGACGATCTGCCACCGCTGCTCAAGGGCTTCGGCGCGGTGCCGCCGCTCGTGACGGATCTCAATCTCTCGCTCGACGACAAGTATCTGTACGTGTCGTGCTGGGGAACGGGCGAGCTGCAGCAGTACGACGTGTCGAACCCGCACGAGCCGCGGCTCGTCGGCTCGGTGAAGATCGGCGGGATCGTGAATCGGACCGCGCACCCGAGCGCGCCTGGCAAGCCACTCAACGGCGCGCCTCAGATGGTCGAGGTGAGCCGGGATGGGCGCCGGGTGTACCTGACGAACTCGCTGTACACACCGTGGGACGCGCAGTTCTACCCGGACGGCATCAATGGTTGGATGACGAAGCTCGATGTCGGAGCAGCGGGCGGTATCGCGTTCGATCCGAAGTTCTTCGTCGAGTTCGAGCAGGGGATACGCCCGCACCAGACGCGCCTGCAGGGTGGTGACGCGTCGTCGGATTCCTTCTGCTTCGCGTGACGTCATGGGCGTTCCGGCTCTCGCACCCAACGTGGTGCACGACGTGTGGCCCTGGGCAGCGCTGCTGCTGCTCGGGGCGGCCCACGGGATCAACCCCGGTATGGGGTGGCTGTTCGCGGTCGCGTTGGGCATGCAGCGTCAGGAGCGCGGCGCGGTCTGGCGGGCGCTCCTCCCGCTGGCCGCGGGTCACCTGGCGGCGATCGCGGTGGTGGCGGTCGTCGTCGGCGTCGCCGGGCTGGCGATCTCGTTAGGCTGGCTCCGGTGGGTCGTGGCGGGCCTGCTGCTCACGCTCGGCGTGTGGAAGCTCGTGCGGACGAGTCATCCGCGGTATGGGGGGATGGCGGTCGGGAGCCGCGAGGTGACCGTATGGTCGTTCCTCATGGCGTCGGCGCATGGGGCCGGCCTGATGGTGGTGCCGTTCCTCATGCGGGTCGTTAGGCCTGCTGCGCTTGGTGGCGCTCCTCATGCCGGGCACGTGGCTCACTCGGCGCAGATGGCGAGCGTGATTCCTCCTGTGCCGGCGGCCGGACTGGCCGTCGCGCTGATACATACCGCTGG
>DATCGG010000532.1:0-4780 GCA_036509075.1 Gemmatimonadaceae bacterium
AGACAGCCGCGACGCGAAAGAAGGTGCGCGAGAACGTCACGCCTGCAGGATGGTTGTCGAACGCCCCCTTCGACGGTGCTCGGCGAGCACCTTGACCAAAGTCGGACACTGCCGATGGCGCCGCCGCCGTCAGACGAAACGCGTTCTCTCGGCGAAACCGGCCACGATGGCCGCCCGCTCATCGAATGTTACGGCCATCGTACAAAGCGGTCGCGCATTGCTTACAGCATCCAAGTCGTTCGGTCGCATTGCTGTGACTCAGCACTCCCACGTTCTCCGCTCGTTAGGGTACCGATTTCGTCCCGCTCGAACAGGAGGAAGGTGTGAGTCTCATGCGCTGTACGGTCACTATCACCTTGCGGATTGCGCTTCTCGTGCTCGCCGGCGCCGCCACCGCACTCGCGCAGCAGCAGCTCCAGCCGCAAACACCACCGCCGGATTCCGTACGACGGCTCGGCACCGTATCGGTCGTCGCCACCGCGTCTGGACGAGGCGAGACGCGCGGAGCGAACGCCATCAGCAAAACGCAGCTGACCGCGATCGCGGCCGGCACCAGTCCACTCAAGGCGATCGAGAAGCTCCCGGGCGTGAACACGCAGAGCTCCGACCCCTGGGGCGCCTACGAGTGGGCGAACAGCATCACCATGCGCGGGTTCGCGCCGCGCCAGATCGGGCAGACCCTCGACGGCCTCCCGCTCGGCGACATGAGCTACGGAAACTTCAACGGGCTCGGGATCGGACGCGCCATCGACGCCGACAACGTGGCGGGTGCCGAAGTCGCGCAGGGGAGCGGTGCGATCGCCACGTCCAGTGCCAACAACCTCGGCGGCGTCGTGCAGTACCTCTCCGACGCGCCGCGAGGTTCGCAGGCCTTCACCCTGCGACAAACCTTCGGTGCCGCGAACACGTATCGCACGACCGGCCGCTTCGACACCGGGCTGCATACGTTCGGATCGAACGGTGTGAGCGCGTACGTCAGCTTCACGCGGCAGGACAACGACAAGTGGAAGGGCCAGGGATACTCCGAGTCGCCGTCATTCGGTGGCTTGTTAGGCGACCACGGCCTCCTGCACACCGGCATGACCTGGCTCGAGCAGGTGAACGCGAAGTCCGTCGCCTTCGTTGGACCGCACAAGCTCACGGCCTACTACGCGTTCTCGAATCGCAACGAGCAGGACTACGTGGACCTCTCGCTCGCCCGCTGGAAAGAGAGCGGGCGCATGTGGGATGAGACCACCAACTGGGACGACGCGAAGGCGTTCGCGACATCGACGGACCAGCAGGACGAGGCGTACTGGAAGTCATCGCTGGGCGCGCGCCGAGACCAGCTCGCGTACGTGCGTGGAGACATCGCGCTTGGGGCAAACGCGACGCTCACGATTCAGCCGTACCTCCACCAGGACAAGGGTCGCGGCGATTGGACTGCGCCGAGCTACGGGTCGACCTGGAGCCCGGACCCGATCTACTTCCGCGAGACGCAGTACGACAACTCGCGCTACGGCACGAACGCGAAGCTCCAGTCGAAGTTCGCGGGCAACCAGCTGGAAATCGGGCTGTGGTACGAGAGCAACTCGACCCACATGATTCGGCCCGGCTGGCGTCTCACGGACTGGCAGTCGGGTCCGACGACCGACTTCACGCAGCTCATTCGCCTCTTCTTCGATCGCGAGGGCGACATCACGACCACCATGGCGTACGCCCAGAACACGAACAGCCTGCTCGATGACCGTCTCAAGCTCACGTATGGCGCGAAGTACCTGAACGTCGACGCGAAGTTCCACAGCAATGGCAACACGCTCGACGCGCCGACGTACGGTGATCCGGATCGTCCCGATCTCGACGTGACGGCCAAGGGCAACTTCCTGCCGCAATTGGGCGCCGTGTTCTCGCTCAACACCCACGAGGAGCTGTTCGCGAACTACGCCGAGAACATCAACCAATACCCGCTGAGCCCTCAGGAGGGGATCTACAATCTGAGCCCCACTGGCTTCGACTACTTCAAGCAAAACGTGAAGCCGGAGCGCGCCTCGTCGGTGGACTTCGGCGTTCGCACCAAGCGCCCCGGCGTCGAGGCATCACTCTCGACGTACTACATCGACTATCGAAACCGGCTGGTCAGCGTGGCGAACTGCCAGCTCAGTGCATTCTGCGCATCGGTGTACGCGAACGTCGGGACAGTGACGTCGAAAGGGATGGAAGGCCTCCTCGTGTGGGAATTCGCGCCGCGGTTCAGCTGGGGCACCTCGGCGTCGTACAACGTTTCGAAGATCAACGACGACTACTCGACCGAGTCGTCGACCGGGACGACGGTCGTCCAGACCGCCGGCAAAGACGTGGTCGACGCGCCTCGCCTCATGGCCAGCTCCACGGTTCGCTACGATAACTCTCACTGGAGCGCCGACGTCGGCGTACGCCACGTCGACAAGCGTTACTTCACGATTCTCAACACGCTGTCGGTGCCGTCGTACACCGCGGCCGATGCCGGCGTTGGCTACCGGTTCCCACGCATCGGAGCGGCCAAGGATCTCACGATTCGCTTCAACGTGAACAATCTCTTCGACACGTCGTACATCGGTCCGATCGGGACGGGCGGGTTCTCGCTGTCGAGCGATCTTCAGACGCTGCAGGCCGCACCACGACGGCTCATGTTCCTGAGCCTGGGCTCCACGTTTTGAGCTGACGACGGCGGGCAGGCATCCAGAACGGAGGGGTCGACCCCTGGGTTCTGGATGCCAGACCTACAATCCACATCTCCCGATAGAGGGCCTCATACGACCTGGGTATCCCGCCCGGTCGAGCCTAACGACTGACGCGTGTGAGAAGTTCAGCGCCGCGTCCTCGGCACGGGCGCGCTCCGCCAGAACTCCGGATCGGCGGCCACCCACTCCGGTGCAGGCATGCTCCAATTTGGGCGCACGGCGAAGGCGCGCGCATTGGGTTGCCGCGCAAGCGAGTCCGCCTCGCGACGGGTTGGGACTGGCTGGAAGACATACAGCGTGGAATCGGCCATCACCCACGCGGATCCATTGACCGGCCGGAGATCATGGGTAACGGTGACGACGATAAAGCGCGCGCGCACGACTGACCACGACAGCCTACCACTGAGGTCGCGACGATAGACCGCATAGCCCTGGATGGGCGTTCCGATCAACGGGGCCTTCCGTTGTGCCACCGAGTCGAGGGCCATCGAGAGCGCACGATTGTTGGCGTAGGCTTTTACGACTCGCGACGTATCAGCCTCGGTTGCGAACACGTTGAGCCACCAGGCTTCGTGGGGGCCGCTCAGGCTCTCGAGGGCGACGTACGGATTTGGACACCGCAGATCCGCGCAGATTCGGGCGCCGTCGTTTTCGATGATACGGTACGCGGAGTCGACTCCGCGCTTGAGCGAGTCTCGGTAGATGTACATGAAGCGCGGGGCGGGCCCCTGCGCACGCAGTGACGGCGCGAGGAGCGCGAGCGCGAGGATGATCGCGCGCATATTCAGTCCGACTGCAGCGCCGTCTTCGGATCCACGCCCGCCGCACGCAAGGCGGGAATCCAGCTCGCCGCGATGGCCACGAACAGCAGCACGAGCGTCACGATCGCGAACACCGCCGGATCTCGCGGCGACTCCTTGAACAGCAGCGGGGCAACCCACCGGCTTCCCGCGAGGGATACCACGCAGCCCATCACGAGCCCAAACAGCGCGAACTTGACGCTCTCCGTCACGACAAGCCGCACGATCCCCGTTTTCGCGGCGCCGAGCGCGAGACGCACGCCAAGCTCGTGCCTCCGTTGCGCGACGTTGTACGCGATCACGCTATAGAGTCCGACCGCCGCCAGCACCAGCGCCAACACGCCGAACGCTGTGAACACCCGGGCGCCAAGCATCCACGAGCGCCGGTGTAGGTCGACGATCTCGTTGAGCGGCGTTACCGTCACGAACGACGAGCCGGGCATGTCGGCCTGGAGTCGCTGGCGCAGCGGCTCCAACACCTGACGTACGTCGCCGCGTGCGCGAACGAACAGCCCACCATCGTGCGGCCGCCACTGCGCCGCCGGCAGATAGTAGTAGAACAGCTTCGGCTCGGCGTCCATCGACTGTGAATGGATATCTTCCGCCACGCCGACCACGTATGTGCAGGGCGACGTGTCCGCGGCGAACCGAAAACATTGTCCGACGGCGTCCTTCCCCGGCCACAGCACGGCGGCCATCGACTGACCAACCACCGCGACGCGCTGCGTGTTCTCGCGATCCGTGTTCTCGAACCCGCGTCCCCGAACGATTCGCGTTCCCATCGTCGCGAAGTAGTCCGACGAGACGGTGTTGAAGTCGAACTCACCGAACGCACTGACGGAATCAATGCCGCTGACGAAAATGGGCCAGGACGACATGCCCGCGAACGGAACTGACTCCTGAAGCGTCGCGTGCGACACGCCGGGAACTTCTTTCGTCGACTGGAGCAGACGAAGCCGAAGCGCGACCATCGCCGCGCTGTCGACCCTGACGTCGCGCATCTGCAGCTCCACGAGCAGCACCGAGTCGGCCTCGAACCCAAGCCGGACATCGCGCACGTGGTTCAGGCTGCGAACGAATAGGCCTGCCGCAACCAGGAGCACAACACAGAGGGCGCTCTGCGTGAGCAGCAACGCCGATCGCAGAGCGGTGCGATGGTAGGTGCCTTCGCGCGCCCCCGATTTCAGATCGGCCGTCACGGTGCCGCGCTGGAGATGGGCCAGTGGCGCGAGGCCCGTCAGCACGCCGACGCCTAACGTCATGGCCGCAGCGAAGAGCAGC
>DATCGG010000533.1:0-5022 GCA_036509075.1 Gemmatimonadaceae bacterium
CCTCGAAGCGTCTTGAAACCTTCGTCTGCATGAAACCTCGTGAGGGTGGTTGGCGAAGCGCGCGTCATGTGGTGCCACCACCACAGACAGCGGTCGTCGATGCAACGCCCGGGCAACTGCGCACCCCTGCGCCGGCCACGCGCGCGCCACGAGGCCGCTTCCGCTCCGCGGTCGCCGCCACCGGCGATTCGCTGATCACTTCGTTTTTGAAGGGGACGACGCAGTATCCCGCGACCTGGTCGGTCAGCTTCGTCGGCGTCCTCGTGTACATCTTCTCGGCCGTGACGTACCGTCTGCCGCTCGTCATTCCGGGGATGGTCCTTGCGCTTCTCGGGCTGCTCATGGAGCGCCGCGTCACCGTTCCGTTCTTTGTGATCCTGTTCGCTGCCTACGTGGCGTGGGCCGCGGCGAGCTACACGTCGAGCGTCGACCCCGCAGGCACCCTCGCTGAGACCATCGTGCTCGCGAAGGTCTTCGTGATCTGCTTCGTTATCGCGAATGTGACGCGCGACGGTTGGCGAATGCGCCTCTTCATGGTTTTCTTCCTCGCGTGTTTCGCTCTGTACCCGGTCCGCGGGACGTTTGTTAACTTTTTCATCGTACGCTACACGCTCTTCGGTCGGGCGTTGTGGAACTACATCTACAGCAACTCGAACGACCTCGCTGCGCTCACGTATTTTCCTCTTTCGCTCGCGGTCGCGGTGGTACTGACCGAAACGAACAAGTGGGTCAAGCGTGGAGCGCTCGCGGGTGTCGTCGTGTTGCCGCTGATGATCCTGTTGACGCAATCCCGCGGGGCATTGATCGCGCTCGTCGCGACCGGCATGCTGTTTTTCGTGGTGCATACGAAGGGGCGGCGCGTGCGGTCGCTGCTCATGGCGGCCGCCGCGGCGATTGTCGTCCTGCCACTCGTTCCGCAGTCCGCCTGGCAGCGCTTCTCGCGCATGAAGAACCTCGCAAGCGGGAACACGAAGGAGGCCGATCCGGAAGGTTCCGCCGACGCCCGGTACAACATCTGGCGAGTGGCCGGGACGATCATCCTCGAGAATCCGGTCTCCGGTATCGGCCTCGGCGTCTACCCTCGTGGCCACGCCATGTATGCGCCGCGCGTGGGTGTTCCGGACGCCGCGCTGGGCTTCCGGGACACGCACAGCACCTATCTCAACGTCGCCGCCGAGACGGGGATCCCTGGCGTCTTCCTTTTCCTCTCCATGATCGGCGTGGTCGCGGTGACGTCCGAGCGCACCCGTCGCCTTGCGCGGGGCACTCCCCGGGCCGACCAGCTGTTGGCGCTGGAGTTCGGGCTGCTTGCGTTCATGTTGGCGGGCGTCTTCGGATCCTTTGCGAAGTTGAGCTTTCTCTACATCCAGCTGGCGATCATGTGGGCGCTGTCGGACATCACGAAACGCGAGATTGCTGCCGGCCTCGCCCAGCCAATGCGAAGCACGCTTCCGCAGGGCCGGCGTTCGCAGCGTCTCATTGCCCGTTAGGTCGCGCGCCGTACTGAGCCGACTCGAGCGAAATTGGTTCGGCGATATTCGCGGCGCAGAGCCCCCCATAGTTGTGGCGCCGAGACAACAGGGCACGTCTGCCGCATCGATTGGGGACCCCTCGTCAGTGCTCTGCTGAGCGGCTAAACCATTTCTGTCATTTCACATAGCGGGCAAGTCCGTAAGCCTTTGCGGACATACGCTGGGGCGCCATCCTTGCACAAGGGAGGTTCGAAATAACACCGAGCAAAGTTGCCGTTGTGGATTAGATTCTGTTCACAATGAGCCGAGCTCGGCATTTGCTCTCGAAGGAAGGAAGGAAGGGCAGTTCCACCAGTGCGCGATGGCCATGTTCGATGTCTCAATGATCATCGCGTCAGTGGAATCCGCACGATCGATCCGGCGCTGCATCGAATCGGTTCGCGCGGCGCTTGAAGGGAAGAGTTCGGAAGTGATCGTGGTCGATGCTTCACGCGATACGAGCGCGGACATTGCGGAGCGTGAATTGGGACGCGCAGCCGTCATACGTTGCGCGCCAGGCACGCTCACACCCGAGCTCTGGGCGACCGGGATAGGCCGGTCAACCGGGCGTGTGATTGCTTTGACAACGGGGCACTTCGAGGTAGGGCCAACCTGGATTGAGAACTTGGAAGCGGCGCTCAGAGCGGGTCACACCGGCGCGGCCGGTCGACTCGATCTCGGCGATGCGACCTCCGTTACCGACTGGGCAGTGTTTTATCTCCGATATTCCGAGTTTTTGAAGGAACCCACGCAAACGTGGCGCGATGTCCCGGGGATTCCCGCCGACAACGCGGCTTATGACGGAGAGGCGATTCGGCGATTCGTGAAGAACTCAGATGACGGTCTCTGGGAAGTGGAATTCCACCGCCAACTTCACGCGGAGGGTGGCTCGCTCGCGATTGTGCCGGGTGCGACGGCCCGCTACGGCCGATCGTTCCCCTTTGCCACCATCGCCCGTCACCGGTTTCATCATGGTCGCCACGCTGGGGCATGGCGTGTCTCTCGGACTCGACGCAATCCGGTCATGATCGTCGTCGGCACTCCGCTCGTTCCGTTCGCGCTGGCGCTCCGTGCCTGGCGGCGCGTGCGCTCGATGGTCGAGCACCGCGGGCGTTTGCTGCGCGCGCTCCCGGCCTTCCTCGTACTCGCCGGCTGCTGGGCCGTCGGTGAGGCGGTTGGCGCGGTCGGTGGGGCGCCCGCGCCGAGTCCTCTCCCGAGGCCCGCCTAACGATGTCTTCGCCCAGCCGACTGGACAGCGACGTGGCGCGGCCGCTCGGGCGCGGCCCCAAGCGCGGGTCCGCCCCTACGGTGTCGGTCGTCGTCGCGTCGAACCGCGACAAGACGCTCCTCCACGCATGCCTCGGGTCGTTGCTCGGCCAGTGTCAGCGACTGAATGCCGAACTGCTGGTCGCACGCGCGGGGAGCGCTGCCGACGTCGCGGCATTGGCGAAGACCTACCCCGGTGTGCGATTCGTGACGGCGCCGGCCGAAGCCTCGATTCCGCAGTTGCGCGCTGTTGGTATGGCGCAAGCGTCAGGCGACGTGGTGGCACTCACGGAGGACCATTGTGTCGCCGATGCCAACTGGGTCGAGACCCTCACGCAAAGCGCCAATAGCGATGCCGACGTAGTCGGCGGCGGAATGGACAACGCACGTCGGTCACGTGTCGTCGACTGGGCAGCGTACTTTGCCGAATACGGTTTTTTCTCCAGCGACCGGCCGGAGGCAGCCCAGGGCACGCCGCTGCTGACCGGCGCCAACGTCGCTTACAAGCGCCACGTCATTGCCGACGTGATCGGCTGGGCGCAGGATGGCGAGTGGGAGAACGTGGCCCATACGCGGCTCGTTGCGCGGGGCAGCATGCTTCGGTTCGCGAGGACCGCGGCGATCTATCAGAACCAGACCTACAGCGTGAGTGCCTTTTGCGTCGACCGCTACGAGCATGGCCGTGACTTCGCGCGCAAGCGGTTGTCGGAGGAACCAGGTGCGCGTCGCTGGTTTCTGCTCATGGTGAGTCCGCTGTTGCCGGCGCTGCTCACGTGGCGCGTCGCGCGGGCGGCGGCGCGCGGGCGATGGGGAACATTCCTCCGCGCGCTGCCGGCGACAATGTTGTTCCTCACGGCCTGGTCGATCGGCGAGGGCGTCGGATATCTGCGCGGGCCGGCGGATGCTCTCGCGCCGAAACCGGCCGGCGATGACTGAACCATCGCTCACCGTCGTCGTTCCCTCGGTGAACGGCCTCGGCGACCTGATGGACTGTCTTGCGGCGCTTACCCGGCAACGAACGGACGTCGACCTCGAGGTACTCGTCGCTGATCGGTGCGGCGAGTCGCTCCGAGCAGAGGTTCGAAGGACGCATCCGTGGGTGCGCGTGCTGGAGGCACCAGCGGCGACGACGATTCCCGATCTCCGTGCGCTCGCGTTTCGCGAGGCGCGAGGCAGGTCCGTAGCGGTCATCGAGGATCATGTGATCGTTCCGCCGGGGTGGGCGCGCGCTCTCCTCGACGCCCAGGCCGGAGCCGACGTCGTAGTCGGCGGCGCCATCGAGAACGCCGCCGTGGATCGCCTTGTGGATTGGGCCGCCTTCCTGTGTGAGTACAGTCACTGCATAACCCCGCTTCCGGAGGGTCCTGCCGACTGGCTCCCAGGCAACAACGTGGTCTACCCGCGCGCGTTGCTCGGGCGGTACGAGTCAGTCCTTGGTCGGGGTCAGTGGGAGAATCGACTCCACGACGCGATGCGTCGCGACGGTGTGTCGCTGGTATGCCGACCGCAGATTGCCGTGGGCCACAAAAAACACTACACGATGGGCGAGTATCTCTCGCAGCGATACCTGTACGCGCGGTCGTACGCCGGGGCGCGGGTCGCCGGCGCGCGGCTTCCGAAGCGCCTCGGGTATGGCGCGGCCGCGCTGGCGCTTCCGCCGCTCCTGTTCTTTCGAACGGTATCGCGCGTCGTGGCGAAGCGCCGGCACCGTTCCGAGCTCGTTCGGTCGCTGCCGTTGCTTGCTGTCTTCGTGGTCTCATGGGCGCTCGGCGAGATGGTCGGCTACGTCGCGGGTCCCGGCGATTCGCTGGCCAAGGTGTGCTGAGGTGTTCGCCGTGTTGACCTCGCGTGCTCCGCACGCGAACGTGGGTGGAACGGGGTTCGATACCTGATGCGCATCGGCGTTGATGCGACGTGCTGGGCAAATGCCCGGGGGTATGGGCGATTCGCGCGCGAATTGCTCCGCGCGATGGTCGTGGAGGGCGCATCGCACGAGTTCGTGTGCTTCGTCGACGACCGCTCGGCGCGTTGCTTCGATCTGTCCGGGGCTGGCGTGCGCATGGTCGTGGTGCCGCAGACGGCACCACCAACGACCGCAGCAAGTGCGAACGGCAGTCGTTCGCTCGGTGACATGTGGCGGATGACGCGAGCGGTGGCGCGCGAGGGGCTCGATGTGTTTTTCTCGCCGTCGGTTTACACGTATTTCCCGCTGCCCCCGACTCTCGCCGCGGTCGTCACGTTTCAC
>DATCGG010000534.1:0-16628 GCA_036509075.1 Gemmatimonadaceae bacterium
CGGGCTGGAGAAAACGTAGCACCATGACTCTCCTGACGGCCGGCACGGCGCCCGCCGCAGACATCGACCTGGAGAATTCAGATGGCTCTGCAATTGGGCGACGTAGCCCCCGACTTCACCGCTGAGACGACCGAAGGCCCGATCAGCTTCCACCAGTGGCTCGGCGACTCGTGGGGCGTCCTGTTCTCGCATCCCAAGGACTTCACCCCGATCTGCACCACCGAGCTGGGCTCGATGGCGCAGCTGAAGCCGGAGTTCGACAAGCGGAACACCAAGATCATCGGTCTGAGCGTCGATCCCGTGGACAACCACGCACGCTGGGCGGTCGACATCAAGCACTCGACGGGCCATGCGCCGAACTTCCCCATGATCGGGGACACCACGCTGGCCATCGCCAAGGCCTACGGCATGCTGCCAGCGGACACGGAAGGCACGTGCGAAGGGCGGACCGCCGCGACCAACCAGACCGTCCGCACGGTGTTCATCATTGGGCCCGACAAGAAGATCAAGCTGATGCTCGTCTACCCGATGACGACCGGGCGCAACTTCCCCGAGATCCTCCGCGTCATCGATTCGCTGCAGCTGACCGCCGCGCACAAGGTGGCGACGCCGGCCAACTGGAAGGCGGGCGAGGACGTCGTCATCGCCGGCTCGGTCTCCAACGAGGAGGCTGAGAAGACGTACCCGGACGGCTGGGAGTCCCCGCGTCCGTACATCCGCATCGTGCCGCAGCCAGTGATGGCGGTTGCCTAACGATGCACTGCGCGAGGGCGCAATGGCCTAACGGCGCTGAATTCCGAACGGCGCCAATCCCATCGGGCGCCGATCCCGGACGACGCAACTACTGAGAGCGAATAGAGCGTCGCTTTCGTCGTCCGGGTTCGGCGCCGTTCGGGATTGGCGCCGTTCGGGATTGGCGCCGTTCGGGATTGGCGCCCTTCGGGATTTTGCGCCTCTACGGCCCTGCGCCTTTATGGCCCCGCGCCTTTACGGATGGTAGAAGTAGTAGTCTGCCGTGTACGGCGACTTGAATTCCTCGCCCACGACGGTCCCGGGCGTGGTCGGCGCAAGGCCGCCGACGGTGTTCAGTCGCTGGATGAACGTCGTCTGATTGAAGACGCCCGTTCCGCTGTTGTCCGCGGAAAGCTTGACCCAGGGAATCGCATTGGCGTTCGGGGTGCACTTGTCGACGACCGTGCCGATGACTCTGCTGCCGCTCGTGGTCAGCCAGTTCGGATTGGCTCCCGGTGCGCTGAAGTGCGTGCCAACCAGCGCGTTCTGGCCGGCGTCGGCGAACAGGTTCGCCTCCGGGTTGGAGAATTTCCATTGCGTGCCGTCCCAACGGTAGACCTGGAAGCCTACGCCGAACACGTGGAACGAGATGTTGCTGCCCTCCGGCACCTGAAGGTGCGTGACGCAGTCGCCCAGGTCCGGAAACCGACCGTTCGAAGCTGCCTGGACGTCGTACGTGCGCTTCGTGGATTTCGGTCCGGCGGGTGCGTTATCGGCGCAGCCGATGACGAAGCCCGCGGCCGCAACCATGGCCAGCGAGTACCCAAAGGTGTGTGATGTCCTGATGTTCATTTGCATTCTCCCCAAAGGCTGGCGCGCAAGGACGCGCCGGTGATCGCGTAGATGGCGTCAATGCCATCACCGGGGAGAACGCGGGGCACCAACAAAGGCGGACAGCAGTTGCCACTCGACAGGGTACGGACCTAACGATAGACAGGGGTCAGCCCTGACTCTCGGTTCGCCTCACCGTTGTCGCATCGATACAATCGAAGCGCGATCTCATGCCGCGCCCTGTCCCGCATCAGCGTGGGATCGGTACCAGCCCTGGCGTTACGCGAGTTTCGGTCGCGCCGTTGCCCAACTGACCGTACTTGTTGCTACCCCAGCAATAGATGCTTCCGTTCGCAACGACGCCGCAGACGTGACTGAAGCCGACGCTGATCGCCGCGAAGACGTGACCGCCCACCACCGCGCCAGGTCGGGTCTCGTCGGCAACGTCCTGCTGGCCGAGTGCCTCGGACTCCCATCCCCAGCAAAGGGCCGCGCCGTTGGTGGTGAGCCCGCACGTGACACTGCGACCGGTACCTCGATTGACACTGATCGCGCGAAACCGATGGCCGCCCGCAACCGGTCGCGGCACGACGGAGCTCTTTCTGGCCCCGTCGCCCAGTTCGCCGAATTCGTTGTCTCCCCAGCAGTAGCCCGCGCCGGTTGTCGCGACTCCGCACGTGTACAGGTTGCCGGCGCTGAGGGCGGAGAAGCGCAAGGCGCCACCGACTGCAACGGGCCGCACGTGCGCTGTACTGTCGCCATCGCCGATCTGCCCCGAGCGGCCAGCCCCCCAGCAGTAGGCACGCCCGTCGGTGGTGAGCGCACAGCTGTGGTTGAGTCCCGCACTGATCGAACGAAATGTCAGGTTCGTCGCCACCTTGACCGGCGTTAGGCTCGGCGTCTTCGACCCGTTGCCGAGCTGTCCGTCGTCGTTTTCGCCCCAGCAATACGCGGCGCCGGCGCTGGTGACGCCGCACGCGTGGCCAAACCCGGCGCTCAACGACGACAACGTGAGGTCACCACCGATGGCGACCGGTACGCCACGCTCCGTAGCGTCGCCGGGCACGGGACCAGCGTCGTCGTCAGGTTGCGTATTCCCCCAACAATACGGGGCGCCCGACGTGGTGAGCGCACAGGCGAACGACCAGCCTGCGCTCACGCTCGCGAATTTCTGCTCGGTCGACACGGGCACGGGGGCGAGGCTGCTGCCACGCGTCCCGTTGCCAAGCTCTCCATGATCGTTGTCCCCCCAACAGAACGCAGTGCCGTCCCGGCGCAGGCCACACGTGAATCCGGCCCCCGCGCTCACTACGTTCGGTTCGGCGAGTGCGAACCGACCGCGAAGCGCGACGGGGAATCGCCACTCCTCGAGCTGCGCGATTGCCTGCGTGATGCTACGCGCCGTCGCATCGGGCGGCTGGACGTTGAGCAGCACGCCGACGATCTCGCGGCGCTGGTTGAGCAACGCGCCGCCGGAGTGTCCCGGGCTGACCAGCGTCGTCTCGAACGTGAGCAAGCTGTCGCTGGTTGACGAGATCGGCGCGGGCGCGACGTTCGTGCCCCACGGCCTGCCCTGCGGATACCCTAACGCGAAGACGCCGTCGCCTCGCGATAGCGACGACGGTGAGCCGAGGCGATCGAACGGTATCCGTGCGACGTCGATGCCTGCCGCCTTCACGCCGGAGATGCTCAGGACCGCCAGATCCAGCTTCGCGTCGAACGCGGTGGTCAGCGTCGCGCGCACGGGTTCACCCGGCAGAGAGCGCAGCTCGACTCGAATGTCGGTGGCTTCTTCCGTGCCGCGGCGCACGACGTGACTCGCGGTCACGACGTACAGCCGATCGTTCGCCGCGCCGAAGATGATCCCCGCGCCGATGCTCTCCCGGCCATCGAGCATGCAGCGAATCATCACGACCAGCTGCTCCGTCTCACCCGAATCGCCCTGCGAAGCAAGTGGCGCTGCCGCGAAAGTCGCCGCGACGAGTGCACCGCCAATCGCGCGAACACAATGCCCCATGCTCATTCCGGCTTCCGCCACCATTTACGAAACGTCGTGACGACGCCGAACATGTAGAGCGCCGTACCCCACAGCAGTGAGAGCCCCTGACGCTGCCGCAGCCAGTCGAGCAGCGTCGGCATGAGCGACCGGGGATGCTCGCCTGCCCCAGTCCGCAGGTCGCGAACGTCGCCCTGAAATGTCGTGGCGATCCCGTCGTCGCGCAGATCGAGCGTCAGGAACGTGCCGCTCGCTCCGCCGAATCGCAGCATCTCCCCGGGGCGAAGCTTGCGCTCGGTGCCACCGACCGACTCGAAGAAGAGGGAGCCGGAGAGCACGGTGGATACGGGGCGCGTGAGCGGACGATCCGCGTCCTGCTCGTTCTCCACTCGATAGACCTGAAGGTCGCGCGCTTCGATCTGTTGCCAACGCGGCGCTTGAGCCGCGGGCGCCAGCGTCAGATCGAGGTCGAGCGCGCTCGTTGTTCCGGTGAAGTCGACCGGCCGCGGGGCGCGCAGCGTCGTCGTCGTTGCCGGCGCGTTGGCTGGTGCGATTACGACCGTCCCCATCACGTCGGCATGCACCCTAACGGGAACGGGCGCCGTGGACCGAAGCGAGATGCGGTATTGGCGAGGCAAGTCCGTACGCGAGAGCCACACGTGCGTGCCGGCCGGGACCACGATCCGGTCGACGAGGATACTGCCACGTTTTCCGTCCTTCGCGCTGTCGATCGCGATGCGAATCGCGGGCAAGCCATGGTCCTGGACCGCCGCTTCGCCGGGAAGCTGCGCTTCTTTCAGCCCCGCCACGCCGATCGCGGTCACGTCGAGCGGACGATTGAGCGGCTGCTCGACCGCGGACACGAAGCCGAGGCCCGTGAACGAGCCGCCGAATTCGATCGTGGTCCTCGGCACGCGAGTGAACAGCAGCACGCTCGCCACTACGAGGGTGACGACGAATATCGTGGCCGGCAGCCAGCGGTTCGGGCGTGGCGACGCGGGCGGAGCCGCGTCCGGTCGATTGGCGGGTGCCGTCACTGGTTGCCCGGCGCAGGCAGCGGGCCGGGATGGAACAGCAGAAACTCCGAGTTGGCTGACCCGCCTCGCTTGAGTGTCGCGGAGATGCGCACGAAGTAGATGCCTCGGGCCTCGAGGGCCTTGAGTCTGATGTCGATCCCGCGCTCGGCCGGATAGAAGCCGTAGGCGAGGCTCTCGTCGCGCTGGAGATACGACACAGGCTTCCCGTCAGGGCCGGCGGTGGCGAGCGTGACGAACACATCGCTCAGCTCCACGCTGGGCCTAATAGTGATTCGGTAGCGCGTCGAGCGAGCGGGCGCCTTGCGCTGGCTGATTCTGAGGGGCACGAACACGTCGCGGCGTTCACCGCCCAGCATTGCCGATGCCGACCCGGTCACGCCGATATCGGCGTTGCCGATCCGAAGCGCCTGGAGGACGTCTGGCGGCCACAGGTAGGGACTCGCCGGGATCGGCTTGGCCGTGTCCATCCGGTAGTAGAGTCCCGGCTTGATCGAATACGCGCGCAGTTTCACCATCTCGCCATCGGGCGGCGTCCACTCCACGCGGAGAGGAAGCGTCGACGTGTCATCGATGGCCTCGAAGCTTTCCACCAGTGACGCCACGAGGAGGCTCGAGCTGGTGCTCACGTCCTGGCTATATACGCCCTCGCACCGGTCACCGCGCTGGCGATACCGCAACGGGTCAGTCACGCGCGTCTTGAGCGAATCGCACGCGATAGCCACGTTAGGCGCCACGCGACTCGACCCTGGCGAGCGGGCGAGCAAACCGAGTCCGAGCAGGCAGAGGGTAGCCGGTATTCGCAGCATGTGTCACCTTACTTCTCTCGTCCCACACCCGCCAGAGCGACACCCTCATGCATCGACGTGATTTCGCCAGACTCGCCGGAGTAGCTGCAGTCGCGCCGCGTACGGTTCTTCTCGCTCACACCACGCGCACGAAAAAGACGGAGCGCGCATCCGAAGCGTGGCCGGGCTACGAGCGTGCAATTGCCATCGACTGCCTCGCGAGCCCGGGTCCGTTCAACACGTCCGACGCCACGGCCAATCCGCTCACACCCGAGATGGTCGCGAACGCGAAGGCGTCAGGCATCACGGCCGTGAACCTGACTGTGAGCGCGAACACGTTCGCCGACACGTTCCGTCAGATGGCGTACTGGGAGAACGAGCTGCAGGCGCACCCCGACGTCCTGATGAAGGTCTACTCGCTCGCGGACATCCGCCGGGCGAAGGAAAGTCGGAGACTGGGGCTCATCTACGGATTTCAGAACGCGACGATGCTCGAGGGCGACGCGACGAACCTCGACGCGTTTCAGCGATTCGGGGTCCGCATCATCCAGCTCACCTACAACGACCGCAACATCCTCGGCGACGGCTGTCTCGAGCCAGCCAACGCGGGACTGAGCCGCTACGGACGAGACGTCGTCGCGCGCATGAACGAGCTGCGTATGGTGGTGGACCTCAGTCACTGCGGACTGCAGACGACCTCCGATGGCATCGCCGCGTCCACACGACCGGTAGCGATCACCCATAGCGGTTGCCGAGGGGTGTTCGACCACCCCCGCAGCAAGACGGACGACATCCTGCGTGCCCTCGCGAACAAGGGCGGCGTGATCGGCATCTACATGATGCCGTTCATCAACGCGCAGGGGCAGCCGATGGCCGCGGATCTCGTCAGGCAGATCGAGTACGCCGTCAACGTGTGTGGCGAAGACCACGTCGGGATTGGCAGCGACCTCTCGATCACGCCGCACGTGGTGACCGCGGAGTACGAGGCGCGGCACCGCCGATTCGTCGAGGCCCGCAAGCAGCGTGGCATCGCGGCGCCGCGCGAGGAGGACTTCATGTTCGTCAAGGACCTCAATACGCCGCGGCGACTCGATCAGATCGCGGATCAGCTCCTCGCGCGCAAGCACTCGGTGGCGCGCGTGGAGAAGATCATCGGTGGAAACTGGATGCGGCTGTTCACTGAGGTATGGGGCTGATGGAAAGCCAGCGCGTTGTGTTTCGGCAGGTCGCGAGCATTCCCGTCGCCGTCATTCGCCGCCGCGCCAGCCCCAGCCAGTTGTCGACGCTCGTTCCCGAGTGCTGCGGACTCGTATGGCGTGCCGTACAGGCGCAAAAGGAAGCGGGCGCGAAGGGCGGTCGTCACGTCGCCATCTACTGGAACGGTGACATTCGTCTCGAGGTCGGTGTCGAGCTTCAGGGCCCGTTCGAGGAAACGGGCGAGGTGGTCCGGTCCGCGACGCCCGGCGGGCCGGCTGCCGTCGTCACGCACTTCGGGCCGTACCACGCGCTGGGAGCGGCGCATAACGCGGTCCGAGCATGGTGCGAAGCGAACGGCCACCGCCTCGCTGGTCCAAACTGGGAGATCTACGGGCACTGGCAGCCCGAGTGGGACACGAATCCGAGCCTGATTCGGACAGACGTGTTCTATCAGATCGCCGCTTCCTAAGGCGGACAGAAGTTCCCTATGGAAACGGCAAAGACCTGACGCGGATGAACAACGATCACCACGATTTCGCGGATTCGTTTCGAGGACATCCCAGCATCTCGGCCCTAGAAAACCGTTCTTTGGTTGTCAACCACACAACCGAGCGCTTGCGGGGTGGAAGGGAGCGTCAGTGCCTGCGGAGCCAATCCGCGTCATCGTCGTGATCGTAGTTCATCCGCGTCAGGTCTTGCCGGTTGTTTGGCGTGGGTTACCGCGGACGCAGCGCGATCGCCGGGTCGATCCGCGTCGCTCGCCGCGCAGGTACGTACCCGGCCAGCACCGCGACGCCGGCCAGAACCGCCAGCACACCCGCGTAGGTCACGGGGTCCGCCGAGCCCACATCGAACAGGAGCCCCCGAATCGCACGCGTCGCCAGCCACGAGGCCGGCAACCCCATCGCGATGCCGAGCAGCACCAGCACGCCGGTCTCACCGAAGATGCGGGTCCGCAGGCTCGCCGGGGTGGCGCCTAACGCCATACGGATGCCGATCTCCTGGGTGCGCTGGCTCACCGAATACGAGATCACCGCATAGAGTCCCAGACACGACAGCATCAGACCGAACACTGCGAACCCCGCTACCAGCAACACGGTGAAGCGGCGCGCGAACACCGAGTGGTCCACGAGCTCCTCCATCGTGCGGAACTCCACCACCGGCAAGCTCGCGTCCATTCGGCGGAGTGCCGCACGAACGCCGGCCGCGAGCGCTGTGGGTGGAATCGCCCCGCGGACCACGAGATCCACCGACTGATAATCGCCCGTCTGACGGATCGGCATGTACATCTCGGCGTCGACCCCGCGGTCGAGCCCGAAATATCGGACGTCGCCTACGACACCCACGACGCGGCGATTCTTGTTGCTCGTCTTCAGGACACGGCCGATCGGATCCTTTCCCGGCCAGAGCGTGCCCGCCAACGTCTCGTTGATGATGATGACTGGTTCGCTCGTGGAGTCGTCCGCCGTGGTGAACGCTCGGCCCGCGCGCACGGGAATCTTCATGGCGGCCAGGTAGCCCACGTCGATCATGCGCACCAGCGGCTGGACACCCTGGTCGGCGTTAGGCTCGACACCGTCCGCCAGCGCGCTCCAGCGACGCCAGCCGAAGTTGTCGCCGAGTGGAAGGGCGTCGGTGAGGCCGAGCGCTTGGACACCGGGCACCGACCGCACCGCGCGCACCGCCTCCTCGAAGTAGACCGTGCGCCGTGCGAACGTCGACTGAACGCGGGATGGGTCCACGCGTACCGCGATCAGGTTCTCTGTCGCGAAGCCGGGCCGCACGTCGAGCACGCGCCGAAGACTGCGAATGAGTAAGCCTGCGCCCGCGCAGAGAACGCAGGCCAGCGCGACCTCCGCGACGACGATCACGCGCCGCGCCCTACCGCCGCGCCGAGACGTGGACCCGCGGCTCGCCTCCGCCAGCGCGATCGGCAGCGACTGCGCCGAGCTCTGAAACGCGGGAACGAGACCGAAGACGATGCCGGTGACCACGGCCATCAGGACCGTGAAGCCCAGCGACACGTTGTCCACGCGCACGTCGTGCAGGAGCGGGATCGTCGTGCCTTGCAGGCGCGATACGAGCGCGGTGGCGGCCACGACGAACATGATCCCGACGGCGGCACCAGCGACCGAGACCACCAGACTCTCGGCCAGCATCTGTCTCACCAGGTCGCCACGCGTCGCGCCTAAAGCTGCGCGTACCGCCATCTCGCGCTGACGACGTGACGCGCGAACGAGGAGGAGGTTGGACACGTTCGCACACACGAGCAGCATGAGGAACGCAACCGCCCCAGCGAGCACCAGGAGGGCCGCCTGGAACCGTCCGCTGATGTGCTCCCGCAGGGTAGTCAGCCTGGGGTTGAAGCCGTTTCGGTAACTGTCCTGGACAATTCCCTTCGTGAACCGAGAGGCGATCAGCGTGGCCTCCGCCTGCGCTTTCCGCAGATCGACACCGTTTCGCAGTCGGCCAACCAGGGCGAGCGTGTTCCCCTGCCGGTTCGTCTCGGGACTCAACGGAAACGGCAGGAACAGATCGACTCGGCGACCGGGAATGAACGTCGCCTCGAAATCGAAGGACGCCGGGAGCACACCGATGACCGTGACCGGCTTCCCGTCGAGAAGGATGGATCTGCCGACGATGTCGCGATCTCCGGCAAAGCGCCGCTGCCAGAATCGGTAGTCGAGCATGGCCGTCCCCGGCGCATTGAAGCGACTTTCCGACTCGTCGAAGACCCTCCCGAGGTAGGGCCTAACGCCAAGCAGCGGGAAAAACGTCTGCGTAACGGGAACGCCGGTCAGGCGCTCCGGCTCGCCGCTGCCCGTGAGGCGGATGTCACCCGGGGCGTAGAACTGAAAGAAGCCGGCGACCCCCTCGAGCGACCGGCTCTGCTCTCGAAACTCGACGAGGTTCGCTACTTGAACTGTCTGTGCGGAGAGGTTCTCCGACGTGCCGTTGGCGACCCAGACCAGCCGGTCAGGGTCGGCGAACGGAAGTGGGCGAAGCAGGAGCGCCTGACAGAGACTGAAGACGGTCGCGCTGGCTCCGATCCCGAGCCCGACGATCGCGATGCTGAACACCGCGGCGCTCCGGTCGAAGCGCAGGGACCGAAGCGCGTTGCGGACATCGTGGGCGACATTCAGCATGGAACCCTCGCCGGTTTGAGCCGCGCGATTGGACAGCGCGTTCCCGGCGAAGGTTCAGGTGCTTACCGGGCTACCTCGGCCGCCTCGTCTGCTAACTCCGACTCCTCGGCGGCCATCAACTCCCGAACGCGTGGAATCACCTCGCGCCCATACAGCTCGATGCTTCGCATCATCTTCTCGTGCGAGAGCGTGCCAGCGCTGTACTTCATGTCGAATCGCGTAAGCCCCAGCGCGCTCGACGTCGCCGCGATCTTCTTCGCGACCGTTTCCGGTGTGCCGACGTACAGCGACCCCGCCTCGATCTCCCGGTCGAACTCCAGGCGACTCGTGGGCCCCCACCCGCGCTCGGCGCCAATGCGATTCCGCATCTCGCGCCACGCCGGCCAAAGCTCCTCGCGCGCCTGCTGGTCCGTGTCGGCAATGTGCCCGGGCGAGTGAACGCCGATCGGAAGCGGTTCGGCGCCCACCTGCTCGAGCGCCCGGTAGTACAGGTCGACGTACGGCGCGAACCGGAGCGGGTTGCCACCGATGATCGCCAGCATGAGCGGCATGCGATAGCGAGCTGCTCGCACGACGGACTCCGGGCTGCCGCCGACGCCGATCCACGTCGTGAGTCGCCCGTTGGCCGTGGGCGGGTACACGCGCTTCGCTTCGAGCGACGCGCGCGTCGTACCATTCCACGTCACCGGTGTACCAGCGCGATTCGCTTCGAGCAGTTTGGCGAACAGTTCGAGCTTCTCCTCGAACAGCGTTTCGTACTGGTCCAACGGATAGCCGAACAGCGGGAACGACTCGATGAACGATCCGCGGCCGAGGATGACTTCAGCGCGCCCGTTCGACGCCGCGTCGACCGTGGCGAAGCGCTGGAAGACGCGCACCGGGTCATCGGAGCTGAGCACCGTGACCGCGGAGCCCAGCCGGATGCGGCTCGTGCGTCCCGCGATGGCGGCGAGAACGACTTCGGGCGACGAGATAGCGAAATCGGCGCGGTGATGCTCACCGACACCGATGAAATCGACGCCCAGCTCGTCGGCGAGCACCGCCTCATCGATGACGTTGCGGATGACCTGGGCTTGCGGAAGGGGTCGACCGTCGGCGTCAAGCGTGACGTCGCCGAACGTATCGAGCCCGAGCTCGAGATATGGCTTCATGATGACGAAATCCGTCGTGATGGTTGGGGGGATGGCCGAGCAGCCCGCCACGATGGTGAACCACCCATCGCGACGAGCTGCGATTAGCGTTCGGCCGTCCTGCTAAACTGATCCGTGAGGCGGTCGAATGGTTCCCAGGGGGTCAGACTCCATTCGCGTCGTTTCACGCCATTCGCATCACTGGACGGCTACCGCATCACCGGCGGATCGGTGACGCTAAACGCCGGCAGTCTGCCTGTAATCCGAAGGCGTCTGCTGCGTGTGCTTCTTGAACACCACGTTGAACGTGGACTTTGATGCGAAGCCCGCGTCGAGCGCGAGCGCGAGCATCGTGACCTTCCGAGCATCGCCCGCCGCTATCCGGCGCTGGACCTCGCGCACCCTGTAGCCGTTCACGAAATCGTAGAACGTCAGCCCGAGTTGCGAGTTGAGGACCTCGGACAGCTTGTGGGGCGTTGTGCCGAGGCGATCGGCGAGGTCGGCGAGCGTAAGGTCGCTGTCACGCCACGGACGCTCATTCTCCATGATGGCCGTCAGTTGGTCCTTGAGACGCTGAGCTTCACGGTCCGAGAGGCCGGATCGTTCGTAGCGCGGCGATGTCCCCTCTGGCTCGGAGACGTGAGACTCGTCCGTCGGCGGGCTCGGCACCTGCAGCTCTCGCGACACCCGAAGCTCGATCGGCACTCGATACTCCGCCGTGTCGTACCGGAAGATCTCCGGCTGCCGGAGGCCCATGTACCCGATGCCATAGACAAGCACGGCCATCGCCAGCGCGATGACGTCGTCGCCGAATCCGACCCTCTCGATGCCCGTCGATTCCAGCACGTTCGACAGAACCGCTATCGCCCAGATGACCGCGGCTCCCCAACAAAGCCACTGCAGCCATCGGAGGTTGACGCGTTCGACCGACGAGTAGCTCGCTTTCACCTGCTCGTGATGACGTCGCAGAAAGAGGAGCGTGATCGTGGCATAGATGGCCCCGGACAGGAGCTTGAGCCAAAGCGTGACCGCGATCGACGGAGGAACGTCGCCCGCCTCGAGCCGATGGTAGAACGCCAGCTTGTCCGGCCCGCTCATCAGATAGACCGGGAGGCCGTCCAGGACGACCGCGAGAAATGGAATGAAATGCAGCGCGTCGCGCGGAGTGAGCCGGCGGGTTCGGTCGGCCGCGGTGACGGCGTAGAGGTAGACCAGCGGCCCGAACAAAAAAGGCATCGGGTGCGCTGCCCCAAAGAAATGGGGGAAGACCTCGACGAATCCGGTGGCGTGGTATACGTCGGTCGCGAGGTAGATCGAGAAGGCGACCATCGTGGCGGCGAGCAACCGATTCGCGGTGCGATTGCTCCGCTTCGAGACAAGAGCGCCCGCCAGAACCAGCCCCTGAATTGCACCGAGGAGGTTGATGACCTGCAGCCAGCTGAGCGTCAGGGGCGCCATGGTCGGAACGGGGACTCTTACGAATCGACGCGAGCGGGTTCCGGCACCGCCGCGTATTTGCATCGCGTGGCGAGCAGTCGGTTCGCCAGGGTCAGGTCGAGGTCTGCGATCAGCAGCCCCTCCTGGCCATACGGCTGATACGTGAGCAGGGTGCCGTCGGGATTCGCCACTGCCGATGTGGTCGGCGATCCGGGGCTCGCGCAGTTCACAGTGGCGAAGTAGCACGTGTTCTCCGCGGCCCGGCAGAGCACCGCCTTCTCGTGGAAGGTGTTGGACGGGTCGCCGTAGCTCGTGGGGCGAAAGCCTCCGGGCTCCGCCTCGTGGAAGTGCGGATGGAAGACGACCTGGGCACCCTGCCTAACGGCCCAGCGAACGGTCTCGGGATAGCGCCACCCCTCGTGGCAGATCACCACCCCGAACGTCAGCGGGCCGACCGTGAACACGCGGCGATCCGAGCCGGGCGTGTAGATCGGGTCTTCCGACGGATCGACCTGCACCTTGTCCTGAAAACCCGCGATCGTTCCGTCCGGGTTCACGACCAGCGCAGTCGCCATGGGCGCGCCGTCCACGATGCGCTCGGTGCCGAGTACCACGGCGACCCCCGCGCGCCTCGCGGCATCGGCGATGGTTGACCAGGCGGAATCGAGAAACGCGGCGTCCGGAGCCGGCACGCCTTTGCCCTGCGCCCGATACCCAGGCACATAGCATTCGGGAAAGCAGACCACGCCTGCTCTGTGCTCGCCAGCCTGCGCGATGGCGTGCGCGGCGCGACGCACCGAATCAGCCGCCGTGGTGGGAAAGCGGACGTTCGCGAGAGCGATCCGAAACGTTGTCATGCGAGAAAAATGACGCGCCGGTACCGCTCAGTCACCCCGCTCGAGCCTCTCATGTGAGCCTTTCGTATAATCCCGGATCGAGTCGTGGTCGCATAGCTCGCGACATGGTTGTGGGATCTCCGTGTCGGGTTTCGCCCGACACGGAGACGTTAGGCCCAACCCGAGTCGGGCCAGGTTTAGAATCTCGCATGGAAGCCGGCCGAGAGCCCGGACCCTCGCGGCGCCACGTACAGAGTCGGCGCGGCGGACGAGCGTGTACTGACTCCGCCCACCACCGGTTCCCAGGTTTCGTGTACCACTTCGATTGCGATAACGGTACCCGCGACAAGGCCCAACAACCCGCCCAGGACACCGCCCGCGGCTCCGCCGAACCCCTTACCCATGAAGTCATCATCCGACGTCGTTGCATAGCCTATGGCTGCACCGGCTGCGCCCGCGGAAGCGGTCAGCCAGAGTGGCGCAGTCTTCGACCACGTGGGTCGCTTCCGGGACGTGGAGACATCGACGCGAGTGATGTTTTGGATCGGGATCCAGGTGGTGTCGCGGTCGCGGTGGATCGCAACGGGTATCATGCTTTCCGTCATGGAGCCCGCCTTTCCAATGACCGGTGTCTTGGAGTCGGCGGTCACGACACGAACACGGGCGCCACGAGGTACGGGCAATGTCTGGGCAACCAACGTTCGGCCAACGGAGACGGCGAGGATCATCCCTGAGAGCAGCAGCATCGTGCGACGCATGTGGAGCTCCGTTCGGTGTGGAGTCATCATGCTCTCGCGGACCCGCCGACGCTCTACGAAGGATGACGTAGCCGTCGCAACTTTCAGCTGATGCCCGTGTCAATCGCTATTCCGGCCGAGCTCCGCACCGAGCGTTTCGTGATGCGTCCCTGGCGCGCCGAGGACGCGAGCGCGCTGCATCCCATTCTCGTGGCGAATTGGGAACACCTCGGGCCATGGATTCCGGCGCGGGTTGCCACGCCGGTCCCGGTGCCCGAGCTCGAACGACGCCTCGCGGGTTTCGGCGACGATTTCGCGAGCGGCCGCGAATTTCGATATGGGCTCTTCGCGCAGGACGGGCGGGAGGTGTTAGGCGAGGCCGGCCTCTACCCCCGCTCCGCGACGCGGCGCGCTCCCCTTGCCCAGGCCACGTGCATCGAGCTCGGTTACTGGCTCCGCGCGGACCTGACGGGTCGAGGGCTCGTGACCGAAGCGTCTCGGGCACTCGTGGCCCTGGCGGCGACGCTTCCGCATTTGACTCACGTGGAAATCCGCTGCGATGCGCGCAACGCGCCAAGCGCGGCGATCCCGAAACGGCTCGGGTTCGTGCTGGCGACGACGCTCATCGAACTGCCCGCACACCCCGATGAGGAACCCGTCCAGCTGCAGGTGTGGACGCTGCCCCTGTCCGCTCGTTAGGGCTCGATCACCCAGAACTGCATCCGATACGAGAAGACCGTAAACGCGATGCGTGTCCCGTCGCGCGAGACGGCCGGCTGGGTCTTGTCCGTGGGATCGAACGTCACCTGCATCGGGGTTCCGCCTGTCGAGCTCACGCGGAATACCTGGAAATGCCCGTCGTTCGCCGGCGCGATGAACGCGACCCACTTGAAGTCCGGTGAGACGCCGACTCCGGAGAACTGCTGTTCGCTCGCGAACCGGTGAATGAGTCGAGCCGGGCCGCCGTCGCGCGCGACGACGTAGATCGCTCGCTGGTCGTGGGCTTCGGCGGCGGTGAACACAATGCTGTCGGAGCCGGGTGCCCACTCGACCTGGTCGACATCACCGCGAACGCCGTCGATCGGGACGCGACGGGCCTCGCGCGTCACGACGCCGCTCGACGAGTCGATTCCCACGGTGAACAGCACGCCGCGCAGGCGGGTGCCGTCATTCACCTCCGTCCCGTAGGCGATCCACGCCCCGTCCGGCGACCACCTGGGCCACCCGGTTTCGGTGCCTCCCGTGGTGATCGACTTCGCCGGGGCGGAGCCGTCGGCCGGCTGAATCCAGACGTCGTCGAGCCCATTCGCGTGCGAGTGCAGGACGATCCACTTCCCGTTAGGCGACCAGTCGAGCCCCTGATCCTCGGACGATGAGGCGCGGATCACGGCCTGCGGCGCCGCGGCCGGCGTCTCGGCATCCACGTTCACGACCCCGAGATCCTGCGCTATGTCGGGGTAGTGCAGGTCATCGATGACACGGCGCCAGCTGCCGTAGGTGAAGCCGATGCGCTTGTCGTCTCGGCTCCAGGTCGGCGTCTCGGACTGAAACGAGGTGACCTGCCGGACCGTGCCGCTGTCGGACGGCACGACGGCGATGAAGGTTCGGTAGTCCTGCACACCGAACAGCACGCGGCCGTACCTGCCCACCGATGGGCCGTAGGTGTCGCGCGCAAAGCTGGTCAATCGGACGGCGGCCCCGGCCGGGAGGGGTCGCACCCAGAGATCGAGGGTGCCGCGCGCGTTAGGCGATGCGTAGTAGAGCCGCGTGCCGTCCAACGAGAACGCGATCGGACCGTACGCTTCCGGAACGGTCGATCCTGAGGCGGGCGTACCGCACGGGACGCTCACGAATTGCCGGCCGCCAGCCGCGGCGAGGCACGCGAGCGTTTTGCCATCGGGCGACCAGGCCGGGGAGCTCAGTCGCATCGCGCTGGGCTGCACGCGCGCGTCGGTTCCGTCCTGCTTGCCGGTCCAGAGCAGCGACCCATTTGGCTGGGGCACGACACCGGCCAGGCGTGAACCGTCGCTCGCCCAGGCAATGTCGCGAAACCGGTTCGGATCGATCGCGACCGAATCGGTTCCGACAACGATGCTCGGAAACGAATTGGTCCACAGGCGGCGCCGGTCCCCCGCGCGGACGTCGACGATCCACCACGCGAAGTTGCCGTGGGCATCGGACTGGAATGCGGCCACGCGTCGCGAGTCCGGAAGCCATGCGATGCTCGTGATCCGTCCGCCCGCGGGGCCGACGGTCGTCACAGGTCCGCCGGAGATCTGCGAGAGCCGGAGTCTTCCCTCGGACGCGTAGGCGAGCCATTGCCCGTCGGGCGACATGGCGCCGACGGGGTCGCGGTATCCGACGGGTCCGAGCTGTCGCGCGTCGACGACGAACCGGAGACGGGCGGTCCCTGGTGATTGCGCCAGGACGTTCGCGGCGCACGCCATCGAGATTCCGGCCGTGACCATTGCGGCGCCCACCCTGATTTGCGTGCGTCGCTTCGGTAATGCCGTCATGCCACAAACTTATGCCAACCCGTACCGGTGGGCGAGGAAACACCCACAGAGTGCTTCTGGCGCCTCGTACGACGTCGGTGCAGGGGCAAGCTCTTTCCGGGACAACCATTGGGCGGACGAAGCGGAAACGGCCGGATCCGGCTTGAATTGACGCCGGCGCTATGCAACGAGCCCGGATTTCTTGGGAACGCCCTCGGGAACGCATGAGCTTCACCGGTGTCGCTTACCAAAAAAATCCCGGCTCGTGG
>DATCGG010000535.1:0-7493 GCA_036509075.1 Gemmatimonadaceae bacterium
ACGCGCGGGTGGCCGACGGCAAGATCACCCTCTACAAAACCACCCCCAAGTGAGCCGACGCATCCTCGTCGTCGACGACGAGCAGGGCATCCGGGCCGCGCTCGGCCAGCTGCTGGAGTTCGAGGGTTACGAGGTCCACACGGCCGGCAACGCCGCAGACGGCATCGCCGAGTACGAGCGGTGGCGGCCGAATCTCGTGTTCATGGACGTCAAGATGGCCGGCATGGACGGCCTGGAAGGGTTGCGGCGGATCAAGCAGATCGATCCTTCCGCGTCGGTCGTGATGATCAGCGGGCACGCGACGATCCAGACTGCCGTGGAGGCGACGCAGCTTGGCGCCTACGACATCCTGGAGAAACCGCTCGATACCGACCGGATCCTGGTGCTCCTGCGCAACGCGCTCAGCCACCTGGACCTGCAGGAAGAGAACGTTCGGCTCAAGCAGACGATCGAGTCGCGCTATGAGATCGTGGGCCGCTCGTACGCGATTCGTGCGGTGATCGACAAGATCGACAAGGTCGGCGCCACACCAGCGCGCGTCCTCATCACGGGGGAGAACGGTACGGGCAAGGAGCTCGTCGCGCGGGCGATTCACCGGCTATCCACTCGTGCGAACAAGCCCTTCGTCGAAGTGAACTGCGCCGCGATTCCGAGTGAGCTCATCGAGAGTGAGCTGTTTGGACACATGAAGGGTTCCTTCACCGGTGCCGTCGCGGACCGGGCAGGGAAGTTCGAACAGGCCGACGGCGGCACGTTGTTCCTGGACGAGATCGGGGACATGAGCCTAACGGCGCAGGCCAAGGTCCTGCGTGTCCTTCAGGACGGCGTCGTCACGCGCATCGGCGGCGCCAAGCCGATCAAGGTCGACGTGCGTGTGCTGTCGGCGACGAACAAGAACCTCGAGGAGGAGATCGCCGCGGGACGCTTCCGCGAGGACCTGTACTATCGGCTCAACGTCGTTCCGCTGCACATCCCGCCACTGCGGGAGCGGCGTGAGGACATTCCCTTGCTCGCGTCGCACTTCGTTCGCACGCTGTCCGAGCGCGAGGGCGTTCCGCCGCGCGTGCTGGATCCCGCGGCCGTGGACGTGCTCGCGAGCATGGACTGGGCGGGCAACGTTCGTGAGCTCCGCAACACGCTCGAGCGGCTGCTGATCCTCTCTTCGGGCCCGCGCATCGGCGTCACGGATGTCGAGCGCCTTGCAGGGCGGCGCGTCGCCGACAGCGCGAGTCTTGGCTCGCTGCTGGAGTGCAAGACGTTCGAGGAATTCAAGCATGCGGCCGAACGGGCGTTCCTGCTCGCGAAGCTGCGCGAGTTCGACTGGAACGTATCCGAGACCGCACGCGGCCTCGACATGCCGCGGTCGAATCTCTACAAGAAGATCGAGCGGTACGGCCTAACGAGAGAGACCGTGTCATGAGCAAGAATTGGGACTCCGAGCTCAAGAAGATCGACCGGATGCTCGAGGGTGCGTCCGATGAGGCGCTGCTCCCGGCCAAGACGGCCAAGACGCCTCAGGCGCGGGCCGAGATGATCGAGAAGCAGCGAACGACGTCGACGCTTGGCGTCATGGCGCGGCTCGTGCTGGCTGCCGCGTTAGGCGTCGGCATGCTGTTCTGGCCGTACGACGCGAAATGCGGCGTGGGCCTCCTCGGATACCTCGCCGCTACGGGGGTCGTCACCGCCGCTGGCGTATGGTCATCGATCTGGACGTTCCGGCATCGCTCGGCGCGCGGGCACATTCTCTCGCTGCTCCTCGTGCTCTGGGGAAGCGTGCTCGCCGCGATCGAGATCCTCCCGCGCGTTGGCTACGCGAAGCCGGATCCGAAACGGCCCGGCTGGTCGTGTCCCGCACCAACGGCACCGCCGCCGGCACCGACCTCCCCGACGCCGACGCCGAAATAACGCGTGTGGTTTGGCGCGGGACTAACGCGCGGCTACACTTCGCCGAATCATGAAAATCTTTCGCAACTTCATCGCCGGCGCCTGGTCGGAGCCATCCTCCGGCGAACACTTCGAGAACGTGAACCCGGCCGACACGACCGACGTCATCGGCCGATTCCCGCTCTCCAATGCGGCAGATGTCGAGAAGGCCGTAGCATCGGCGAAGCGAGGCTTCGAGATCTGGCGCAACACGCCGGCCCCGGCGCGTGGCGACATCCTTCGCCGTGTCGGCGATCTCCTTTCCAGTCGAAAGGACGCGATTGCGGACCTCATGACCCGCGAGATGGGCAAGCCGCTGCAGGAGACGCGCGGTGACGTTCAGGAGGGAATCGACACCGCGTACTACGCGGCCACCGAAGGACGCCGGCTCTTCGGTCACACCGTACCGAGTGAGCTCAAGGCGAAATGGGCGATGAGCTTCCGCCGCCCGATCGGCGTCTGCGGGCTCGTGACGCCGTTCAACTTTCCGATGGCCATCCCGACGTGGAAGATGTTTCCGGCGTTGTTATGCGGAAACGCCGTGATCTTCAAGCCGGCCGAGGACGTACCCCATACAGGCACGGTGCTCGTCGAGATTCTGCTGGAGGCGGGCCTACCGCCCGAGGTGATCCAGCTGCTGCACGGCCGCGGCGAAGTCGTGGGGGCGGCCATCGTCGAACATCCCGGTATTCCGGTGATCTCGTTCACGGGGTCTACCGAGACCGGGCGGGTGGTCGGCGAGGTGTGCGGCCGGATGCACAAACGGCTGTCGCTCGAGATGGGGGGCAAGAACGCCCAGATCGTGTTGGACGACGCCGATTTGGACCTGGCCCTCGACGGTGTGCTCTGGGGCGCATTCGGGACAGCCGGCCAGCGATGCACGGCAACCAGTCGCCTCATTCTGCAGCGCGGGATCCATGACAACTTCCTCGGGATGCTCGTCGATAAGGCGAGGGGGTTGCGACTCGGTGACGGACGAAAGAAGGGCACCGACGTCGGACCGCTGATTCACGAGGGGTCGCGCCAGAAAGTGGAGGCGTATGTCGACATCGGTCAGGCCGCGGGTGCGGACCTCCTGTGCGGAGGCCGGCGCCCCGACGAGCGAGCGTTGGCTAACGGCTTCTTCTTCGAGCCCACGATCTTCGCGCGCGTGGAGCCTGGCAGCCGTCTCGAGCAGGAAGAGATCTTCGGACCGGTGCTGTCGGTCATTCGGGTCTCGACGCCGGAAGAGGCATTCGCAGTGAACAACGATGTGAAGTACGGACTTTCGTCGTCGGTGTACACACGAGACGTCAACGTGGCGTACCGGGCGCTCGTGGAGCTCGACAATGGAATCACGTACGTCAACGCGCCCACGATCGGTGCCGAGGCACACCTCCCGTTCGGGGGTGTAAAGCAGACGGGCAACGGGCACCGCGAGGGTGGCTGGGAAGTCTACGAGTTCTATTCGGAGACGAAGGTCGGGTACATCGATTTTTCGGGGTCGTTGCAGCGGGCACAGATCGACAACTACGCGGGCAGTCCTACGTAGCGGATCACGGGGGCGTCGCTTGCGAAGCTCTGACACCGCGAATTAATTCACCAGGTGGTAATGGCGCTGACACAAGACATACGTCTGGCACTCGCCGATCGAGTGCAGCGACGAGTCGAGGGGCGGGGGATTCCTCGTCATGTCATCGACGACGCGGTTTCGCGCGTTGGCGAGGCGCTCGATCGGCTGTCGCCTGCGCCGGAAACGCGCATGCTGCCAGAGTCGATCGTGGCCGTGTTCACGGCGCCATCTGCTCCGGACCTTGGGTCTCGCGTTCGTGCTGCGTTGCTAGCTGAGTCGGTTGCCCTGCTCGGCATGGGAAGCGGTACATCTGGCCGCCATACCGTCGCGACCGTTCTGCTCGCTGCCGACGCTCGTCCCGCCGCCGAACGCGCGGCCGCACGAGTATCGGCCGCGATCTCGTTCGTTCGCGACCCGTTTCCTCCTACGTCGTCGCAATGACCGAAGTCGCCCACACTACCCCGGTCCGTCCACCGGTCAGCGAGGAGCACCGCGCCGAAGCGCTGCGGCGCGTGAATCGCAGCACGGGACAGCACTGGGGACTCTTTCTCGAGTGGGCGAAGTCGTTCACGATCGCGATCATTCTGTTCCTGGTCGTTAGGACGTTCCTCGTCGAGGCGTTCAAGATCCCGAGCGGCAGCATGGAGAAGACGCTCCTCGTGGGCGACTTCCTCCTGGTCAACAAGATGGTGTACGGGGCGGAGATCCCGTTCACTGGCAAGCACCTTCCGGCGATTCGCCATCCGCAGCGCGGTGACGTAATCGTTTTCCAATGGCCGCTCGATCCAACGAAGAACTTCGTGAAGCGACTCGTCGGCGTTCCCGGCGACACGCTCTACATGAAATCCGGTGAGCTGTACGTGAACGGCGAGCACCAGAACGAGCGCTACGTAACACACAGCGAACCCGACATGGATCCGACCGCGGTCGACTTCGAGTGGCAGAAGAAGTACCTGGTCAAGACCGCCGAGGCCGCGACCGGAGTGCCGTCTCGTAACAACTGGGGTCCGCTGGTCGTCCCGAAGGACGAGTACTTCGTGCTCGGCGACAATCGGGACAACTCGCTCGACAGTCGCTACTGGCAATTCGTTCCCGATTCGCTCATCCGCGGGCGCCCCATGTTCGTCTATTACAGTTACGATCCCGACTCGCTGGATCGTATGTCGTGGCTCACCAGGATCCGATGGACGCGTATCGGGGAGCGCGTCCGTTGACCTCACGTCCCGACATGGATAACCCCTCCGACCGTCTCACCAGGCGCGCGAAGGCGCGGTGGGAGAAGCGAAACATCGAAGGAGCCGCTGGTCGTATGGCCGCCACCACCCCGAAAAAGACTTCCTACGAGGAAGGCTCGCTCGACCAGTACCTGCGCGACATCAGTGCCTACCCACTGATCAGCCGCGACGAGGAGGTCCGGCTTGCGCAGCGCATCCGCCAGGCTGACCAGGAGGCGCTCGACAAGCTGGTTCGGTCGAACCTGCGCTTCGTCGTGTCGGTGGCGAAGAAGTATCAGAACCAGGGCGTATCGCTCTCGGATCTGATCAACGAGGGCAACCTCGGCCTCATTCGCGCGGCGCACAAGTTCGACGAGACGAAGGGCATCAAGTTCATCTCGTACGCCGTGTGGTGGATCCGTCAGGCGATCCTGCAGGCGCTCGCCGAACAGTCGCGCATCGTGCGTGTCCCGCTCAATCGCGCGGGCACGCTGCACCGCATCGGCAAGCGAGCGAACGCGCTGCTCCAGGAGCTCGGCCGCGAAGCGACGCACGCCGAGATCGCCGACGGCATGGACATCACCGAGGAAGAGGTCGCGAAGACGATGTCGATCTCGCAGACCCATCTCTCCCTCGATGCACCGCTGACGCCGGGCGAAGACAACAAGCTGCTCGACTATCTCGCCGACAACGTCAACCCAACGCCTGACGAGCAGACGTTCGAGAAGGCGCTGACGGAATCGATCGAGGAAGCACTATCGAGTCTCAAGGAGCGCGAAGCGAAGATCCTTCGTCTCTACTTCGGCCTGGACGGTGAGGAGCCGATGACGCTCGAGCAGATCGGGTCGCTGCTCGGTATCACGCGCGAGCGCGTGAGGCAGATCAAGGAGAAGGCGCTGTCGAGGCTGCGCCACGTGTCGCGAGCACGCGCGCTGGAGAGCTTCCTGGGCTAGCGGGGCCGACTCCTGACGGGGGTGTGAGATGGGCGGGTCCTCGGGGGCCCGCCCATCGTGTTTCGTGACGCGGAACGATTAGCATTCCATCCATGGCTGCCAATCAGCGCACGCACGTCGATCCACCGGTGGTGGATGAGTCGACCGAGTCGGCTCGAACGCTGGCGTGGCCGGGGCTCAAGCGAGTGCTCACCGTGTTCGGTCATGTCGCACGGCTCAACTGTCCCAACTGCGGCGACGGTCCCGTGCTCCGACACTGGTTCAAGATGCGCGAGCGGTGCGGCAACTGCGGATTGGCCATCGAGCGAGGAGAACGCGACTATTTCATCGGGTCGATGATGTTCAACCTCGCGGTTTCCGAAACACTGTTCGCGATCGCGTTTGTTCTGCTGCTGGTGATCCGCTGGCCTAACGTGCCGTGGGACACGCTCGAGTGGGCGGCGCCGGCGGGGATGCTGGCCGCCCCGTTCGTGTTGTTCCCGTTCTCCAAGCTGGCCTGGCTTGGATTCGACATCCTGCTACGACCGGTGACACCCAATGAATTGAAGCCCTGACGGGCCATCGATTCCCGATTCCCTATTCCCGATTCCCGACGAATGGCGCAACAGAACTCGTTCGACATCACCACCGGCGTCGATCTGCAGGAAGTCGACAACGCGATCAACCAGGCGCAGAAGGAGATCGCGCAGCGATACGACTTCAAGGACTCGAAGGCGACCATCGACTTTCAGCGCGGGGAAGGGAAGATCCTCCTCACCGCCGACAGTGAGTTTCGCATGCGCGCGCTCTTCGACGTCGTGCAGGCGAAGCTCATCAAGCGTGGCGTGCCGGTGAAAAACCTCGACATCGGTGAGATCGAGCCGGCGGGCGGCGACACCGTGCGCCGTGAGGTCGGGCTCAAGATGTCGCTCGACGGCGACACGGCGAAGAAGGTCGCGGCCGCGATCAAGGATGCGAAGATGAAGAAGGTCCAGGCGGCAATTCAGGGCGACCAGGTCCGCGTCAGCTCGCCGTCGCGCGACGAGCTGCAGCTGGTCATGCAGATGCTCCGCGCCAAGGACTTCGGCGTGGAGCTGAAGTTCGGGAATTATCGTTAGGCTTCGTCCGGGTCGACCGCGCGCATTTCCGTCGAGCGCTGCTTGATCCACTCGTCGACGGTCGGTGTGACGAACAAGTCATCCGCGATCGCCGCCACCTCCTCGGCCTCCTTCCACTCCGCCGCCAACTTCGTCAGCTCGCCCTCGAGCGCGCGCCGCTCCGCTTCTTCGTGCACGGCCATCTCGAGCGCCAGACGCTCGACGGGCATGAGGCTCATGGCGCCGACGCGGCGGTACCGCGCCATCATGCGGCGCCCATGGAACCGCGAGAACCGCGCCGCGGTCTTCTGGAGGAACCCGTCCGCGTCGCCCACCTCGTCGATGTGGTTGACCGCGCGCTGCACGAGTCGACCTGCCCCACCCAGCCAGTTTGCGCGCGCGAGCAGTCGACCACCCGCCGACAGGGCCTTGTCACCGTCGTAGTGGGATGCGCCTCCATCGTGCGAGACGCGGAGCGTCAGCTCACCAGTATATCGGTCGGTGTAATACGCCGATTCCCAGAGGTGGCGGATGCGCACTGTCAATTTGCCGCCGTTCGAGGCCGGCAAGCGGAGCGCCACGCGCTCCCACTGCCAGTAGTCCTTGATGTCCATCGCGATCATGCCCGGCACGACCCACAACGGCGCGCTCGCTCCAAACGCAAAGAACGCGGGCGCGATGAAGGGCGCGGCAATGGGCGCCGCCGCCACCGCGGCGGCGACTCCCGCCACACCGGCGACGCCGGCCGCGATCGTGGCTCGGCTGTGTCGGTGCT
>DATCGG010000536.1:0-19362 GCA_036509075.1 Gemmatimonadaceae bacterium
CCGCCTTCCGCCTGGCCGATCAGATTCCGTCCCGTCGCGCTGATGACTCCGGCGGTTACGCTCGGTTCGGTGTTGCCAAGCAGGAATCCGTAGGGGTTGCCGATGGCGATCGCCCACTCGCCGATGATGACGTCGTCGGAGTTGCCTAACGGGGCGGTAGGCAATCCCTTCGCGTCGATCTTGAGGACCGCCAGGTCATTCTGCTCGTCGACACCAAGTACCTTGGCAGGAAACGTCTTGCCATCGCGCATCGCGACCGAGACACGCGTGGCCCCCGCAACGACGTGCGCGTTGGTGATGATCGTCCCGTTAGGGTCGGTGATGAAACCCGAGCCGAGTCCGGCACCGATCCGCTGGCCCGACTGTCGTCCGAAGATCATGTCGAACGGGTCGACCGGCACTCGCTCGACGACCTCGGTCTGGACGGTGACCACCGCCGGGGCGACGCGAGCAACCGCCTGCGTGATGGCCGTTCGGCGTGACGCCGACACGGCCTGTGGCGGGGTCGTGGACGTTTTGGGGACTGATTGGGCGAGCGAGTCCGCCGGACTTGCTCCCTGACATCCCATCAGCGATGCGGCAGCGAGCGCCGCCGCTGTGAAGCGCTTCGCGAATATCACTTGACTCTCGTTCGATGAGTGCGGCTGAGGTCGGTGAGGAACTTGTCGATCCCCCGGTCCGTCAGCGGATGCAAGAGCAGGGCGCGCAGCGCGTCTGGAGAGATCGCAATGGCATCGGCGCCGGCGAGCGCGCACCCTGTAAACTGCGCGGCGTTCCGCGGCATCGCCGCCAGCACGTCGCACTCCACCCCGTGCATCTGAAACACGCGATGGATCCCGGCGATCGTCTCGACGCCGTCCTGCCCCTGGGCGTCGATCTGATCGATCTGCACGCAGACGATGCCGGCACCCGCCTTCGCCGCGAGTACCGCCTGGGCAGCGTTGAACACGAGCGTCGCCGCCACGCGAATGCCCTCCGCGCTCAGCCGCCGCATCGCCTCGATCGCATCCTCCACGAACGGGATCTGGACGATGATCGAATCAGACAGCTTGGCAAGCTCGCGCGCGTCTCGATACACGTCGTTCGCATTCACCGCGCCGACCGTTGCAGCGACCGGGAACGCGGCAACTCGACAGATCTCGGCCAGGAGATCGTTCGCGCCGGCGGGATGAACCTCCGCGCTCAGCAGTGTCGGCGTGGTCAGCACACCGTCTACGAGGCCGTGCGAATGGGCCCATCGAATCTGGTCGAGCTTCGCCGTCGCGATGAAGATCTTCATTCGTTCTGGAGGTACAGTTCGGGAGGGTACGTCACGTGATCGAGAAACAACCCGTGCGCCGGCGCGGGCGGAGAGACTTCGTCGTTGGCAGACGCGGTGAGCAGGCGATGGATCGCGTCTTCCTCGCGCTTTCCCGACGCCACCTCGACCAGCGTTCCCACGAGAAAGCGCACCATGTGATGAAGAAAGCGATTCGCTTCGATCTCGAACACGAGACCGCCCACTCGATCCCTCCAGTTTGCCGAGCGAACGATGCATCGGTGGTCGTCGCGGTCGGGCGCGGTGCCTCGAACGGCGAACGCGACGAAGCAATGGTCACCGACGAGCGGCGCCGTCGCGTGATCGAGCAGGGCGCGGTCGAGCGCACGAGCGAACGGCCACTCGGTGTGGCGGCGAAACGGCGAGCGTGCCTCTTCGTCGGTTCCAACGTAGTAGCTGTATCGGCGGGAGAGAGCGCTGTACCGTGCGTGGAATTCAGGCCGCATGTCAAACGCCGCGCTGACCCAGATGTCGCGCGGCAACAGTGCGTTCAATGTGCGTCTCAAGTTCGCGGCGGACCACCGTTCGCTCACCCGAACACCGACTGCCTGGCCGCGTGCATGCACGCCCGCATCGGTCCGACCCGCACCAAGAGCCGCGACGTGACCGCCCACGAGGCGCGTCAACACTCGCTCCAGCTCGCCCTGCACAGTGCGCTCATTCGGCTGACGCTGCCATCCAGAGAAGGCGGCGCCGTCGTAGTGCAGCACGAGCTGCACGGTGCGCACTGTCATCGCTCGGAAACTAGCCCGACCCACCCCTCTGTCAAGCAACGCACGCGCGTCGAGCCCAGGGGCGGAAGCGATTGACTTTGCGAGACGTACGCCTCAACATTCGCGTCGCCGATCAAGGCGAATTCGCCCCCGCCGCGGCTTCCCACTTCATGTCTTCGCGGAACCTTCCCTCGCTCGCGCACGCCCTGAGCGTCGCGCCTGACTACGATGCTGCCCTGGTCGCGCTTGGCGAAGGTCTCGCCGACGTGGATCGCACCGCGCACCTGGGCTTACTGCGCTACGACGCTCGGCGGGAGATGCTGCGCGAGCGTCTCACGCCAAACGGCGGGCGGGTGGTGAAGACTCCGGTCGAGACCACGTTCGACCATCTCCCCGCTACGATTCGGACTCAGGTCGCCGCCGGTGGCCAGTTCGTCGACCTTGGCGACCGGTCGCCCGACTATGCGCGCATGTTCAGCTTCCCGCCGTTTGCCGACGGCGGGATTCTGTCACTGCGTGGCGTTCTCGTTGACGGCTGCCTCGCGGCGGTGGTCGCCCTCTACGAGCCGAAGAAGATGTTCGGCACCCGGTCGATCGAGCGCTTCGCCCCCTTCGTGGCGCTGTTCGAGCTGTGCTACGCGCGATTGGCCGAACGCGAGGCCCGCGATGAGGCTGTGCGCACGCTGGAGGATGTCACGCAGCGCGTCCACGGCGAATACGTCCGTCGCCTCGCCGAGCTCGAACACGAGCTGATTCGCGCGAAGGACGAAGCACGTGCGCCGACGACCGAGGAAGTTTCGACCCGGATCGTGGCGCTCGAGCGGGACGTCGCCAAGGCGAACGAACAGGCACGGAAGGCGAAGCGCCATTCCGACGAGATCGAGGGACACGTCACCGCGGCCGTGAGCCAGCTCGAGCAGGCGCACGTGGAGCTGCATCGACGCAGCGAGTCGTTGCGTCAGCGTACGCGGACGCTCTACCTCATCGAGCGTATGCTCAAGCTCGATGCGACCGTCGCGGATCCGCGACAGCTCGTCGACGGCCTGCTCGCGCTCGTTGGCGACGACATGCAGGCGCAGCGCTGCTCGCTCATGCTCGTTGCCCCCGAACCTGGCTACATGTTCCTGGCGGCGTCGCGTGGCCTCGCGCCGTTCATCGCCGAAGGCTCGCGGATCAGAATCGGGCAGGGCGTTGCCGGCCGCGTCGCGCAGGCGCGCGAGCCGCTGCTCGTGCAGGACGTCAGGCATGCAACCACGCATCCGCTGCTGCTCGACCAGCACTTCACCACGGGGTCGTTCATCAGCTTTCCGCTGCTCTATCAGGGGGATTTTGTCGGCGTCGTCAACCTCACGAATCGCGCGCAGTACGGCGTGTTCGTTGACGACGATCTCGAGCGCGTGCAGGTGCTGGCGCTCGTCATCGCGCTCGTCGCCACGAACGCGTCGTTGGCGACGCGGCTCGTGGAGTCCATCGGGCCACGTTAGGCGTCACCGGCGTGACGGCACCGACAGGCTCCCCGACCGCGCTCCAGGCCGCGATCCGACGCGTCGCATTCGGTGATTCGCTCGACTCGGAGCTGGCGACCGACGCCTTCGGGATAATCATGCGCGGTGAGGCGACGGCCGCGCAGATCGCCGCGCTGCTCATCGGGCTGCGCGTCAAGGGCGAGACGGCCGACGAGGTGACCGGAGCGGCGCGTGCACTGCGAGGGGCCATGGTGCACTTGCCGGTGGCGACCGCCGAGGATCTCGTGGACACCTGCGGGACCGGCGGCGGCGCGGTGCCGACTTTCAACATCTCGACCGCCGCGGCCCTGCTCGCCGCCGGGGCCGGCGTGCGGATCGCCAAGCACGGCAATCGCTCGTTCACCACGCAGTGCGGGAGCGCGGACGTGCTGGAGCAGCTTGGCGTGACGCTCGAGGCTCCGGTCGACGTCGCGGCGCGCGCCCTCGACGAAGCGGGCATCACGTTCATGTTCGCCCCGGCGATGCATCCGGCGATGCGACACGTTGGCCCCGTGCGACGCGAGCTGGGCATTCCTACCGTAATGAACATCGTGGGGCCGTTGGCCAATCCGGCGGGCGCGGGCCGTCAGGTGGTCGGCGTGGCCGAGCGTGGCCGGATGCCGCTGCTCGCGGGCGCGCTCGCAGCGTTAGGCGCGGCGCACGCGCTGGTGGTGCACGGCGAGCCGGGGATGGATGAGATCTCCCCGGTGGGTGCGACCCATGTCGCCGAAGTGCGCGATGGGGCGGTGACGGAGTGGACGATCCGGCCGGAGGACTACGGCTTTTCCGGATTTACACCATCGGATCTGGCGGGAGGAGGTCCGGCGGAGAACGCGCGAATGATCACCGACGTGCTGACCGGAAAGGGTCACCCGGCTGCGAGGGCAGCAGTGGTGCTGAACGCCGCCGGCGCGCTGTATGTCGCCCCGGGAGGTCGGTCCTTCGCCGAGTCGGTCGCGGCCGCGAACGCGGCACTCGCGAGCGGTGCGGGGGCGGCCGCGCTGGAACGGATGCGCCGAGCGTACGCGTCGCGTTAGGCGACGCGCCGCCCGCTCCCATTCCTAATACCGACGCAGGACGCCCACGACGACACCCTGGATGCTGATGTCATTCTCGTGGACGTACATGGGCGGCATGGTCTCGTTCGCGGGCTGGAGACGGATCCGCCCATCCTTCTCGCGGTAGAACTTCTTCACCGTCGCCGAGTTTCCACTGAGCATCGCGATCACCATCTCGCCGTTGTCGGCGCGCTGGCGCTCGTTCACCACGACGAAATCACCGTCGCGAATCTGCTCATCGATCATCGAGTTGCCGCGAACGCGAAGCACGTAATGGCTTCCCGAGCGGCGCACGAAGTCGTCAGGCACGGCGATGCTCTCGTTTGCCGTCATCGCCTCGATCGGGTAACCGGCTGCCACCATGCCGAGCAACGGCAGCTCGACGGCCCGCTGGAAGACCTCCGAGGGCAGGATCTCGATCGCGCGGCTCTCGTTGTAGCTCCGCTTGATGTAGCCCTTTCGCTCGAGGTTGCTCAGGTGCTCGTGCACCGTGGCGAGCGAGTTATAGTTGAAATGCGACGCGATCTCCTCGAAGCTCGGCGCGTATCCGCGCTCCTCGGCGTACGACGACAGGTAATCCAGGATTTCGCGTTGACGCTTGGTGAGCGGCATGGTGATCCCCGCAGGTTGAGCCGACGGCATTGTTCCCGAACAACAGCCGAAGAGAACGATATCCGAACAAGGGCCGAAGTGCAAGCAAATCGTGCGTGGATCGCGCCGGTGGGTCCGCTTGGTCGGCTGTCGGCCGCGGCGGCGGTCAGGGCGCAGGACCTCCAAAAGCAGTCCGCTGACCTTCGCGATCGCGCCAGTGACGTTCCCTCCGGGCCATCGTTCGGCGCGGCCCTCCGACGAACCGACGTCGCAGTGATCGCCGAGGTGAAACGTCGCTCGCCGTCGAAGGGCATGATCAACCCTGGGCTCAACGCCGCCGAGCAGGCGGCCGCCTATGCACGCGGCGGGGCGGCGGCGCTTTCGATTCTCACCGAGCCAACCGAATTCGGGGGGGCGGTTCAGGACTTGAGGGATGCCAGAGAGGCCACGAGCCTGCCGACGCTCAAGAAGGATTTTCACGTCCATCCGGTCCAGGTGCTCGAAGCGCGTGCGGCCGGCGCGTCCGCGATGTTGCTGATCGCGCGCGCCCTGCCTCCCGACGACCTGACGGCCATGGCCGACCGTGCGTTGGAGCTCGGAGTGGAAGTGCTGGTGGAGATCCGGAGCGAAGAGGAGTTGGAGCGCGGGCTCGCGATCAGACACGCGGTGATTGGCGTGAACAGCCGCGATCTCGAGACGCTGGTGATCGATTCCGCCGTCGCGGCGCGGCTCATCCCGTTGATTCCTGCTGATCGGCTGGCGATCGCCGAAAGCGGCGTGAGCGGGCGGTACGACGTCGAGCGAGCGGCAGTGGTCGGGGCCGACGCCGTCCTCGTCGGCTCGACCGTGTCGGCGGCGTCCGACCCGACCGCGGCTGTCGCGGCGCTCACCGGCGTAGCGCGGATGCTCCGTGGCGGTTGAGATCAAGTTCTGCGGCATGACGCGCGCCGCGGACGCCGAGTACGCCGCGTCGTTAGGCGCCGCCTACGTCGGTGTCATCTTCGCCGAGAGTCCGCGCCGCGTCGATCCCGGAGGAGCGACCGCGGTGCTCGCCGGGGTCCGAGGGCGCGCGAGCACCGTCGGCGTGTTCGGTTCCGCCACGGTCGAGACCATTTCGACCGTCGCCTCGGAGGTCGCACTTGACGTCGTGCAGCTTCATGGCGACCCGTCTCCGGGCATCGTGGACCGCGTCCGACTCAGGTTCGGCGGCGCGGTGTGGGCAGCGGTGCGTATCGCGGACAGCGTGCTTCCCGTCGGCGCGGCCGACCTTCTGGCCGTTGCCGATGCCGTGGTCCTGGATGCGAAGATCCCCGGTCAGCTCGGCGGGACGGGGCAGTCGTTCGACTGGACCGCGATCGCGCGAACGCTCGACCGCGAGCGCGCTCGCGCGCGCCTCGTGCTCGCGGGCGGGTTGAGTCCCGACAACGTTGCGGACGCCGTGCGCATCATTGCACCGGACGTCGTGGATGTATCATCCGGCGTTGAGTCCGCCCCCGGAATCAAGGACCACGCACGCATGCGCGCTTTCCGCGATGCCGTGCGCCGACGAGGAGACACGCTGAGTGAGTGACGCGATGACGGAGACACCCGTGACGCCCGACGCCGTGACCGCGCCGGCGCGCGATCGGTTCGGCAAGTTCGGCGGGCGATACGTGCCGGAAACGCTCATTCCCGCGATCGAGGCGCTGGACGCCGCATTCGATGAGGCGATGAGCGACTCATCGTTTCGCGCGTCGCTCGACGGCATGCTGCGCGATTACGTTGGCCGGCCGTCGATCCTGAGTGACGCGCCGCGGCTCTCGGATCGGGTCGGCACTCGGATCTATCTCAAGCGAGAAGATCTCAACCACACCGGTGCTCACAAGATCAACAACACGGTCGGTCAGGTCCTCCTCGCTCGACGGATGGGGAAGACGCGGATCATCGCGGAAACCGGCGCCGGGCAGCACGGCGTCGCGACCGCGACCGTCTGTGCCAGGTTCGGCCTCACCTGCGTCGTGTACATGGGCGAGGAGGACATGCGGCGGCAGGAGCTGAACGTGTTCCGTATGCGACTCATGGGGGCCAAAGTCATCCCTGTGACGAGCGGCACACGAACGCTCAAGGACGCGACCACCGAAGCGATTCGTGACTGGGTCACGAACGTCGAGGACACGCACTACATCATCGGTTCGGTCGTCGGACCCGCGCCGTATCCGCGGATGGTCCGTGAGTTCCAGACGGTCATTGGCCGGGAGGCACGCGACCAGATGCTAGCGCAGGCGGGCGGCCTGCCGCACACCGTCGTCGCGTGCGTGGGAGGCGGCTCGAATGCCATGGGCGTGTTCGCCGGGTTCGTCGATGACCGCGACGTGGAGCTTATCGGGGTCGAAGCCGCGGGTGAGGGCCTCGATACCGAGCGCCACTCGGCGTCACTCTCGAGAGGAACGCCGGGAGTGCTGCACGGGTCCCTGAGCTATCTCCTGCAGGATGCGGCGGGGCAGGTGCACCCCGCTCACTCCATCTCCGCGGGTCTGGACTATCCCGGCGTCGGGCCCGAACACGCGTATCTCAAAGACTCAGGGCGCGCAACGTACGTCGCTGTCACCGACAACGAGGCACTCTCGGGGTTCGCGCTCTTGAGTCGTCTCGAGGGAATCATCCCCGCATTGGAAACCGCCCATGCAGTCGCATGGATCGACGGGCAAAAGGGTAGATGGAGTCCTGACCAACGGGTGCTCTTGTGCGTCAGTGGTAGAGGTGACAAGGACGTCGCGCAAATCAGCCAGCTGAGCACGTTGCCCGAGTGACGCTTTCTTCCGTTCCGACTCCTGCCCAGGAGTCGGGTCGGCCCGAACCACCGTTTTCGAGCACCCTCGTCGAAGAGATGTGGCGAGTGCTCGTGAAGGCGGCCCGGGCCCACCAGCTCTATCTGCACAACAATCCCACTTACCTGCGCGCGCTCGAAATCGCTCGCGCAGCGTTCACGCCCATCTGGGAAGTCACCGACGAGCTGGTGTTCGATGTCACCGAAACCGAGCTGCGGTGGCATGGTGAGGCCGTCCTGCGCGAAGCGGAAAAGGCCACCGACAACATCCCGTGGATGATGTACAAGGACGGGATTCGCGAGCTCCGGTTCCTCAAGGAGTTCGAACGCGACGAGCTCGTTCCGCTGCTCGACATCCTCCAGCGCGCGCGCAAGGTCTCGCCGGAAGAGGACGACCTGCTGACGATGCTCTGGGAGCAGGAGTTCTCGTACCTCCGCTATCGCTATATCGACGTGTCGACCGATCAGGCCGCGCCGATCGACAAGACGGGCTTCCGCGCGGGCGAGGCGGGCGCGCAGGCGACCCAGCAGTCGGCGCCGCCGATCGACTCGACGCTCGCGTCGGTGGTCAAGCTCGAGGACTTCGACTCCACGCTGTACTTCCTCGAGGAGAGTGAGGCCGAATACCTCCGCGAGGAGGTCCGCAAGGAGTACGAGATCGACATGCGGCGGAACGTCGTCGCGATGCTGCTCGATACCTACGAGACGCAGGGCGATCGCGGCGTACGAGAGGAGATCGCCGGTCTACTCGATACGCTGATGCTGCACATTCTGTCGTCGGGTGAATTCAAGACCGCTGCGTTTCTGCTTCGCGAGACGTCTCAGACGTCCGAGCGCGCTCCGGAGATCACCCCCGAGCAGAAGGAGCAGCTGCTCCACATTCGGAACCGATTGAGTGAGCCCGAGGTTCTCGCGCAGGTCCTGCAGTCGCTCGACGAGGCGTCGCACCTTCCGGATCAGGACGACCTGAACGAGCTCTTCGACCAGCTCCGCGTGGGTGCCATCGCGACCGTGTTCTCGTGGCTCACGAAGGCGCAGACACCGCGGCTGCGTGTCCTGCTCGAGAGTGCCGCGGCGCGGCTCGCCATGGCGAACACCGCGGAGCTCGTGCGGCTCATCGGCGCGAGCGACCGCGATGTTGCCCGCGAAGCGATTCGCCGCGCGGGCGCCGTGCGCGCGACCGCGGCGGTCGCTGCGCTGGCGAAGCTCACAACCGATCCGGATGTGCAGATGCGCCTCGCCGCCGTCCAGGCGTTAGGCGAGATCGGCTCGCCGGGCGCGCTGCAATTTCTCGAGCGGACCATCGACGATGCGCACCGCGACGTCCGGGTCGCGACCGCCCGCGCGATCGCGGCGCGCGCGCATCGCCCCGCACTGGCCAGGATCGAGGCTGCCATCCAGGGCAAGCTCGCCAAGGATGCGAACCTCACGGAAAAGATGGCGTTCTTCGAGGCGTTCGGGACGCTGTGCGGTGACGGAGGCGTCAAGCTGTTGGACGGCCTGCTCAATTCGCGCGGTCTGTTCGGTAAGAAGGAAGACGTGGAGCTTCGCGCTTGCGCCGCCATGGCGTTAGGCCGAGTGGGCAGCGAAGCGGCCGTCGCCACGCTGCGGCGCGCCGCCAACGAGAAGGAGGTGCTCGTCCGGAATGCGGTGAACCGCGCGCTCCGCGGGGGAACGGCATGACGGCCCCCGAGCGCTACGCCCTGGATCGGAGCACCGCGAACGCCTCATCGAACGATATCGCTGGTGACCCGTACATCCGCCGGATAGGGCGGTCGTTCATCATCGCGCTCCACGGCGCCACGCGCGCCATTCGCCTGTATCCGGTCGAGAACGAAGCGGTCAAGAAAGCGCTCGACGACCTCACCGCCGTGACGACGGAGATCCTGACACGCGAAGGCGAGTTCGAGCTGCGGGTCACGAATGAATTCATCCTGATCAACCAGACGCGACTTCGGCTCGACCTCGATAACTACGCGAGCTTCACGCAGATCCTGTCGCTGTTCCGCGCGGCGGGTGTCGGGGTCGCTCGCATGATGCCCGGAATTTGGCCGCGCGACTGGCTCGTCTTCCTGTCGGCCTTGCAGGCGCCGTCGTCCGGCGAGGCGGAAGATCGCTTCGTGGATGTGATGGACCGACTGCAGGCTGGCGGCGTGACGCTGGTGGAGGTGGGGCCGCCATCGGGCGTGGACGAGGATGGCGATTTCCGCGAACGGTCGAAGGAAGCGGCGAAGCGCACCTACAGCCAGTCCGTCGCGGCGACGAAGGACGTCATCAACTCGGTCCGGATGGGCCGAGGCGTGAATCTCAAGAAGATCAAGCGCGTGGTGCAGGGCATCGTCGACCAGATCCTCAACGAGGAAACGTCGCTGCTCGGCCTAACGACGATCCGAGACTACGACGAGTACACGTTCACGCACAGCGTGAACGTCTGCATCTTCGCGGTGGCGCTTGGCCGCCGGCTCGGGTTGAGCAAGCGTCAACTCTACGACCTTGGCCTCGCGGCGCTGTTTCACGACGTCGGAAAGTCGCGCGTGCCGCTTGACGTGCTCAACAAGGTCGAGCAGCTGAATGACAACGACTGGCGCTTCATCGCCGCCCACCCATGGATGGGGCTTCTCACGCTCTTCCAGCTGCGGGGGCAGCAGGAGCTGCCGTATCGCGCGATGACGGTGGCCTACGAGCACCACATGAAGTGCGACCTGACCGGCTATCCGAAGAATGTCCGGCCGCGAACGCTGAGTATCTTCAGCAAGATCGTGGCGGTTGCCGACGGCTTCGACGCCGCCACGTCGCGGCGCGTGTACAAGACCGATGTCCTGTCGCCGGCGGCGGTGCTCGCGGGCATGCGCGACAACCCGCGGCGCGGATTCGATTCGGTCGTCGTGAAAGCCTTCATCAACCTGCTCGGGATCTATCCGGTCGGCACCCTCGTGGTTCTCGATACGTTCGAGCTTGCGATCGTCCATTCGGCGAATCCGAACCCCGAGGCCGTGTCGAGGCCGATCGTCCGAATCGTGAGTGACGAGCGCGGCAACATCGCGTACCCGGGACGCAACGTCGACCTGACCGAGCAGAATGCAGACGGCGCGTTTGCGCGTACGATCATCAAGACCGAGAACCCCGACCGTTATGGCATCAACGTCGGCGACTACTTCGTCTGACGCCCTGACCCGGCGCATGACCGCGCTGCGCGCCGAAGGGCGCCGCGCGCTCGTCTGCTACGTCACCGCGGGTCATCCGGATCCGGCGTCCTCCGTCGCGCTGCTCCGTGGGATCGAGTCCGCCGGCGCGGACGTCATCGAGCTCGGCATCCCGTTCTCCGATCCCATGGCGGATGGTCCGATCATTCAGGCAAGCTCGCAGCGCGCCCTCGATCACGGCATGACGCTCGCGCGGACGCTCGATCTCATCCGCGATGCGCGCATCCGCACGCCGATCGTGCTGTTCACATATCTCAACCCGCTGATCGCCGCCGGACACGACGTGCTGGACCGCGCGGCGGCCGCCGGGGCGCACGGCGTGTTGGTCACGGACCTGCCGGTCGGTGCTGACCCGGTGCGCGAGCAATGGTTAGGCAACGGGCCGCTCGGGTTCGTGCGTCTGGTCGCGCCCACCACGCCGCTCGAGCGCATGCGGGAGATCGCGGCGCACGGGAGCGGATTCGTCTATCTCATTAGCCGTCGGGGCGTGACGGGGCTCAGAACCGACGTGCCGGCGGAGCTGCCGGACACCATCGCGCGCCTCCGTCAGGCAACGACGCTGCCGGTTTGTGTGGGCTTCGGCATCTCGACGTCCGAGCAGGCCGCGGCGGTCGGCCGAGTCGCCGACGGCATTGTCGTTGGAAGCGCGATCGTGCAGGCGGCAGACAAGTCGGTGGACGCCGCGACCGAGCTCGTGTCCACGCTCCGCCGGGCCCTCGACGCCATCTGAGCGCATGCTACTCCGCTCATGATTCCACCCGTCGCCTCACGCCGCGACTCGAGATGAATCGGTTCCTGTCGCTGTACGCCCGGTTCGTCGCGAGCATCGGCACAGTGCTGCTGCTCGTGGCGCTGGCTCTCGACCCACGATGGATTTCGCAGCCGGTCGCGGTGGCGGCGACGATCGTCGCGTCGCTCCTGCTGCGCGCGTTCCAGATTCCGCTCACCAAGTACTCGGCGCTCAACCTGCTCGGGATGGTCGCCGCGGGCGGCGCGGTCATCATTGGCGCACCGGGCACGGCGTTAGGCATGTATCTGGGCGTCTTCATCGCCGACTGGTGGCTGCTCCGGAAAGCGCCCGCGGCGAGCGCCATCAATGCGGGCCGGGAGGCGCTGGCGCTGTTCGCGGCGTTCGGGTTCTACGCCTGGTTCGTGGCCCTGAACGGCGGCACCGACGTCGGCCGCATGACGACGGAGTTGGTTCCTGCGGTCGCGCTGCTGCTCGCCGTGCATTTCCTGTTCAGCCGCGGGCTCCTCTATTGCACGCTGCTGATCCGCAACAAGCTGTACGCCGACGAGCGCTCCCTGATTCTGCGCTACGAGGTGATCGCGTTCGGCACCGGGACGATCGCGGTCCTGGCATCGCTCATTGCGATCGCGAGCGTCGGTTGGGCAGGGTGGGTGGCGGTCGCATTCGTGCTCGTGTTCGCCGGGCTGTTGCTCAAGCGCATCCTCGAGGAAGCCGTCGCGGCGGAGGAGCTGAACAAGATCCACGCGATGGAGCAGGTCGTGGCGTCCGACGCGAACCTCGCCGAGTCGCTGCGGCAGCTCGAGCGTCTCGCGAACCGACTTGTCGACTGGAACGGCTTTCGGATCTGGCGCTTGAGCGGTGGCTCGCTTCGGCTCATCTACCGGGCGGGTGAGGGACTGCTCGCTGAGCCGAGAGAAAACGGTGCGTACGGCGGTCGCCTCCGCGATACAGCCATGAGCACCGGCGAATCGGTGGTGATCTCCGACGCCGCGCGTGACGCACGCGCCCGTGGGATCGATCCGTCTGCCGTGAGTATCGCGGTCGTGCCTCTGCGGTTCGGCGACCGACCGATCGGCGTCGTCGAGCTCGATCACCACAAGCGCGGCACGTATGGGCCCAAGGAGACTGCGCTCGTGGCGCGCTTCGCGAACCAGCTCGCGACCGCGCTCCACATTCAGGATTTGCGGCAACCGCTCCTCGCGGCGCTTGCGCGCGTCGAAACACAGCTCGACACGCTCAACGATTCGGCGCGGGCGCTGCGCTCGGGTGCCGAGGTCGTCGCCCAGAACGCCGCTGAGATCACGCGCGGGATCGGTGAGGAAAACGAGCAAGCGGATCGGAGCCTCGACGTTGCGCGGTCGTTGCACGACAAGACGTCGACGATCGCGCGAGACGGCGGTGACGCGGCCACCGCGAGCGAACGCGCCACGCGCATCGCGACCGAGCATCGCGATACGATCGGCATGGCCATCGAGCGGCTCGTGAACGCGAAGCGCTTCGTGGGCGAGAGCGCCGTGCAGATAGGCGGTCTTTCCAAGAGCACACGACGCATCACCGACTTCATTGCCGTCATCAAGGAGCTTGCTGACCAGACCAACCTGCTCGCACTCAACGCGGCGATCGAGGCGGCGCGCGCGGGCGAGCAGGGGCAGGGGTTTGCCGTCGTCGCCAATGAAGTGCGAAAGCTCGCCGAGCAGAGCGCACGCGCGTCGGAGGACGCCGGCGACATCGTCACGGGATTCGAGGACCAGATGCGCCAGGTCGCATCACAGGTCAGTCGCGGACAGACGATGATGAGCGACGTCGAGTCGCTCTCGGAAACGGCGCGTACGGCGCTCGATGCGATCGTCGAAGCTACGGCGGCCAGCCTGACCTGGGGGCAGCGGATCGCGGACACGTCACGCGTGCAGGAATCCGAGGTCGGCCGGCTCAGTGAGCGCGTGGCGCGCATCGCCGAGATCTCGCGCCGCAACCGTGAAGGCGCCGAGAACGTCACACGCTCCGCGTCCGACCAGGCGCGCGCATTGCGCGAGCTCGAGGGTGCGGCGCACGAGCTCCGCGAGGTGGCGGCGGACCTGAGCGATCTGACTCGGCGCATCGCGCGCGTGAAGGTGGCCAGCGCGAATTGATCGCGTCGCTGCAGTCAGCGTGAATTGACACCGTCGTCAGCGGTTTCTACGTTCCGCCGCGTGAGCGAGATCGCGTACATCGCGCTCGGATCGAACCTGGGCGAGCGTCACGTGTATCTGGCGCGCGCACGAGACGCCATCGACGCCATTCCGGAGTGCCGCGTGGTCGGTGCATCCGCAGTCGAGGAGACGGCGCCGCTCGGTGGACTCGCTCAACCGCCCTACTTGAACCAGATGCTCGCCGTCGAAACGACGCTGGAACCGGACGCGCTGCTCGCGCGACTCCACGAAATCGAGGCCGACGCGGGCCGGGTCCGCGGCCCCCGATGGAGCTCGCGCACGCTCGATCTCGACATCGTGCTCTTCGACGATCGCGTAGTGCACACCGCGGACCTCGTCATTCCACACCCGGGGCTTGCCGAGCGTTCGTTCTGGCACCGGGAGCTCACAGAGCTCCGTGAGGCGATGAGGCAGAGCGTCGATGACTAGCGGAAACGCGGAGGGCCCGCGCATCACGGTGCGTGAGGTGCTGGCGAAGAAACAGCGTGGTGAGCGACTCGTTATGGTGTCGGCTTACGATGCGCTGTTCGCTCGTCTGTCCGAAGAAGGTGGCGCCGATCTCATCCTCGTCGGCGACTCGATGGCGAACGTCATCCTCGGTCTCGACTCGACAGTGCCGGTGACGATGGAGCAGATGATCCACCATGGAGCCGCCGTACGACGCGGCATCTCGCGCGCCATGGTCGTCGTCGACATGCCGTTCATGAGTTATCAGGTGAGCACCGAGGATGCGCTTCGGAACGCCGGCCGAATCATGAAGGAGACGAACGCGCACGCGGTGAAAGTGGAAGGCGGGGACGCCGATATTGCTGCGCGAATTCAGGCGATGACACGCGCCGGCATTCCCGTGATGGGGCATCTTGGTTTCACGCCACAGTCCGTGAACACGCTCGGCGGCTTTCGCGTACAGGGACGCGGACCTGGTGATCAGGAGCGAATGGTGGAGGAAGCGCGACGTGTCGAGGACGCGGGGGCGTTCTCGCTAGTGCTCGAGCTCGTGCCCGCGGCGGTTGCGAAGACCGTCACAGCGGCCGTGCACATCCCAACGATCGGGATCGGCGCGGGGGTGGACTGCGATGGCCAGGTGCTGGTGCTGCACGATCTGCTCGGCCTCAACGATCGGTTCAAGCCGAAGTTCCTGCGGCGTTACGCAGAGCTCGCGGGTGATGTGCGCTCGGCCATGCGTCACTTCGCCGAGGACGTCCGTGGCGGCCGATATCCGGACACCGACCACAGTTTCTGACTCGTGAGGCAGATCGATACCATCGCCGGGCTGCGCGCGGCGATCTCGACGGCGCGGGCAGCAGGCGCGCGGATCGGATTTGTCCCGACGATGGGCTTCCTGCACGAAGGGCATCTGCGGCTGGTGGACGAAGCGAAGCGCACCACGGGTTGCGTGGTGATGAGCCTCTTCGTCAACCCGACGCAATTCGGTCCGAACGAAGACTTCTCGCGCTACCCTCGAGACGTGAGCGGGGATGCTGCTAAAGCGGAAGGGCGAGGCGTGGACCTGTTGTTTCTGCCATCAGTCGCCGAGATGTACCCGACTCCACCTTCACTGCGCGTCACGGCCGACGAGTTGCCAACCCGGTGGGAAGGCGAGGTTCGGCCCGGCCATTTCAGCGGCGTGCTGACGGTTGTGGCAAAGTTGTTCAACATCGTTGCGCCCGACGTCGCGGTGTTCGGTCGAAAGGACTATCAGCAGGCGACACTCATTCGGCGGATGGTGCGCGAGTTGAACTTCCCCATCGAGATGGTGGTGGTACCGACGGTCCGAGAGCGCGATGGCCTCGCGCTCTCGAGCCGGAATACGTACCTCGACGCCTCGGCGCGCGCGAACGGCCTCGCGCTGGTGAAGAGTTTACGCGCCACGACCGGAGCATTCGCCGCAGGCGAACGGCGCGGCTCACGGCTCACCGACGTCGGTCGTGAGACGCTCGCGACCTATCCGGATGTGCGTCTCGACTACTTCGCGGTGGTGGACTCGACCGAGATGAAACCCGTGGACACGGCCAGGGCTGACAGCGTGGCCATCGTCGCCGCGCGAGTCGGCCCCACGCGTCTCATCGACAACATGATCCTCGGCGAGGCAGAGTGAGCGCGGACGACGGCCGCCGTGCGGCTACTGTGACCGAGGTGGTGTTGCCGCCGTGGGCGCGCGTCACGGACAAGCGGCGTGCGCACATCGCCCGCGTGACCGCGCTGCTGGACCAATGGGCCCGGTCGCTCGCGTTGACGCCGGACGAGCGGCAGGCGTGGCACGACGTCGGGGTGCTTCACGATGCGCTCCGCGACGCCGACGAGGAGGAGCTTCGGCGTCTCACGGGCGACGCGCAGCGGCCGTGGCACATCCTGCACGGGCCAGCCGTCGCCGGGAAACTCGCAGCGGAAGGGGAAACGCGTGCCGATGTGCTCGAGGCCATCCGCTGGCACACGTTAGGCAGCGCCCATTGGGGGCGCACCGGGAAAGCGCTCTACATGGCGGATTTTCTCGAGCCGGGCCGACCGTTCCTCCAGGCGGACCGCGCGTTTCTCGCCGCCCACGCGACGACCGACTTCGATGGCGTATTCCGACAGGTGGTTCGGACGCGCATCGAATGGACCGTTCGCGAAGGGAAGATGCTGTTTCCCGAAACCGCGGACCTCTGGAACAGTATCCGATGACCCCCACACGCCGATTGCTCATCGGGGCGTTGTCGGTCGCGGTCGTTGGTGTCGCCGTTGCGATCTGGACGGCCCGGACGCGACCGACTCCGGTTCCGGCCACGCCGCTGGCGCGGCTCGTCGCGAAGAAGGAAGTGACGGCGCCGGCCAACGCGCGTGTGCGCGTCGAAATCATCAATGCGACGAAGACCCGAGGCCTCGCGCGACGCGCGACGCGACTTCTGCGTGACCGCGGGTTCGATGTCGTTACCTATGCGACCAGCGACCGGACGCAGGACTCGACGGTCGTGCTGGACCGATCGAATCATCTGGAATGGGCGCGCCTCGTCGGCGAGGCGTTAGGCGGCACGCGCGTGGAGGCGCGGCCGGACTCGTCACGCTACGTGGACGTCACGGTGGTGCTCGGCGTCTCGTGGCGGCCGCCGCCCCAGCCGTTCAGCCCGTAGCTGGCCGCACGCGGCCGCGATGTCCATGCCGCGGCTCTTCCGGATCGCGACCTCGACGCCCTCGCGCCGGAGCCACCCGGCAAAGCGGCGAATGTCGTCGGCGCTCGTGGGCGTAAAGTTGCCGGCGCCGCCGGGATGAAGTGGAATCAGGTTCACGAACGCCCGGCAGTCCCGGGCCAGCGCAGCGAGCTCGCTGGCCTCTCGAGGCCCGTCGTTCACGCCGCCGAGCATGACGTACTCGAAGGTCACGCGCCGGTCGAACTGGCCCGCGGCCGCAATCACGTCGGCCAGGGGATACTTCGTGTTGATCGGCATGAGCGTGTGCCGCAACTCGTCGCTCGGCGCATGGATCGATATCGCGAGGCGAAACTGTTCCGGCCGCGCCGCGAGCGCCTCGATACCAGGCAGCACACCGACGGTCGACACGGTGACGTGTCGCGCGCCAATGCCGAAGCCCTGCGCGTCGTTGAGAATCGTTAGGACTTTGTCGACGGCGACCCAATTGAGCAGGGGCTCGCCCATCCCCATGAACACGATGTTGCTCGCGATCAGCGGCGGATCGAGCAGGGCGAGCTCGCGAACCTGACCGGCGATCTCGTACGTCTCGAGGTTACGCGCAAAGCCCATCAACCCGGTCGCGCAGAAGGCGCAACGGAGCGCACAGCCAGCCTGCGAGGAGACACAGAACGTCAAACGATCGCCTTCGGGAATGGATACCGTCTCGATGTGCTGACCGTCGTGCAGGCGAAACAGAAACTTCTCGGTGCCGTCGGTCGACTTCTGTCGAGACGCGATCTCGAGTCGCGGGATGATGAAGGTCTGGTCGAGCGCGGTGCGAAACGTCTTGGGCAGCTCAGTCATCTCCTCGAACGTCGAGACGGGCGTGTGCCACAGTCGACGAACCACCTGATCGCCGCGGTAGCCCGGCTCTCCATGCGCGATTGCGAAGTCGCGCACGGCCTGCGTGGCCGCCCGTGGCTCGAGGTTGAGCAGGTTGGTTTTCACCGGAAGACCCCACTGAGAACAAACTGGTAGGTCGGATCGAACCCGCCCGCGCTCTCTTCGCGCGAAAGGCCGACCGTGTATCGCGCATACCGCAAGATGAGCGCGAGTCGAAGCGAGGTGTCGCTAGTGCCGAACGCCGACGTTCGGGCGACGCCCACTCGGGCGATCCAGCGAGCGTATCGCCCTGACGCGAAAACGTAATGCCCGCCCGAGGCGCCCTCACCGGCGGTGTACGAATAGCCGAGTCGTGCCTGATGCGTAGAGTCCGCTCCGATTACGCGGGTATCGAGTGCGCCGGAGTACGAGGCGTCCTGGCCTTCGCCAGCGCCAGGCCCCCACATGTAGCTCGAGATGCCGAAGCGTGCGTCGAGTCCGAACAGATGATCGACCAGCAGGCCACCGTCCAAGCCGAACGTGGAGCGATTCACGCCGTCGACTTCGCCCGTGCGATAGCGAACCGCTACGCCGGACGTGATATGACGGGTCGATTCGCGAGCCCCGGTCAGCGACACCACGAACGTCCCGTACGGAATGTCGCCGCCGACCGGCTCCGGATCGTCAGCCGTCGGCGCGATCCCGCTGATTCCCGAGTGCACCGCGGACAACCCGACGGTGAACCGACTCGGGAGGTTCGCTGCGACGGCGATGAGCTGCGAGCTGACTCCGCGATCGGTTCCTGTATTGAGCGCAATGGCGGTACCGCGCGCCCTCGTGCCTTCGGCAAGCCGAATCGCCGCCGGGTTCTGGAATCCATCGCCCGTGTCGAGCGCGAGCGCCGGGGCCTCGGCCAAAGTCCCGATCGGGAAATCGAGCAAATCGCGGCCCGGGAAGCGTTGCGCTTCGCTCGCGGCAATGGGGAGAATCGCCACGGCGGCGGCGAAGTTCAAGCAACGCATGGACTTGAGCTTACGTGGACGGGCTCGACCGGTCAAGCCGGCTCCTACCGACGCCCGACGCGCGCATGTAGATTTTCGCCTTCGCGTATGCCACTATTGCGCCGCCGCTTACGTTCTCTGCGCCGCGCCGCCGCTAGGCGCGTGTCCCGTCTCGAATCGCCACGACGATCTGGCACCAGCTCGATTGCGTAGGCCTTCTCAGCGTCGGAGCCCCCGC
>DATCGG010000537.1:0-3637 GCA_036509075.1 Gemmatimonadaceae bacterium
ATGCACTCTCAGTCAACTGGCTCTGAGGTCCAAATGGGATGGCGTTTCAGAAAGAGCTTTAGCCCTGTACCTGGTGTGCGCCTGACGGTGTCGCCGAGGCTGATCAGTTCGATCGTGTGACTAACCGAGCAAGTCCACGAAAGCATTGGCTCTCATGACCAAGATACCGGCACGTCGCATTCTTAGTTCGGTCTTCGGTAGGATCGATACCGCGTTCCGCGTCGCGGCAATCGGTTTTGCCGTAGTGGCATTGGGGGTTGTCCTCGCGTTGATCGCTGGGTCGGACGCGACGGGTCCGCTCGCCGAGGCTGCCGCCTATTTGCTTGTGTCTGGGATGGCTGTCGTCTTCGCAGCTGGGTCGCTCAGGTTCGTCCTAACGGTCGTCAGGCTGTGGCGCCGATTTCGGAACTGAGCGCGGCATAGCCGGGGCGAGACGTCGTTAGGTTTACAGCCCGGTTAGCATCTCGCGCGCCTCGCGCATTAGCGCCGCAACGTACCGGCCTATCGCGATCACCTCTCGTGTCGCCTGTCCGTGTCGGTACCGGCCGTGCGCGGTGCCACTTCGTGAGCACCCGCCGTGCATTCGGCACCGACCATTACGCATCGCTGGCGCGCGGCAGGAACCGGCTCCACGAGTCCGCGCACCGCATCGCGGTGACGCGTGCATCGGCCGCAGCGGGCTTTGCATGGGGTAACTCGCGTCAGCCATCGGGCCCAACCCCCTCCTGCCACGCAGCCGGGGTTGCGGACGTTCGGGCCGGCGCCGTCGTGACGGCACCCACGACCGCCTGACCGCCCGCCTCGACGGTGACGCGCTCCACGCGCACGGGTCTGGCGGCCGCCCCTGGGCGAAGCGTGGGAACAGGCGATCCGCCCGACGCTGACCGACTACCAGGGCGACGCGTGGTGCGAGGGGGGATTGCGTCGGAGGCATTCGGTTGTTGCGCGCAGTGCGCAGTGGCGAAGGGGGATCGCGGCGATCATGTCTGGTTTGCTGCGCGTCCTCGCGCAGCCGGGCGGGATGCGATTCGATGGTGTCGAGTTTCTGCGCGCCGATACCCACCGGGGATGGGGCATTGCGTCGATGGCTCGGGCTGCTGCGCGCTGGGCGCGCTTTTCGTAGAATCCCACGCCATGGGCCTCCTCACCTTCGGTCTCAACGTGACTTTGGACGGGTGCATCGATCACACTCAGGGGATCGTGGACGACGAGCTGCACGACTATTGGACGCAGCTCATGGATCAGAGCGGGGCGATGCTCTTCGGGCGCAACACCTACGAGCTGATGGAGGGAGCCTGGCCCGCGGTGGCACGCGACGAAAAGGCGCCGCGCGCGATGCGCGAGTGGGCACAGAAGCTCGAGGCGAAGGCGAAGTACGTCGTGTCCGGCTCGCGGAGCGACTTTCCGTGGCAGAACACGATCAAGGTGGAGGGTGACCTTCGCGAGGCGATCTCCGCGCTGAAAGCGAAGACCGAGCGGGGTGTCCTCGTCGGAGCGCCCAAGCTCGCGGCTGCGCTCGAGGAGTTGGGGCTCATCGACGAGTACCGCATCGTCGTTCATCCCATCATCAGTGGCCGCGGGCCGACGTTGTTTCATGGCCTGTCGAGTGCGCGGCATCTCGAGCTCCTATCGACGCAGCGGTTCAAGTCCGGCGTGCAGGCGCTCCACTTCCGTCGCAAAGCGGGATGAGCGTGGAAGGACCCGAGCGCTTCACCGGCGGCTGCGTGTGCGGCAGCGTCCGCATCGTCGCGTCGGGACGGCCGTACCGCGTCGGCGTGTGCCACTGCCTCGACTGCCGAAAGCATCACGGCGCTCTCTTTCATGCCTCTGCGATCTTCCCGCAGGATGCCGTAACGATGTATCCGTTCGACGCGACGCCGGTTTTCGTGCGTTTCGCCCCGGGGTGACGTGGGTCAGGACGTCGTTAGGTTGCCGCCCGGTCAGCACTTCGCGCGCTTTCCGCACGAGCGCCGCGAGGTACCGGCGCATCGCGATCGCCCTAAGTGCTGAGGGCAGCCGTCAGCGCTGCGACAATTCGCCGCACATGCGCCTCGTCGCGCGAGACGTACACTTGCTGTTCACCTGATGCGCTGCGCATGCGAACGACAAACTGAAAGGCCTGCGGTGCCTTGCTGTCGGAGTTGCCTTTGTAGGCGCTGAGCGCCCCCGCAACCACGAACCCTTCGGCGACTAGCGCAGTGCTCGACGTGGCCTCGGCTAATGCTCTGAGCAAAACGACTATGCCGGTGACCAGCAGGATCAGACCGCAAATAATCCACCCAGTGCCGATACTCGTACCTGAAACAGACTCGCGCGCCATGGCGACCGACGTCACGCCTCGGGTTGCATATGTGGTCTGCCCGACCACGAACCGGCGTGAGGTCACGAGGACTCCGCCTTCTCTCAGGATTTCCCGTTCGGCGGGGTCTGAAGCGACGGTCTGCGCGACTGATACCTTGTCCTCGTTGCGCACCGCCGGAGCGCCACAATGCGGGCATGCTGGCGCGAGCGAGGATATCTGCGCACCGCACTCGTAACAGGACAGGAGCGCCATCGACGCCGACGAAGTGAGAGATGGAGCCAGACGTTATGCATAGCGCGACCACCCGTCAACGCGCATGGCCCTGAATCGCTACGTTCGGCGGCGGGTCGGGCGGTCGGTATATCTCCTTCGGAGCCGTGCCCTTGAATCCGACCCCGAAGCACGTGCCCTGGCGCGCTCCGCCGCCGAGCGCGCGACGGCATCGCGCGACACGCACCAGCGAGCGTTCGAATGAACACTGCGCATCGTGAGCACGCGAACGTCACCTGCGATCGCGTCGTACGATGGATTGACGCGGTGCTCGCCGGTCCACCAGGCAGACTAGCGAACGATGATACTCCGACTCCAGACCGGGCCCTTGAGACCCTCGGGTGTAACGGGGGTCGAAAGGACATACTCGCCAGCGCGCTTTGGTGTGAACTCGAAATCGTACGTTTCGCCTACGTCGATGAACAGTCGAGCCGCCCGCTCCGTCGCCTGCGCGCGAGGCAGGTCGGCTCCATCCTTGGCCAACGCCCGCCAGGTCGCGACTGTCGTGTCTCGGCGGAGCGAATAGAACATCGGGTCGGCCGGACCGATGTTGACGAAACGAAAGCGGTGCGTTTCACCCACACGCATCTCCATCGGCGCTGACGAGACCGAATCGCCATTGACCAGCACGTGAGGGGCGTTGTCGTAGTCCCAATCCCAGCTGGAGACGAACACGTGATCCGTGCGCGCGTCGAACCGGTGTCCCGGCTCGAGCACGACGATCGCGCCATAGAGTCCGGACGCGAGCTGATCCAGGTCGCGCATATGCGTGTGATAGATGAATGTCCCGGCGCGCGGCATCGACAGATGCGCGACGAGGCTATCGCCGGCGGCGATCGCATGCGCGGTTCTGCTGGCATTCCCGCTCCAGCCGGCGACGCCGTCCGACAGACTCTCCAGCTCGAGACCGTGCCAATGAATGGCTGTCGTCTCCCCGAGGCGATTGTGCACGACGACGTCGGTCGGTTCGTTGCGCGTGAGCACGAGAACCGGTCCGGGGATCAGAACCGAGTCCCGCGCCGGAGCGGTGGCACCTTGCTGGAGCACGAACCCGAGTGCTCGCAG
>DATCGG010000538.1:0-8799 GCA_036509075.1 Gemmatimonadaceae bacterium
TCAGCGCACGCGATTCGTCTCGGCCATCGAGTCGCCTGCCACGAGTGCGCCCGTCCGGAAGCGAAATGTTCACAAACCGGTTGCTCGTCCCGCATCGGCAGGAGAGGGCCAGGTTGCCAAGTCGCCGGAACCGGCGATTGAAAACAAGGTGGAAGTCGCGCAGCCGGAGCCGTCGACCGAGACGCCATCTCCAGCAGTGGAGGCGCCGACCGTCGTTGCGGCGACGCCGCGTCCGACGCCGGTGGGTACCGCCCCCGCGACGACGGATGTGGGCAGCGGCGCAGTTGGCGGTGGATCACGCGGCGGTGGACTTGGTGGGATTGGCGAGGCGATCGGAACGATCATTGGCGTCGCCGTCATTCGTGGCGGTGGTGGCGGCATCGATCACTGCGACCCTCGTACGGACGGTCGGGGGCGCGGTGGTAGATTCCCGATCTACATGCCGCCGCCGGGGGGTAGCGGCAGGATTCCTCCTGGCGGGATGCCGCGTGGGCCGTTCCCGATAAACCCGTAACAGCGACGCGGTCCAACTACCGCGGTGTAGGAATGCGAAGGGGCTCGGTGAAATCACCGGGCCCTTTTTACATCGCCACGCTGCGCGCGATCATCGCGGCGGTATCACCAACCTCACCTGATCACCAGGTTGCACCGTGATCTCGTCGCTGACCGGTGAGCGATTTCCGCCGATTGGATCGGCGAGGAAGCGAAGTGGCGTTGCGCCGAATATGAGGTTTGCGGGAATGGTGAACGTCGACGTCGAATTCCCCGTTGCCTGGCCGAGACGAACGCGCTGTCCGCTGCGAATCGCGTAGATGGTCATGTCCGAGAAGCCTTGATTCTCTACGCTGATCGTGGTACGCGGCTCCGGACTCGGCGCGGAGTGCGACTTCGAACCTCCGCACGCGGCGACCGCGACTCCGAGCATCGCGGTGAAAAAGAAGCGCCGTGTGAGCATCGACTCCCTCCGGTATGATGTTGACTGCTACTAGGCGTTGGAGACTGCAAGCCTCGTGAATGTTCCGCGCTGCGCACTCGTCAGGCGCGGAAAGCGAGGTGGACCGCAAGATGCTTCGCGTTCACCCAGTTTGCCATGCGTTATGTGGCATACGGTCTGCCGCCCGGGCCGATACTTTTCACCGACAGGACACGTGACTCTACTTTCAATTCGACATGGCATCGACCACGCGCTCGAAACCTGAGGGGCACAAGCGCTCCGAACCGGCGGCTCGCAAACCGTCTACCACGAAGCAAGCGAACAAGTATTTCGCCCTCCGGCGCTCCAGCATTCAAGGCAAGGGCGCATTTGCCACTCGGCCGATCAAGCGGGGCACGCGAATCATCGAGTACACGGGTGAACGCATCTCCCCGGAGGAAGCCGATCGGCGTTATGACGACGGCGGCATGGGGCGCCACCACACGTTCCTGTTCAGTGTCGACAGCAAGGTGTGCATTGACGCCGCGGTGGATGGCAACGACGCTCGGTTCATCAATCACAGTTGCGCCCCGAACTGTGAGGCGGTGGATGAACGCAAACACATCTACATCGAGGCCATTCGCGACATCGTGCCGGGCGAGGAGCTGACGTACGACTACCAGTACGAGCGCGATGGGACCGAGGACGAGAAGTGGGAGAAAATCTACGTCTGCCAGTGCGGGGCGCCGACGTGTCGCGGGACGATCCTCGCGCCGAAGAAGAAGCACGGTAAGAAGTGACACTGCGCACGCTCCTCGCGCACGCCATCGACTATGCCGGCCTGTTCCCACCGGCCCAGCTGGACATGCCAGGCGCCGTCGCCGAGTACGAGTCGTACCTCGCGTCGAGCGATGCGTGGGCGTTAGGCCGGTTCGTCGTGCCCGCGGCGCGGCTGCGCGAGCTGGCCGCGGCCGCGGGTGACGCGCCCTCGAACCCGTTAGGCTCCCGACAGGGTGAGCGCCGGCTCAGCGTCGTGTTGGGGGCCGATCTCGCTGCGGACGTGGAACGCCTGCGCGCATTCTGCGCCGATGTGAATGGCGAGGGTTGGTGGCGTGGCATCGATGCGGTCGAATTGCGTGCCTCGACGCCGGAGGCGATCGGGCAGGCGATGCGAGTGGTTCCCGATAGCGTCGAGCGATACGTGGAGATTCCGATCTCTGAAGACCCCACCCCTCTCGTCCTGGCGATCGCCGGGGCGGGGGCGTACGCAAAGGTTCGAACCGGCGGGACGACCACGGATGCATTCCCCGCGAGCGACCACGTCGCCCGGTTTCTCGCCACGTGTCTCCGAGAGGCGGTGCCGTTCAAGGCGACCGCGGGGCTTCACCATCCGCTGCGCGGCGAGTATCCGCTAACCTACGAGCCGGGCAGTGCGTGTGGCCGCATGTACGGATTCCTGAACGTCTTTTTGGCGACCGCATTTCTCGCGGCCGGCCTCGACGAAGCCGAGGCTCGCGTGTTACTCGATGAGAGCGATCCTAACGCCGTGACCTTCAACCGCACGGAGGCGGTGTGGCGGAGTCACCGGCTTCCTCTCGATCGCCTCGCCGAATCACGACGCTTCCTCACGTCGTTCGGATCCTGCTCCTTCCGCGAGCCGATCGACGACCTTACCGCGCTCGGACTGCTCTCGCCGTGATCGACGAAACGCACCGTGCCGATCTCCGCTCGTGGGTGGATTCGGCGAACGACCCCGGTACTGATTTCCCGATCCAGAATCTCCCGTTAGGCATCGTGCGACGGGAACCGGGCGGTGCGGACCTGGCGGCTGTCGCCATCGGCGACGACGTAGTGTTGCTCGATGCGGCTGTGCGACTCGGGCTGCTGAACGGACCGGCTCGCGAGGCCGCCGCGGCGTGTGCGGTCGGGTTTCTCAATCCACTGATGGCGCTCGGTCCGAACGCTCGCCGCGCGCTCCGGGCCGGCCTCGTCGACGCGCTGCGAGAGGATTCGGAGACCGGCCGGCGGGCGCGCTCGCACGCTTCTGAGCTGCTGGTGAAAGCGTCGGACGTGGTGGTGCTCGTCCCGGCGGCCATCGGCGATTATTCGGACTTCTACGCGTCGATCGAGCACGCGAAGAACCTGGGCAGCATGTTCCGGCCGGACAATCCGCTGCTGCCGAATTACAAGTACGTGCCGATCGGCTATCATGGCCGTGCTTCGTCCATCGTCGCGAGTGGCGCGGGTGTCGTTAGGCCACACGGGCAGATGAAGGCCGAGTCGGACGCCGCACCGTCGTTCGGGCCGACGAAGCGTCTCGACTACGAGCTCGAGGTCGGAGTGTTCGTGGGCCGCGGCAACCCGCTGGGTGAGCCCATCCCGATCGCGCAGGCGGAGGAGCGAATGTTCGGACTCTGCCTGGTGAACGACTGGTCTGCGCGCGATGTGCAGGGCTGGGAATATCAGCCGCTCGGTCCGTTTCTCGCCAAGAACTTCGCGACGTCGGTCTCGCCGTGGGTCGTGACGATGGATGCGCTCGAACCCTTTCGGGCGCCGGCGTTCCGCCGCACGGATGGCGATCCTGCGCCGCTGCCATATCTCTCGTCGCCGGCGAATGAGACCCGCGGCGGCGTGGACATCCAGCTCGAGGTGTGGCTTCGCTCGGCACGCATGCGCGACGCGGGAACGCCGGCGTACCGTCTGAGCCACGTGCGGTTCACCCAGATGTACTGGACGCTTGCCCAGCTCGTCACGCATCACGCGAGCAACGGCTGCAACCTCAATCCCGGCGACCTCCTCGCGAGCGGGACCGTGTCCGGTCCCGCGAAGGAATCGCGTGGCTGTATGCAGGAGCTGACCTGGCGCGGGACGGAGCCGATTAGCCTGCCGTCAGGCGAGCAGCGTCGCTACCTCGAGGATGGCGACGAGGTCATCATGCGAGGGTTCTGCGAGCGCGACGGCTTCACGCGCATCGGTTTCGGCGAATGTCGCGGGACCGTACTTCCCGCGCGCGTTTCGTCGGGCCACACCATCTAGGAAACTCCACCATGCAAGTAATCGAGACACGCGACGCACCAACGGCAGCGGGCCACTACTCACAGGCGATCGTGCACAACGGTGTCGTGTACGTCGCGGGCCAATTGCCGATCGATCCGAAGGACAAGAATCGCCCGGTCGGATCGATCGAGGAGCAAACGGAGCGTACGCTTCGGAACGTCGAGGCGATCCTCGTCGCGGCAGGCAGCGGGCTCGATCGCGTCCTGCAGATGACGATCTTCATCTCCGACATCGAGCTCTGGGGCGGTGTGAACACGGCGTACGCCCGCGTCATGGGGAGCCACAAGCCGGCGCGCGCCGTCGTGCCCGTGAACGACCTGCACTACGGGTATCAGATCGAGATCCAGGCGATCGCGGCCACCGGCTGACGTCACTTGGTGGAGGCGTTCACATATTCTCCACCATCGCCTTCGCGAAGCCGCTCGTCGACGTGAGCGTCGCGCCGTCCATGAGACGCTCGAAATCGTATGTCACGCGCTTCTGGGCGATCGTCTTCTCGAGGCTCGAGATGATCAGATCGGCGACCTCGTTCCAGCCCATGTAGCGGAACATCATCTCGCCCGACAGGATCACCGAGCCCGGGTTCACCTTGTCCTGGTTCGCGTACTTGGGCGCCGTGCCGTGCGTCGCCTCGAAGACCGCGTGCCCGGTCTTGTAGTTGATGTTGGCGCCCGGCGCGATCCCGATCCCGCCGACCTGCGCCGCGAGCGCATCGGAGATGTAGTCGCCGTTCAGGTTCGGCGTCGCGATGACGTCGTAGTCCGTCGGCCGCGTCAGGATCTGCTGCAGGAACGCATCGGCGATGACGTCCTTGATGACCATCCCGTTAGGCAGGCGCTGCCACGGTCCGCCGTCCAGGTCCACGGCGCCGTATTCCTCCTTCGCGAGCTCGTACCCCCAGTCGCGGAAGCTGCCCTCCGTGAACTTCATGATGTTGCCCTTGTGGACGAGCGTCACGCTCTTCGCCTTGCGGGCCAGAGCATAGTCGATCGCCGAGCGGACGAGCCGCTTCGTGCCCTCGGCGCTGATGGGCTTGATGCCCACCCCGCTCGTCTCGGGGAAGCGGATTGCCTTCACGCCCATCTCGTTCTGCAGGAAGGCGATCAGCTTCTTCGCCGCGTCCGTCTGTGCCTTGTACTCGATGCCGGCGTAGATGTCTTCCGTGTTCTCACGAAAGATCACCATGTCCACGTCCTGCGGCCGTTTCACGGGCGAGGGAACTCCCTCGAACCATCGTACCGGCCGAACACACGCATAGAGATCGAGTTTTTGCCGCACGGTCACGTTCAGCGATCGCATGCCCCCGCCCACTGGCGTGCCTAACGGGCCCTTGATGGCCACGAGGTGTCGGTCCATCGCAACGAGCGTGTCGTCCGGCAGGAAGGTGCCAAGCTTCTCGTTGGACTTCTCGCCTGCGAGCACCTCGAACCATGCGATACGGCGCTTGCCGCCGTAGGCCTTCTGCACGGCCGAATCGAACACGTGCTGCGACGCGCGCCAGATGTCCGGCCCGGTCCCGTCACCCTCGATGAATGGGATGATCGGCTCGGTGGGCACGTCGAGGCGGCCGTCACGCATCGTGATTGGCTCGCCGGCGGACGGCGCTTTGAGGTCCTTGTACTGGGTGGCGTTGGCAGTAGCCATGAGACCCGGTCAGAGATGTGGTGAAGGCGAAATCGAGCCTTGAATTCTAGCGGGAGCCGGGATCATGGGCGACCCGCGGGAGGCGGGATATCACGAATCTGGCGCCGACGAAGTGTCCCGAAACCGGACGCGGGATGGTCCTGCGTAGCGGACGTTCCATGGTACAGCCAGCAACCGACTCAGCTATGTAAGTCATTGTGGTAATTGGGAATACATCGTCGACTCTCGGCAGGCCACGTGGCACCTCACCTGCTCTACACGATGGTGTCTCGCCGCCTGGGCGAGGCACTTCGGAGGAGGGATCGAGCGATGAGAGCATCAAGCGTCATCTTAGCCATAGCGGTGCTGGGCGCCGCGGCAGGGACGGCCAGTGCACAGGGGCGCGGCCGTAACAAGAACAACGACAATGTCCCGCCGGGTCATCGGCCGCCGGCGGGGATGTGCCGCATCTGGATTGACGGCGTTCCGCCGGGACACCAGCCGGCACCGACGGACTGCGAGACCGCGGTTCGCAACCAGCCGCCCAATTCGCGAATCATTTGGGGCGACAACACCAGCCGTCGTGACCGCAACGTGTATGACGACCGCAACGATCGCAGCGATCGGCGCGACAGTCGTCGCGACTACCCCCGCGATGCGAACGGCAATCCGTACGATCCGACCTGCGTCGACAACAACCGCGATGGCTGGTGCGACTACCACCCGGAGGTCCGCTCGGGCGTTCGGACGCGCGATGACACGCATCATGGGGACTATCCGGACAGCCATGGCCGGTACCCGGGTAACAACGGCGGATACCCCGGCAACAACGGCGGGACGATCGATCGAAGCCAGTATCCGTCCCGCCTGCCGGCGATGACGGGGGCTTCGTTGATCCGAGTTGGCGTTCGCACGGTGGACGTTCAGAACTGGCTCGGGCGGGGCTCGCTGCGTTCGGAGACGACGGACGCAAACGGTGACGGCGTTCCTGAAGTCGCGACGTGGTACGACGGCAGCGGCAACATCGTGCAGGTCTGGCGCGACAACGATCGCGACGGCCGCGCCGACTCCGTGGAGATCTACCGCAACGGCCAGCGGGTGCAGGTGATTCGCTGAGGGATGAGGGATGTGGGATGGGGGATGAGGGCGCTGTTAACCCTCATCCCCCATCCCGCATCCCCCATCCCTCCTCGACCCCTTTGATCTGGGGGCCGGCGAATCCACTTTCCCCGCATGACCAGTGATTCACGATTCAATCTGAGCGGGCGCGTCGCCGTCATTACCGGTGCAACTCGCGGCATCGGGCGCGCCATCGCGTTTCAGCTTGGCCGCGCCGGCGCCGCCGTCGTCATCAGCAGCCGAAAAGCGGACGCGGTATCGGCGACGGTGCAGGCGCTCGAAGCCGAACGCATAACGACGCGGGGCTTCCCGGCGAACGTCGGACGCCTGGACGAAGCGCGGGCGCTGATCGCCCACGCGACGAGCGAGCTTGGAGGCATCGACATCCTCGTGAACAACGCCGCCGTGAGCCCGCTCTATGGGCCGCTCACGTCGATGACCGAGAGTGCGTTCGACAAGATCATGGCGGTGAACGTCAAGGCTCCGCTCGAGCTGGCGTGTCGCGCGCTGCCGATCATGGCGGCGCGAGGCGGTGGCTCGATCGTGAACATGTCGAGCGTCGACGGCCTCAGGCCCGACCACGACCTCGCCGTCTACAGTGCGAGCAAGGCTGCGCTCATCTCGCTCACCAAGGCAATGGCGCTCGAGTGGGGCGCACAGAACGTCCGCGCCAACGCGATCTGCCCGGGCCTCATCAAGACCGACTTCAGCGCCCCGATGTGGCGGGACAACGCGGGGGTGGCCGCGCAGCTCGCGCGCCAGCCGCTGCCACGCCTGGGCACGCCCGAGGACGTCGCGGGGCTCGCGTTGTTTCTCGCGTCGGACGCGGGGAGCTACTGCACCGGCGGAGTGTACGTCGTGGATGGCGGCTGGATGACCTAGGTGCCCCCCGCACCGAGGTCCGGCGTTAGGCAGCGACCTCGAAGATGCCGGCGGCGCCCATACCCCCGCCCACGCACATGGTGACGAGCCCGCGCCCGCCACCACGCCGCTTCAGCTCGTGGATGAGCTGCGTGGTCAGCTTGGCGCCGGTTGCGCCGAGCGGGTGGCCGAGCGCGATCGCGCCGCCGTTGACGTTCACGCGGTCTTCGGGCATCCCGAGCTCTCGCATCGAGGCCAGGATCTGCGACGCGAACGCCTCATTGAACTCGATGAGATCGATGTCGGACAGGGACATGCCGGCAAGGCGGAGCGCCTTGGGCACGGCCTTGATCGGGCCGACGCCCATGATGTCGGGCTCGACACCGGCCGCCGCGAAGGTGACGAACCGGGCCAGCGGCGTGATGCCTAACGCGTCGGCCCGCGCGCGCTTCATGACGACGAGCGCGGCGGCGCCATCGGAGTAGGGGCTCGCATTGCCGGCCGTGACCGTTCCGCCGACCTTGAACGCGGGCTGGAGCTTCGCGAGCTTCTCGGGCGTCGTGTCGGTGCGTACGAGCTCGTCGCGGCAGAACTCGACCTGCTCGGCGGTCCCCTGGCCATTCACGCGCTCCGCCCGGATCGGGACGATCTGGTCGCCGAAACGGCCGGTCTGCCACGCCCGCGCGGCCTTCTCGTGACTGCCTAACGCCCACGCATCCTGGTCGCCACGGCTCACCTGCCATCGCTCGGCCACGCGCTCGGCGGTGAATCCCATCCCGATGTACGATTCGGTCATCGCCGGATTGAGTCGCGTGTGGAACCCGGACATGGGGACCTGGCTCATCATCTCCACGCCGCCTGCCACGACGGTTTCGGCCATGCCGCTTATGATAGCCTGGGCGGCCATCGCCACCGTCTGGAGACCGGAAGAGCAGAAGCGATTGACGGTCGTGGCGGGCACCTCGACCGGAAAGCCGGCACGCAGCACGGACAGTCGCGCGACGTTCAATCCTTGCGACGCCTCGGGCATGGCACAGCCCCAGAGCACGTCGTCGATGTCGCTCGGTTTGATCCCGGCGCGGTTGACGGCCGCCGTGAGGACCTCGGCGGAGAGGTCGACCGGGTGAACGTTCGCAAGCGAGCCATCCTTCTTGCCGCGAGCCACGGCGGTGCGGACGGCCGAGACGATGACAGCGTCGTTAGGAGACATGTCTGAACCTGAAAGT
>DATCGG010000539.1:0-3916 GCA_036509075.1 Gemmatimonadaceae bacterium
AACGAGAAGCTCTGTCTCCCGCGACGCCGCGCGGGCGAAGAGGAGCAGCGCCACGGTGCTGCACACCACCACCACGAGCGCGACGACGAAGAAGTAGGTCAGCCCCATCATCGCCTTCATGTCGGTGTCGTTCACCGAGAACTGCGTGTACGGGAGCACGTGCGGCTGGAGTTGCGCGTGCGTCGCTGGAAGTTCCGCGGCGAGCCGCCTGCCTAACGCCGTGAACTCTGCCTGCGCGCTCTCGAACGTCATGCCGGGCGCGAGGCGGCCGAAGACCGTGATGGCGCCGCCGCGCAGCGGCTCCAGGCCGGGGACGTCCGTGCGCAGCGGCAGCCACAGCTCGTGCGACATCGGGAACGCGTACCCGTCCGGCATCACACCGACGACCGTCGCGAAGCCGTTCCCGATCTGGACGTTGCGTCCGACGATCCGCGGGTCGCGATCGAAGCGCTCGACCCAGACGTCGTGGCCGAGCAGCACCACGGGCGACGCGCCGGCGCGTTCGTCCGACTCGTCGAGCACGCGGCCGAGCAGGGGACGATCGGGGGCGATGCGAAATGCGGACGCCGTGATCTCAGCCGCCTTCTCGGGCTTCGCGCCGCCGTCGGCCCCCACCAGATTGGCTCCCACGTCGCGATAGGCGCCGAGGTCCGTGAGCGACCGCGCGGAGCGCCAGAGCTGGTAGTCGTACAGCGTGCGGTCCTCTTCACCGAGGGCCTTCGAATCCCAGACCTCGACCCTCACGATGCGCTCGCCGCCCGGGAGCGGCAGCTTGGTGGTCGTGATCATGCCGAACATCTGGAACGTGACGGCGCCGAACCAGATGCCGAACGCCATCGCAAGACCGCCGATGAGCGTGAGCCCGGGATACTTGACGAGCATACGGAAGCCCAGCTTCAGGTCGAGCGACAAGCCGCTGAACCACGCGGTGCCGCGCCCGTCGCGCATGGACTCTCGGTGGTTGTGCACACCGCCGAACGTGGCGAGCGCACGGCGACGCGCCTCGTCGTGAGAAACGCCCGCCTCGCGCACGAGGCGGGCCGTTTCCATGTCGAGGTGGAAGCGGAACTCCTCGTCTGTGCGAGACTCGCTCGCGCGGGGGGACAGGAACAGCCGCGCGCGTGTGCGCGCCGCGTCGAACCAACTCATGGGATGCTCCGAATCGGAGGCCGCGGCGACACGGAGGCCGCGACCTCGGTCAGTCGTGCAAGTCAGGACGTACGCAGCACGGCCTCGAGGCCGGCGGCGAAGCGGCGCCAGCTATCCAGCTCGTCGCCTAACGCCCTTCGGCCCGAGGCGGTGATCCGGTAATAGCGTGCGCGGCGATTGTTGTCGGTTGTGCCCCACTCGCTCGTGATCAGGCCGTCCTTCTCGAGGCGCTGGAGCGCGGGATACAGGGAGCCCTGGTTCAGCTCGAGCACGCCGTCGGAGATCTGCTGGACTCGCTGGCTGATCCCCCACCCGTGCATGGGTGCGAGGGAGAGCGTCTTGAGCACCAGCAGGTCGAGCGAGCCCCGGAGGGCGTCAGTCTGAGATCGGATGGCCACGGCGCACGTCGACAGGAGGCTTTCTGTAGCTGTCGAAAGAAGATGCGCCGCGCTTCTGTAGCTGTCAAGAGAAGAGGGGCGTCCGCCACACCGCTACGACTTCGTCTTCGCGGAGATCAGCGGCGCAGCCGGCAACGCGCCAAGGTCAACCACCTTGCCGTCCTTGATGACCGTGCTGATGCGTCGGTAGTTGCGCGCGCTCTGCAATGGGTCCGCGTCGAGGATCACCAGGTCGCCGATCTTTCCCACCTCGAGCGTCCCCAGGTCGCGAAGCTTGTACGCGTGCGCAACGTTGCTCGTCGCCGTCTTGAGGATCTCCATGCGGTCCATCCCCAGTTCCTCGAGCGCGTAGAGGGCATTGAAGTGACCCTCGCCGAGCTTCACCCGCGGTTCGATCGTATCGGCCGCTATGGTGCGCGACTCGGCGCGCAGAATCGGATGCTCGATGCCAGCGTCGGTCGACACGAGGACCCGGATGCCGTACTTGACGAAATTTCGGATGTTCTCGTGCGAGATCCTGTAGAACGGCGTGAGCACGCCCTCCGGCATGTTCTTCTCGATCCCCTCGCGATGCCGCTTCGTCACCGCCAGCACCGACACGGAAATGTCTTTCGCCTTGATTTTCTTCAACGTCTCTTCGGCGATCGTATGAGTCGGCCCTGACATATCGCCGTGCGTGAGGATGTCCACGCCCGCTTCGACAGCGAGGTCGACGCTCTCAGGCGAAGTAACGTGCGCCTGGACCGTTTTTCCCGCCCGATGTCCTTCCTCGACGATGGCCTGCTGCGCGCGCGGCGAGAACGTCAGGAAGTTCATGTCGACGTGACCGCTCGCACCGTACTTGAGGAAATCCACTCCGCTCGCCGCGTACTTCCTGATCGAGTCGCGCACCTCCTGCGGGTACATCCACAGAAGTTTGCGACCAGTGCCGAGCTCCCATTCCTCGTTGAGTCGCTTCGCGAACGCCTTGCTCACGAAAGGCGCCGCCGTTAGGCGGAAGTCGGCCGAGAGCGGGCCGTCGAACCCGATGATGTTCCCGGCGAGGTAAATCCGGCTGCCTTGCTGCTGGCCCGAGTTGATCATGTCGCGCGCCTTGATGAGCGCATCGCGCGGGCCCCAGGTGTCGAAAACGGTCGTCAGCCCGTTCTTGAGCGCGATCTGCGCGCCCTCTATTGCGACCTCGTGGTAACGCCCTTCGTACTTGATCAGCGTCTCGAGGTCGAGGTTGAGGAACAGGTGCAGGTTGGCATCCATCAAGCCGGGGATGACGTACTTCCCACGCGCGTCGACGGTGCGCGTTGACGCAGGTACCTGGACCGTCCCCGCCTTGCCGACTGCGGAGATGCGGCCGTCGGTGATGACCACGACGCCATCGGTTATGGGCGCCTTGCCGGTACCGTCGATGATGGTGGCGCCAGTGATGGCGACGTTCTGCGCCGCCAGCGAAGTAGCGGCGACGAGGAGGAGGACGGCGCTACGAGCGAGTGAAGTCGACACGCTGTACTCTATCCGTCTGCACCGACCTCCCACGTGCCCGTTCGCGTCGCCCCATCGCCGTCGGTCGAAAATGGGAAGAGCGGGTCTGTAGACAGGTCAGCGCCGCGATCGGTCCACGCTGTGTCGCCTGACGCAAGGTGGAGGTTGCTCGGCGCGGTCACGAACGTGGGCGTGACGCTGTTCCGTGCATTCGTTCCGGGGGCGTCCGCGGCGAGGCTGCTGGCGTTGTTGGTCGACGCGGCGTCGAACGTGCCGTTGAAGCCGTTCGCGCAGTTCGCGGCCCCGCAGTTCTTGACGATCATTCCGTTGCCATCGCTCGCGAAGCCAATCCCGCAGCCGTACGCCGTGCCGTTGTAAATGCGGACGCTGCCCGTCGTCCCGGGATACTTCGTGAATCCGCGATGCGTCGCGCCCGTCCCCGTCCAGCCCACGACGACGCAGTTGGTATACGTGACCTTGTTCGTGGGACCGCTCGCGTCGGTCCAGAATGCATGGACGGACGAGGTACGGCCAGAGGCAATGCTGACTGCCTCGACACGAATCCGGTCGAAGCGCACGTCCATCGGCTGGCCATTATTGACGACGCCCAGCACGGAATACCCCCCGGTCCCCGGCCCAACCGTGATGAGGTATCCCACCCGAGAGAGCCGAACGTATCCTCCGCCGTAGACCCCGAAGCCTGCGGGGTCGGTGTCGACGCATCGATAGTGCGACGTCGAGATGGCGAGTGCCGACGGCTGGTCGCCAATGATCTCGAGATAGCACTCGGGTGACAGGCGACCGTTCCAGGCAGCCGTTACGATGGCGTCGCCCGTGTCGGGTGTGGTACCGCTACAGAGAATGCGCAGCTGCTGGTTCGCCGCCGCCCAGTT
>DATCGG010000540.1:0-2483 GCA_036509075.1 Gemmatimonadaceae bacterium
CTGGGGGAGCGTCCAGGCGCCACGACCAGTACTGTCCGCGAATTGACCGATCGCGGGGAAGGCCTCACCGAACACGAAGACCCCGGCGAGCATTCCCGCGATGAGCGCGAGCCCGTCCTTGCGCCCGGTGGCCGCGGCCACGCAGGAGGTGCCCGGACACAGGCCGCCGGTCGCGAATCCGGCACCGAAGATCAGCCCACCCACCACCTGAGGCGCGATGAACGTCTCCGGCACGTACACGCGCGACAGGTCCAGCAGCCCCGCCCACGAGAGCCAGAACAGCCCGAGCATCGCGGTGACGATCGCGCTGAACATGAGCTTGAGCACGCTCAGGTCCGTGAGGTAGAACTGACCCGAGAGCTTCCGGGCATTGCCCATCCCGCCCTGCTCGAGGAACCAGCCGAACGCGATGCCTAACAGCACGGCGATCACGAGGCTCGTCCCCTCGCCGAAGCGACCGAATTCGTAGAATGGTGCCCCGCCGATCATCGCCACGCCCTCCGCAGGAGTGGCGCCGTGGCGTACGCACCGACGAACGCCGCGATGACGAACAACCAGCTTCCGACGCTGAGCGTCGCACCGCCCGTTAGGCCCAGACCGCTGGTGCACCCACGCGCGAGCTTCGCGCCGACGCCCATTGCCGTACCGCCGACGAATGCGTTCACCAGCCGGCGGCGATCGGTGATCCCCGCGCCGCGCTCGGTCGTCCATCGCACGCGGCCCGCGAGAACGGCTGATGCCAGACCGCCGATCACCACACCAATGATCTCGAGCACGAGCCAGTCCCTGAGGGGATTCGCCGCACCGTCACTCAGATAGCGGGAGTAGAACTCGTTGCCGGCCGCGTGACTCGGGGCCGCCGTGCTGACCGCTGCTGCCACGACGCTCGAGAACGCGCCCGACGCGCCGAGCCCGCGGCCCATGAGGACGAACGCGAGGAGCAATACGACTCCGATGCCCACGCCGGCGACGTACGGGCTGGCGTACGGCGCTGCCTCGCGCCGTACCCGGACCCGCGTCGTCGTAGTGACTTCGGCGCGCGACGAGGCGGCCGTGCCTAACGGCTGGCCCGCCGCGGTCGTGGCGACATCGCTCATTTCGAGTCCTTGCGCGAGCTCTCGATCGGCAGGTCGCGCCTCTTCCAGTCCTGGAACGACCCGTCGTACAGCTTCACGTCGTAGCCCAGGGCCTCAGCGCCGAACAGCATCGCCGTGGCCTGTTGGCCGACATGACAGTACCCGATGATCGTGTCGTTAGGCTTGACGCCGGCCTGCGTGAACAGCTCGCGGAGTCGTGCCTCCGGGAGGAGATGGCCCGTGTCGTCGAACACGGTCTCGAATACGATGTTCACCGCACCCGGCACGTGCCCCGGCACGACCTTCGGCATGGGATGCCCCATCGAGCTGGTTGCGCTTGGCTCCTGAATGGGACCGTCGTAGAAGATCGTGTTCCGCGCGTCGACGATCGTGTAGCCTGTCGTATGGATGTGCGACTTCACGAAGTCGGCGTCGACGACGATCGGCTGCGTCGGTCGGGCGGTGAGCTTGCCAGGTTCCGGTGGCGGCGGGACGTCGGTCGTGATCGGACGATTGCCTTTCTTCCACTCCGGCATGCCGCCATCGAGGAGCGACGCTTTTGCCCCGAGTCCCGCGTACTGCAGCGTGAGCAGCACTCGCGTCGACGGCGACAGCCAGTCGTTGCCGAAGTAGACGACGATGCGCGAGTCGTCGGAGATGCCGAGCTGCTCGAGGCGTTCTCGGAGCTGGTCGGCGGGGAGCATCTCGAGCGCGAGCGCGGTCGTGTCGCGCGTCATCGGTGAGGAGATGTCCTGAAGCTGCAGAAACCGCGCGCCGGGAATGTGGCCAGCGTCGTACTCGCCTTTTTCGCCGATGTGGAAGAGGACGAGCTTCGGGTTCTTGAGTTGTGTCGCGAGCCAGTCGCTGGTGACGACGAGATCGCTGCGCGTGAGCCTGGCGGTCTGCGCCCGGGCGCTAGCGCCGATGACACTCGCGAACGCGACCGCGAGCGGCGCACCTCGAACGAGCGTGCGGAAGGGAGTCGGCATGGGGAGAGTCCTCGTGGTTGGTCATTCGGGGGCCGGCGGTCGGCTGGCTGACCGCCCGTGGCATGACGTTACACGAGGGCTTTCGCCCACAGGCGGTGGAACTGTGCTCCGTTGGTCGCTGATGCGTGCGAAGGATGTGCGCGATTTGTAATGCCCGGTGTCAGGCGAACGCCTGCCGGGCGAGCGCGCGCGCGTGGTCGCGGACATCGCGCGGCCACGAGTCGCTCATCGCGGCGAAGCGCGTTTCGTCGCCCGCGAAGAGCGCGCGCGTCGCTTCCTCGAATCCCTGCTCGTTGCCGGCCATTGCCGAGATGAAGCGGTAGGCGGATTCCTTGGCCGTGCGGATCCGATCCTTGTCCACGCTGGACTGACGCGCGGAATCGACCAGCCGCCTAACGGCGGCTGAGGCTCCGCCGGG
>DATCGG010000541.1:0-8949 GCA_036509075.1 Gemmatimonadaceae bacterium
GGTCGCCCGCCACGCCGGGACGCTGGCCGCCACCAGTGCCACCAGTCCCAGGCCTAACGCGACGAGCGAGAACACGGCAGGGTCGCGTGGCTGCGTCGCGTAGAGCAGGCCTGCGAGGAACCGCGTCAGCAGCGCCCCGCCGAGTACTCCGAGCACGACGCCCCACGCGGCGAGGAGTGCACCGTGGCGCACCACCATTCCAACGATGTCTCGCATCTGAGCGCCGAGCGCCACTCGGACACCAAACTCGCGCGTGCGCTGCGCCACCGAGTACGAGATGACGCCGTAGATCCCCACCGCCGCCAGCAGCACCGCAAGGATCGCGAACACGGCGATCACCAGGCCTTGGAAACGCTGGCGCCAGAGTGACTGCCCGACCGCCTGCTCGAACGTCACGATCCGGTAAGGCGGCATGTCCGGGTCGAGCTCGCGGAGCAGGCTTCGCACGCTGGGCATCAGCGTCGCGGGATCCCCAGACTTGACGCGAATCGCGACGGTCTCGGTGTACGGCGGATAGGCCGCGATCGGCAGATATAGCCCGGGTCCCATTGGTTCCGGCAATCGATAGTGACGATAGTCCGGAATCACCCCGACGATCGTGACCCACGGGTTGGTCGAGTCTCCACCTATCTGCACCTGCTTTCCGATCGGGTCTTCATTCGGGAACGCGCGTCGCGCAAACGTGGCGTTGATGACCCCGACCACGTTCACCGTATCGCGATCCGACTCCGCCAACCCACGCCCACGTTGAAGCGGAACCCCGATCGTTCGAAGGAAGGTCGGCGACATGTACTGGTAGTGGGAGATGAAATCCTCACCCGGCTTCGCCTTCGGCCACCCCTTTGCGACGATGGACGCCTGGACGTTCCAGCCACTGAATGGAATCCCCTGCGCCAGTCCGACCGACGCCACCGACGGCAGCGCCTGGAGTCGCTCCTGGAGCGTCTCGTAGAACGCCAGGCGACGCGCGCGACTCTCGTACTTCGCCGAGGGCAGCGAGATCCGGAACGACAGGATTCCCTTCTCTTCGAATCCCAGCGTCGTGCTCGCGAGCGCACGATAGCTCTTCACGAGCAGGCCGGCCCCGATCATGAGCGTGACCGAAAGCGCGAGCTCGCCGACGACGATTCCATTGCGGAGTCGTCCCCTCGATGGGCCGTCGCTTCCACCGCGGCCTCCTTCGCGCAACGCCAGGGCGAGTGAACCGTCCGTCGTGCGGAAGGCCGGAATGATGCCGAAGGCCAGCCCCGAAAACACCGAGACGATCGCCGCGAACACGAGCGTCGGCACGTTGATGCCGATCGGGATGTAGTACGGCACGTCGTTGGGGAAACCGAGGCGAAGGAGACGGACGCCGTAGACGGTGATCACCGCGCCGAGCACGCCGCCTAACGCCGAGAGGATGAGACTCTCGGTCACCAGCTGGCGGACGATCCGTCCGCGGCCGGCCCCGAGCGCCGTCCGAACCGCGATCTCACGCTGGCGGGCCGCGCCGCGCGTGAGCGTGAGGTTCGCGACGTTCGCGCACGCGATGAGCAGCACGAGCACGACGGCGGCCGCGAACACCTGGAGCGGGCGCTTCAAATTCCCGACGAGATCGTCGCGTATCGGGACGACTTCGGCGTGCCAGCCCTCGTTTTCGTTGGGAAACTCCCGTGCGAGACGCTCCATGATGACGTCAAGGTCGCGCTGGGCCAGCTGAGGACTGACGCCGGGTCTGAGTCGGCCGATGGCGCCGGCATACCCGCGGTTGCCATGCAGCTCGTCCGGGTACGGAACGAATGGAACCCACGCCTGGCCGTTGTCCGGGAACGCGAAGCCACGCGGCATGACGCCGACAACCGTATATGGCTTCAGGTCGATCGTGACCGTCCGGCCGACGATGTTCCGATCGCCGGAGAACCGCCGCTGCCACAGCCCGTATCCCAGAAGCACGACGTGGTGGTTACCCTGCACGCCTTCGCTCTCCGCGAACGTGCGGCCAAGTATCGGACGCACGCCCATCAGTGGAAACAGGTTCGGGGTCACCTCGGCACCTTCGACGCGCTCCGCACCACCCACACCCTCTCCGGTGAAGGACGGCGAATTCCACGTCCAGATGCCGAGCGCCGTGAAGCTCTTGCTCTCATCCCGCCAGGCCGTGTAGTCGGGATACGAGATGTTGACGCCAGTGAGGTTCTTCGCCGGTATCCCCTCGTAGACCGCGACCAGCTCGTCGGGCTTCTGGAATGGGAGTGGGCGGATCAGTGTCGCGTACACGGCGCTGAAGATCGTGGCCGTCGCGCCGACGCCGAGCGCGGTGCAGAGAATGGCGGCAGTGGCGAACGCCGCGTTCGCGCGGAGCGATCGCGCGGTGTAGCGAATGTCGTGCAGGATGCTCATGGCAGCCTCGCTGAGGTTCACGCGACGACGCCGGCGGCGCTCGATCGCGATGCACTCGTCACGGATGTTGCCCACCGCCCCGAACTCTCGTTCCGCCTGCGCACGCGCGTCGGCGAGCGACATGCCCTGCGCGACGAAGTCGGCGGTGAGGAGCGCGAGGTGGGCGTCGATCTCGTCTTCCACGCCGCGGCGGATGTCGCCGCGCGGGAGCCGGAGCAGCCGACGCCACCCGCTGGAGGAATTCACGGACTACGCCGGTTGTGACGTGGTCCGAAGGATCTTGCCCATCGCCTCCACGAACTGCGTCCACGCCGCCGTCTCGGCCTTGAGCTGCGCGCGGCCGACGGCCGTCAGCCGGTAGACCTTCGTGCGGCGGTTCGTGTCGGAGAGGCGCCACTCGCTCTCGATCCAGCCGCGCTCCTCGAGCCGATAGAGCGCGGGGTAGAGCGAGCCCTGACCGAGCTTGAATGCGTCACCGGTCAGCTGTTGGGTCCAGCGGGCGATGGCATACCCATGGGCCGGGCCCCACGAGAGGGTTTTCAGGACGAGGAGGTCGAGGGTGCCCTGGAGGAGCTCGAGGGTCGTCTGAGCCATGGGTGTAGGGTTCGGATGTCCACAGTTCGGGAGGCGACATTTCGACATCCGACATATAAGGGCATGGATCTCTGGTGTCAATCAGGGCCTGGCCTGGCGCGGCACTCAGGTATCGCCGCGGCGGCAAGCCTTTTCGGGAACTGCTATGAAGCGGATCCGGCGGAAACCGCCGGATCCGGCTTTGCATCGACGCTGGCTCTCCCAACGAGCCGGGACTTGAGAATGGAACGACCTCGGGATGCATTGGATTGGCTGCCCGAGGCCGTTCCCAAGAAAATCGGCTCGTTGGGATGAGCAGGCCGGCCCGTTAGGCAATATCGGGCCGTTTCCGCCATATCCGTTTCATCGCTGTTCCCGGAAAAGTCTGGTCTTACCGCAAGGCCCGGCCTGCTACTTCGCCAGGATCCCGTCGGACAAGCCCAGGTACCTGGCATATCGCCCCACCGCGGCAGCGACCAACGCGCGATCTGCCGCATTCAGCGCCTTGAAGAAGGTCGGCGTCACGGTCACCGTGTCCTTCTTGATCGCCCGCTTCCACGTGCCGACCACGCCGCCCCGTACCACGATCACCGGGCTGAGAATGCCTCCGCCAGCATTGACTCGCCTCGCGTATTTGGGGTCCAGGATATCGCTCCGATCCCGGTAGGCCACCGTGAACTCATCCCACGGCGGCAGCAAAAACGCGGCGTCCGACTTTCCCTTCGCCGGACGCGAAGCCGCGAACCAGAATTCGCGATCGTTCGCGTCTGCGCTCTCGAGCGCGTGCTTCGCCGACTCCAGCCCCATGCGCGCGTCCGTGACCGTCAGGCCAGCCCACCATGCGAAGTCCTGAACCGTCGCCGGACCATGGCTGGTGAAGTAGCGCCGGGCCAGCTCGCCTAACGCGGCGTCGCGCTCGAGCGACCGCGCGGTCGGCACCCACTCCTCGAGCAGCGTGAAGGTCTGCTGCTTTCCGTCTCGCGGGCCGAAGCAGAGGAGGCCCTGCTGGGACAGCACGCCGAGCAGGTGAAGGCCACGCGCATCGTGGGTCGCGATGCCGGCAGCCTTCCAGAGCTCATACAGCGCGTCGCGGCGCACCACGTTACCACCCGCCAACGCCTTCTCCGCGACACGAGCGGCTCTGGTGAACGTCGCACCGTCCAGTCCGAGCTGGCGGAATCGGCTCTGTGCGCCCGCAACGACGCGCGGCGTCAGGGCAGGGAGGATCCAACGGACGTCCTCGGCCGCCACGAAATGCAGCGTTCCACGCATCGGCCATGTGCGAACGATCGTGCGGCGCGCGACAGCGGCTTCGACGGTCGCCTCGGTTGCACCCTTGGTGCGAAGCCCGATCGCCCAGAGCCCTCCCACGTAGTCCTGTGCCTGCACGGCACCGAGCCATCGAACGACGTCGGCGGGATCTCGGAACGTCGGGCGGCTGACATGCTGATTCGCCAGCCGAACAGGACCGATGTTCACGTCACCACGTGGGCTTTCTCCTGCGCCACGAGCGCGAGCTCCATCGAGAGGAAGCAGTGCGCCTGCGTCATCGCGGTCTCGGTCCGATTCAGCACGTCGTCCACGAGCTGACGTCCGAACGGCACGTCCACCGCCTTGCAGTCGATGTAGCGGACGCCGTCGCGATCGGCGACGAAGAGGTGATTCGCGCCCGCGCGCCCCGCCAGATCCACGTTCTTTCGCACTTCGATGTAGCCATCGGTACCGAGTATCGTGAGTCGCGTGTCGCCCCAGGTGGGCAGGCCGTCGGGGGTGAACCAGTCGACCCGAATGTACCCGGTGCCGCCGTTGCCGCGAACCATCACGTCGCCGAAGTCCTGAAACGCTGGATGCTCGGGGTGTCGCACATTACGCACCTGCGAGGCAACGATCTCGCCCGTCGTCGAGCCGGTGAAGTAGAGGAATTGATCGAACTGGTGCGACGCGATGTCGCAGATGATCCCGCCATGTCGCGTCGGGTCCCAGAACCAATCGGGCCGGTCCGGCGGGTGAATGCGGTGCGGCCCGAAGCCGGCGGTCTGGATTACCGTCCCGATCGCACCGGCCTGCGCCAGCTCCCCGGCACGAATGGTCGCGCCGTTCTCGAAGCGCTCACTGTACACGATCGAGTAGATCCGCTTGGTCGCCGACTGCACCCGACGCACCTCAGCCAGCTGAGCGAGCGAGGTCATCCCGGGCTTGTCGACCACATAATCCTTTCCGTGTTGCATGACGCGAATGCCAAGCGGAGCGCGCTCGTTAGGCGTGATGGACGAGAGCACGAGCTGGATCGACGAATCCTCGAGAATCGCGCGCTCGTCGCTCACTTGCTGGCCCGCCGGGTATCGACGCGCGAATTCCGCCGCGAGGTCGGGCTCGCTCGCGTGGAACGACACGAGCTGGCCACCGCCGCGCACGACGGCGTCCACTATGCCATAGATGTGCGAGTGGTTCACGCCGATCACGCCGAAACGGAGCCGCGGGGTCTCGAGCATGGTCCTCTGGTCGATCCTGGCACTCATCGGCACCCAAAATCTGGCAGGTAACTCGGGGCAGACCTTATCATCTGCCCAGTGGGCCCGCTAGTTCAGAGCCCGTTCCTCAGCGAACCTCACTGATGTCATCCGTCCGAACGCCAGCGCCACTCGAAGCAGTTCTCGGCTCCGCCGAGGTGGTTTCGGCGAGCCGAATCGTCGGTGAAGGGCCTCCAGGCGCGTTGCCCCTCACCCCGGAGATGCTCATCGACGCGCCGAGCGGGAACCTGTTCGGCCTCACGCAGAACGTGGGCATGGGGTGGAGCGCCGCCGCGCTGGGTGGTCCCGAATACGTGATCGTGAGCACCGCGGGCGGTGTTCGCGGCGCGGACCGGCAGCCCGTCGCGTTAGGGTATCACACCGGCCACTGGGAGATCGAGCTGCTCGTCCGCGAAGCCGCGGAAACGCTGAGCCGTCAGGGGGCGATTCCCTTCGCGGCGTTCTGCAGCGATCCGTGTGACGGGCGCACGCAGGGCACGACCGGAATGTTCGACAGCCTCGCCTACCGGAACGACGCCGCGATCGTCATGCGTCGCCTGATTCGCTCGCTGCCCACCGCGAGCGGCGTGATCGGCATCGCGACGTGCGACAAGGGGCTGCCCGCGACCATGCTCGCGCTCGCGGGGACGAAGTCGCTTCCCGCCGTGGTCGTCCCCGGTGGCGTCACGCTGCCAGCGGCAGGCGCTGAAGACGCCGGTCAGGTGCAGAGCCTGGGGGCTCGGTTCGCCCGCGATCTCGTGACGCTGGACTATGCGGCCGAGATGGGTTGTCGCGCGTGCGGCTCGTCGGGTGGCGGGTGTCAGTTTCTGGGCACGGCCGCTACCTCACAGGTCGTCGCTGAAGCGTTAGGCATGGCGCTGCCACATAGTGCTCTCGCGCCGTCGGGCGAACCGTCCTGGTTCGAGCTTGGGGCGCGCTCGGCCCTGGCGCTCGTACGCCTTCACGCCGTCGGAATCTCGCTCGCGCGCATCCTGACACCGGAGGCCATCGAGAACGCGATGGTCGTACACGCCGCGTTCGGCGGATCGACGAACCTCCTGCTGCACATTCCCGCCATCGCGCACGCCGCCGGTCTCACACCGCCGACAGTCGCCGACTGGATCCGCGTCAACCGCGCCACCCCTCGGCTCGTGGACGCGCTGCCTAACGGGCCACGCGGCCATCCCACGGTCCAGGTGTTCATGGCTGGGGGCGTGCCCGAGGTGATGCTTCACCTGCGCCGACTGGGTCTGCTCGACGAGCGGGTGGTCACTGTCACCGGCGAGACGCTCGCCACCACGCTCGACTGGTGGGAGGCGAGCGAGCGACGCCAGCGCGCGCGCGATCGGCTCGCGAGCGGTGGACGAGTATCGCCGGACGACGTGATCATGAGTCCGGACGCCGCGCGACGAGCCGGTCTCACGAGTACCGTGGTCTTCCCTGTCGGCAACCTTGCCCCCGAGGGATCGGTGATCAAAGCGACCGCGATCGATGCGTCGGTCGTGGGCGACGATCAGGTCTTTCGCCACCGCGGCCCGGCACGCGTGTTCGTCGACGAGCGCGACGCGATCCGCGCGGTGAAGGGCGCGGTGCCGCCGGGAGAGCGGGCGATCGAGGCGGGCGACGTCATCGTCCTCATGGGGAATGGTCCATCGGGCACCGGCATGCAGGAGACGGCACAGATCACGACGGCGCTGCGCTACCTGCCGTGGGGCAAACACGTCGCGCTCGTCACGGATGGCCGCTTCTCCGGCTTTTCGACCGGCGCGTGCATCGGCCATGTGGGACCGGAAGCGCTGGCCGGTGGCCCGATCGGAAAGGTGCGCGACGGCGACCTGATCGAGATCCTGATCGATCGCCGGACGCTCGAGGGATCGGTGAATGTGGTGGGCGTCAACGGGACTTCGCTCTCGCGCGACGAGATCGACCGGACTCTGCGTGAACGTCCGCCACATCCGGACCTTGCACCACACGAGAAGCTGCCTGACGACACGAGGCTCTGGGCTGCACTGCAGCGAGCGAGTGGGGGAACCTGGGCTGGGTGCGTGTACGACGTAGACCTGATCGTGGAGGCGCTCGAGCGCGCCCGAACGACCGACGACCGATGATCTCGGCGAGAGGCGAACGCTCCCAATGAGACTATACCAGACGGAACGGGGACCCGTGCTGGAGTACGACGGCACGTTCCATCGAATCGCGCAGGGCTGGGACCCGCTGATCAATCGTCCCGATCTGATGGCGTACCTGCTTCATTCGGCGCAACGACCCGCAGGCGAGAACAGCGTCGAGCAGGTTCTCGCTCCCATTGGCTCGCAGGAAGTGTGGGCGGCCGGGGTTACGTACTACCGAAGTCGCACCGCGCGCCTCGAGGAGTCGAAGGTGGGCGGCGGTGCGAGCTTCTACGACCGCGTCTACGAGGCTGAGCGCCCGGAGCTCTTCTTCAAGGCCGCGCCGTGGCGCGTTCGCGGGCCAGGCGATGCGATTCGGATTCGTCGGGACGCGCGCTGGACAGTGCCGGAGCCGGAGATCGCGTTATGCATCAATGCGCGTGCGCAGATCGTCGGCTACACCATCGGCAACGATGTGAGCTCGCGGGACATCGAAGGCGAGAACCCTCTGTATCTCCCACAGGCAAAGATCTACGACGGTGCGTGCGCGCTGGGTCCGGCGGTCCTCGTGAGCAGCGAGCCGCTCCCGCCCAACACGGCGATCGCGCTTCGTGTCACGCGCGGCGGCGCGGTCGTCGCCGAAGGTGCGACGACCTTTTCGCAGATGCGCCGCGACGCGCGGGAGCTCGTGGCGTACCTCTACCGGGAAACGAGCTTTCCGACCGGTTGCGTGTTGCTCACAGGGACCGGCATAGTTCCTCCGGACGAATTCACGCTCCAGCCGGGCGATGATATCACGATCGACGTCCCCGCCATCGGAACGCTGCGCAACACGGTCGCCGCGTCGTGATGCTGCCTGGTGTGTCCACCGTCGGCTGCTTCCGACTTATTGCCTCCACACTCGCTCTGGATGCCGGTCATGCGCCGAACACTCGTCAAGGCAGCGATCGCGGCCGCCGTTGGGGTCGTCTGCAGCGCGATGCCTAACAATGCACAGCCGCGCCCGACCGTCGGGCAGATCGAGCGGCTCGACCCGGCGCTCGACGCGCTGATCGGGCCTGACGCGAAGATCGAACAGCTCGCGACAGGTTTCGATTGGTCCGAGGGGCCGGTCTGGCGAACCAGTGGCCGCTACCTGCTCTTCAGCGACATCCCGAAAAACACGATCTACAAATGGCAGGACAGCACTGGTCTTTCCGTCTTTCTGCGTCCGGCTGGATACACCGGCGTCAATCCCCCAGGCCGGGAGCTCGGGAGCAATGGACTCACGCTCGACTCGAACGATTCGCTCGTCATGGCCGATCACGGCAACCGACAGGTGGCTCGGCTCGACGAGTCGAAGTTCACGAAGACCATCCTGGCCGATCGGTATCAGG
>DATCGG010000542.1:0-11069 GCA_036509075.1 Gemmatimonadaceae bacterium
CGTCCACGAGCTCGACGCCGAAGAGCTGATTCCGGAGCAGCCGCGTCGTGGCAATCGCGAGCGGAACACCCACGATCGTTCCGCCGATGACCAGTCTCATCGCCTCACTCAGTACCATGCGGCGCACACGGCGCGCATCTGCCCCGAGCGCCATGCGGAGACCGAACTCGCTCGTGCGGCGCAGCGTCGCGTACATCATCACGCCGTACAGGCCTAACGCGGCGAGGGCGAGCGCCAAGGTGCCGAAGAAGCTCGCGACCTGGGCCACGAGCAGGTCCTGGCTGATGGACTGGCGCATGAGCGACGTAAGCGGCTCGTTGTCGAGAACGACTACCGAGGCATTCGCCGCGGTGAGCTCACGGCGCGCCGCGGCCACGAGCTTGGCCGGATCACCGCTCGCGAGCAACTCGTACGTGAATTCCGTGGGCATGCCGGTCGTTTGAAACACCGGCAAGTAGAGTCGTCGGGCGGGAGCCTGGCGCAGCTCGTGGTCCCGTGTGTCCGCAATGACTCCGACGATCTCGTACGTCGTGCTGTCGACCTTCAGGCGGGACCCAAGCGCGTGGCCCTTCGGGAAGTAGAACGACGCCATCGTCTGGTTGATCACGGCGACCGGCGGTGCGTGCTCGTTATCCGACTCGGCGATGTCGCGCCCCTCGATGAACCGCGCGCCGATCGCCGTGAAGTACCCCGGCCCGACGCGGTCGTAGTTCGAATTCGTGTCCGCTTCGGTGCGCGGGGTAAAGCCCTGCACCTGCAGATTCGTGAACGACTCGGTACCGCTGAAGATCCCGTTCTCCGAAAAGCTCGCCTGAGTGACACCCGGAATCCGACGAACGCGCTCGAGCAGCTCGCGCGAGAGCTGTGCGAGGCGGTCGCTATCCAGACCCGTTGGCGCGGCGTCGATCGTGACGATCAGCAGGCGGTCGCGTGCCAGGCCGGAATCGATGGTCGAAAGGGCTCGCGTACTTCGCACGAGCATGCTCGTTCCCACGAGGAGCGTCAGGGAGAGCGCAACCTGGCCAACGACGAGCAGCTTGCCAACACCGACGCGACCCGGGGCGCCCAGCAGACCACCGGTGGTCCCCCGGCTGTGGGAACGAAGCGTGGCCGCGAGCTCCACCCGCGTGGCACGCAAGGCGGGGATGAGGCCGAACAGGATCGCCGTAACGCCGGTCACGAGCACCGTGAACGTCAACACCCGGACATCGAGGCGAGTGTCGAGCGGTACCGACCCTGGCCCGCCGTCGGCGATACGTAGCAAGACCTTGCTTCCCCAATTCGCGAGCACGAGACCCACCGCACCACCTAACGCGGCAACGATGAGATTCTCGGTCAACAGTTGCCGCACCAGCCGGATGCGGCCGGCGCCGAGTGCCATGCGCACGCTGAGCTCGCGGGAGCGCGCGGCGCCACGGGCGAGCAGCAGGTTCGCGACGTTCGCGCAGACGACGAGCAGCACGAGCGCCACGGCAGCCATGAGCGTGTTGAGCGGCTCGGCGTAGATGGCGCGGATCCCGGAGATGCCGCGTGCGCCGGATTCCACCTTGACCTCGTCCTTCAGGATGCTGGACACGCCATGGGCATCCGGCGCGGTCCCGATCACCGCCTGCCTAACCAGCGTCGGGTACGCCGATTGAACCTGGACGAGCGTAACGCCCGGCTTTCGGCGTCCGATCAACAGCAGCCAGCTCTGGGTGGGCGACTTGAGCCAGTCGCGACTGGTGAGCGCCGGCTGCATGGTGAGCGGCATCCAGATATCGGTCATGCGCCCGACGACTTCGCCGGTAAACCCGGGCGGTGCAACGCCGATGACAGTGAAGGGCATGCGGTTCACGGTGATCGCGCGACCGACGATGTTGCGATCACCAGCGAACCGCCGCTGCCAGTACGAGTGGCTCAACACCGCGACGGCGGCGCCGTTGACGACGCGGTCGTCGTCGATCGTGATCGGTCGGCCAAGTGCCATCGGGACGCCAAGGACCGTAAAGTAGTTGCCGCTGACGAGGCGTCCGCGTGGATGCTCGTCGCCGGCGGCGCCGGTCTGACTGCTGCGTGCCGAGTCCGGGATGACGACGTCGAGTCGCCCTGAGCGACCCGCGGCCACGAGCCCGGTGAAGAATCGCGTTTCCTTTCGGAGCTCGCGGTAGGCGAGGTGAGAGAATAAATCGGAGCGCAGCGAGCCGTCGGACGCGCTGTTCGTCCGCCGGGAATCGCCGATGACGACGAGCTCGCCGGCGTTAGGCACCGGCAGCGGCCGGAGCAGCAGCGCGTCGATGAGCGTGAAGATCGCGGTGTTGGCGCCGATGCCAATCGCCAGGGACAGCACGATCACGAGCGCGAATCCCGCGTTGTTGCGGAGGGATCGCAGGGCGTACGTGACATCCTGGCGGAGCTCGGCGAGGTAGTTTGCGCGCTTCACGGTCTTCTCCTGCTGATAGTCGATGTCGAGCATCTCGGCGCGCACGGTGTCCCAGTCGCCGAACTGGCGGAGTGCCTGGGCGCGAGCGGCGGCGGGGTCCATCCCGCGCTCGACGAGGCGCCGGATGCGCATGTCGATGTGGAAGGCGAGCTCCGTGTCGACGTCGCGCTCGACGCGGTGCGGTCCCAGCTCGAGGCGGAAGAGCCGGCGCTTGCCGGACGGGTTGTGCTCGGAGTCCGTCATGTGGCTGGCACCGGTGTGGTGGCGCGGAGCGCCCGTCCGGCGACGTCGACGAAGCGGTGCCAGGATGAGGTGCCCGATTGGAGGCGGTCGCGTCCGGCCTTCGCGAGACTGTAGTACTTGGCCTGGCGGTTGTTGTCGGACACTCCCCAGTCTGCCTTGATGAGGCCGCGGCGCTCGAGGCGGTGGAGCGCGGGGTAGAGCGTGCCCTCGCCGATCAGGAAGGCGGCATCGGTGGCCTGTTCGATCCATTCGACGACGGCGTATCCGTGTCGGGGTCCCCAGCTCAGGGCTTTGAGGATGAGGAGGTCGAGGGTGCCTCGCATGAGGCTGACGTCGAGGTCGTCCATGGCATCGTGGCGGAGAGTGGTGCTAAGAGATTAGCATCACTCCCATCGTGACGCAAGGGGAGCCGGCGACTGGCGGCTCGGCAATAACGGCCTCCCGGGGCCAGTCGCCGTCGTTACTTCCGATCGACCCAGAGGCGCCTCGCGATCAGCCGGTCGATAAAGCGGGCCGGCAGTGCGAGCGGAAGCGTCCAGTTCACAAGGCGGCGCCTAACGACTGGATAGGACGCCTTCGGTGACGAGCCAGTCAACGCCTCCCATACGACCTCGCCGACCCGCTCGGCAGGCAATCCGGCGCGCCCGCTGCGGAGCGCAGAGCTCCAGAACCGTTGCAGCGCGGGCCAGTACTCGGTGGTCGCATAACGCGACCCGTCGATCCGCTCGGCTTTGTCCCAGATCGGAGTGACGACCGATCCGGGGTTGACGATGATGACGTCGATGCCGAAGAGCATCAGCTCGCGGCGGAGGCTGTGGGACATGCCCTCGAGCGCCCGCTTCGACGCGGCGTACGCGCCGAGAAACGGAGCGCTGATGCGGCCGGCAACGGAACTGATGTTGATGACGCGTCCCGGTCTCCCGGTTCTCGTGCGGTCGGTACCGAGCAGCGGCGCAAACGCCTGCGTTATCGCCAGGGCGCCGAGTGTGTTGACCTCGAGGTGCCGGCGAACTTCCTCGAGAGGCTGGTAGATCAACGGCCCACCCATGGCAATGCCTGCGTTGTTCACCAGCCCGAACAGCGTTGCACCGCCGAGCGCGTCCGCGACTGCCGGTACAGAGGCGTGAATCGCGGATGCGTCGGTCACGTCGAAGACGAGCGGCACGAACCGATCGCCAAGGTCACTGCGGACGCGCTGACCGTCCTCCGGCCGCCTTACGCTGCCGAACACCCGCACACCGTGGTCGATCAGAACCCGCGAGATCGCGTAGCCGATGCCGGTCGCCGTTCCGGTCACGACGGCCGTGCGATTCTCGCTCACTGGGCGGCGCGCCGTATGACCTTGCCAGGTCGTGCCGCAGTTGTCTTACCATCGGCGAACACCTCCGCGCCGTTCACCCACACGCGCGCGATGTCCACTGAGACCAGATGCGGCTCCGCCGGCGTGGCGCGATCGATCACCGTTGCCGGATCGAACAGGACCAGGTCCGCGAACATGCCCGGCGTTATGCGGCCCCGATCCTTGATGCCCATGTGCTCCGCCGCGAGGGACGTCATGCGATGCACGGCTTCCTCGAGCGGCATGACCTTACGCTCGCGGACGTACCGGCCGAGGAATCTCGGGAAGGCGCCGTAGCCGCGTGGGTGTGGGCCATCGAGCGAACCGTCGGTGCTCAGGTTCGTGTACGGCCATTTCATGATCAGCTCGACGTCCGGCTCGACCATGCTCGTGCCGATCACGCTCTCGCTCGAATGCCCGGTGCGCTTCCGCATCGCCTCCGAGTCGCGAATGAGGTCGATCAGCGTCGTGATCGAGTCCGTGCCACGCAGCTTGGAGATCTCGGCGACCGTCTTTCCGGCGTACGACGGATTCGGTTCATAGTGGCCGAGGAGCAGGCCGCCCGGCGTCGAGGTCTGGGTGAGCGCGAACTCGGCGGACGTGCGATTCTCGAAGTCGCGCTTCGGGAAGAGCACGGTGAGCGTGGAGTGCCAGTAGAGGTACGGGTAGACGTCGGCGGTGATGTCGACGCCGCTCTTGCGGGCCGCGTCGAGGATCCTAACGAGGCTGTCGGCGTGGCCCCACAGGTCGCGCATGGCGAGCTTCGTGTGGGAGATCTGGACCGGGAGCTTTGCCTCGCGGCCGATCGTGATGATCTCGTCGATTGCTTTCCAGAACGCATAATCCTCGCTCCGGATGTGGCTGATGTATCGACCGCCGAACGACGCAGCGACCTTCGCGAGCGCGATGACCTCGCTCGGGTCGGAGTAGATGCCGGGGTCGTACTCGAGACCTGATGAGAGGCCGATCGCACCCGCCTGCATCTCGCTCGCGAGCATCGCCTTCATCCGGTCGACCTCGGCCGGCGTCGCGACGCGCTTGAAGTCCTCACCCATCACGGAGTCGCGGATGCTGCCGTGGCCGACGTACATGCCGACGTTCACGGCGCCGGGCGATTTCTGGAGGCTGTCGAGGTACCGGGCGAGCGGGATGGGTGAGCCGCCGTCCTGGCCTCCTATAATGGTAGTGATTCCCTGGGAGACGACCGCGAGTGCCTCGGGGTGCTCGAAGAGGTCGTCGTCCGCATGGGAGTGCGTATCGATGAATCCGGGGGCGAGCGTGAGGCCGTGCGCGTCGATGACCGTCTCGCCACTGCGCGCGGCGAGCTCGCCCACCGCCGCGATGCGATCGCCTTCGACGCGAACGGACGCTCGTCGGGCTGGTGAACCCGAGCCGTCGATGACGTTCGCGTTGGTAATGAGAAAGCCCGGGCGCGCCGGAACTGGAGCAGCGCTCTTCGTGCAGGCGGTCGCGATGGCGGTTGCTATGACAGACGCGGCTAGCAGCCTTCGATGCATGGAGGACGTGGCTCGTTATGCGGTGGGGAAACGGCCAGGGATCCCGATCAGCGGGTGAACGGGTGCTTCGGGCCGAACGAATTCTGCGGATCGATCCGCGCTGGCGGAAGGCAATGTTGTCAGCCCGGATGAAAACGGCTTGCGTGCCAGGTGCAGGTGGGCGAGAGTAAAGGCTCGCCACGAATTCCGCTCTCCCAGCCAACCATGATCCTCTTCAGCGCCATCGTTCTGGCTGCGTTGCAGGCCCAGACGCCCGGCCAGCAAGCATCGGCCCAGCTTCCGCCGTCGCCCATCGCGAAGGTCGTCGTCACGCCGGCCAAGCCGACGATGGTCGCACGCGATACGCTTCGACTCACCGCGCAGGCGCTCGACGCGAGAGGAAAGCCGGTCGACAGCGTGCGCTTCCGGTACGTCCAGTCGAGCGGCGCGCGGTTCGAGGGGCGGGTCGATACGACCGGCCTCGTTCGCTCCGGCTCGACCGGCACCATACCCGTGACGGTCGTCGCGCTAGTGCCCGGCACGCGTCCGGTCACCGAGGTCGTCGAAGTGAAGATGCTTCCCGGCCCCGCGGCGAGTGTCGTCATCGACGCTGCACCAGCCAAGCTCGTTGTCGGCCAGCAGATCGTGCTCAGCGGGACTGCGTTCTCGGCGGCCGGCGACCAGCGCGCCGACAAGCTGAGTTGGAAGAGCTCGGCGCCTAACGTCGCGCGCGTCGCGAGCGATGGCCGGCTCACGGCGCTCGCGGCGGGCAAGGCAACGATCACGGCGACCACAGGGTCGGCATCCGGAACGCTCGCGGTCAACGTCGTTCCCAACACGATCGCGTCGGTGGAGATCATGCCCGCGACCGTCGCCGCACGCACGGGCGACGTCGTGCACTTCAGCATCACGGTCAAGGACGCGCAGGGGCGCAAGATCGACGGCCTCACGCCGTCGTGGACATTCTCGCCCGGCCAGGGAATGATCGAGCAGGACGGCGGCTTCGTCGGATACGAAGCCCGGCCATACACCGTCGTCGCGACCGTCGGTAATCGGGTCGCGCAGGCGGCGGTGAGCCTAACGCATCGCGATGCAAGGCGTCAGGCGACCGTCGTGGGTCGGTTGCCGCGCACGCGCTTCAGTACCGAGGAAGTGTGGATCCATCCGGACGGCAAGCACGTCTACCTCGGGTCCGGCGGTGGCGGCGACGTCATGTACGCGATCGACGTGAGCAACCCCGCGGCTCCGGTCGTGACGGACTCGGTTGTCTCGAACACGCGTCGAGTGAACGACGTGATGACGACGCCCGACGGGAAGTTCCTCGTCTTCACCCGTGAGGGCGCGAGCGACCGCAAGAACGGGATCGTCATCTGCTCGCTCGAGGACCCGGCGCACCCGAAGCCGATCGCCGAGTTCACCGAGGGTGTCACAGGTGGGGTGCACTCCGCCTTCATCTACAAGCAGGAAAAGTTCGGCACGCACATCTACCTCACGAATGACGGCACGGGCGCGCTGCACGTGATCGACATCAACGACCCGTACCACCCAAAGGAGGTCGCGCAGTGGAAGACGGAGCGGCCGGACGCCGGGCGCTCGCTGCACGACATCGACCTGCGTGACGGTCTGCTCTACGCGAGCTACTGGAACGACGGGCTGGTGATCCTGGACATCGGCAACGGGATGAAGGGCGGATCGCCATCGAATCCGAAGCTCGTGACGCAGTACAAGTACGATCTCAACGATCTCTATCGGCAGGTCGAGCTCACGGGCGGCCCCGGCTTCATTCGTGGGACGCACACGGCGTGGCGTCACAAGAACTACGTCTTCATCGCCGACGAGGTGTTCCCCGCGATCGGCGTGAAGGGAGCGAAAGACGCGGCCGCTGGTCGCGCCTACGGCCGCCTGCAGGTGCTCGACGTGACGAACATCGAGAAACCACGTCCGGTTGCGTTCTACGAGCCGGAATACGGCGGTGTGCATAACGTGTGGGTCGCGGGCGACACGCTCTACATGGGGGCGTACAACGCCGGCTTCCGCGCGTTCGACATCTCGGGCGACCTGCGTGGCGACCTGCGCGCGCAGGAGCGTGAGATGGTGCACGTGCATACGGGCGACATGGACGGCAAGGTTCAGAATTCGCCGGACACGTGGGGTGTCGTCGTGAAGGATGGACTGGCCTATGTCAACGACAACGCGAATGGGTTGTGGATCATTCGCATCGAGCCGAAGAAGCCCGATGTGGTTCCGTAGCGCCGCCGCCGCGGCCCTGGTCGCATCCACTGCCGGGGCACAGGCGCCGGATCACGACTACACGGTTCTCGTCGCGTCCGAGGCCGTCGACCTCATCACACGCATCACGTTCGGCCCGGGTGCGGGGCCGACGTTGGTCAAGGTGGAGGGGACGACGAAAGTCGGCATCAACCCCGTGGATCCCGACGGGCCGCACGGGCTTGGGCTCTCGCCTAACGCGCAGCAGTATTACGTGAGCACAGCGCACGGCGTGCCGTACGGGTATCTGTGGAAGATCGACGCGAAGACGAACGAGGTGTTAGGTAACGTGGAGCTCGGAAACTTCCCGGCCACGCTGCAGGTGTCGCCCGACGGCGGCTTCGTCTACGTCGTGAACTTCAATCTCCACGGCGAGATGGTGCCGTCGGACGTGAGCGTCGTGAGCACGGACCCGTTCGTGGAGGTCGCGCGAATCCAGACGTGCACCATGCCGCACGGCTCACGGCTCAACCCCGCGGGCACCAAGCACTACTCGGCCTGCATGATGGATGATGCGGTAGTGGAGATCGACACAAGAACGCTCGCGGTCGCGCGGTACTTCGTGCTCAAGAAGGGTAGCGAGAAGGGTTTGATTGGCGCGCCGCGTGGACAGGGGGAACCGGGAACGGGGAACCGGGAACCGTCCGACCACGCCGGTCACGGAATGTCGCCGCCCAAGCCGGGCGACGTGTCGTGCTCGCCTACGTGGGCGCAGCCGTCGGCTGATGGGCGCAGCGTGTTCGTCGCCTGCAACAAGGCGAACGACATCGTCGAGATCGACGTCGCGTCGTGGACGATGAAGCGACGCATCCCCGCGGGCGATGGCGTCTACAACCTCGCGGTCACACGCGACGGCAAGCTGCTCGTGGGCACGAACAAGCGCGGAAAGTCCGTTTCGATCATCGAGATAGCGTCGGGCAAGGAGCTCGCGCGTGTGCCGACACAGCGCAAAGTCGTCCACGGAGTCGCCATCTCCGGTGACGATCGGTATGCGTTCATCTCGGTCGAGGGCATCGGCTCGGAACCCGGAACGGTCGAGATGATCGACCTCAAGACGTTCACGCGAGTCGCGAGCGCCGACGTCGGCCAGATGGCCGGCGGGATCGATGTCGTTGGCGGAGGGTCACAGGCGTTGCGGTGAGCGGCGTTCGCTCGGCCGCCACATCCGACGCCCGTCGGTGTAGGATTGGGCATGTCGAGACGCCATCCTCGGGTCGTGCCTTGGCTCAGCATAGTCGCCGCGGCGCCTATGCTCCTCCAGGCACAGTCGCCAAAGCCCGGACTCAGCGCGAAGGCGAAAGCGCAGATCGACTCGGTGCGACGGGCAGTCGCCGAGTTCGCCGACCCCCGAGTCGCCGAAGACTCCGGGTACGAGCCGGTCTTCGGCCTCATTCCGCTGCAGGGGGTGCACTACGTCCGGTCGGACCTGATCAAAGGTGGCAAGTTCGATCTGACGAAGCCGCCGGTGCTCATGTACGCACCGGTGAAGGGCGAGCCACAGCTCGTCGGTGTCGCTTACGCGTACCAACACCCTCGTAACGAGCCGCCACCCGAAGGGTTCGACGGTCGGAACGACGATTGGCACTCGCACGACGAGCTGTCGCGCGACCCGGACAAGCACATCGTGATGGTCCACCTGTGGCTCACGGATGCGCCCGGCGGACCGTTCGCTCGATATAACCCCTACCTGCCGTACATGGCCGCGGATCTCAAGCGTCCGTCGGCAGCGGAGCTCAACGCCAACACGTCGCGTGGCGAGCGAGCGCGTCGGTTCGCATTCGCGCTCGCGATCGCGACGCATCCGCCTCAGATGTTCGATGTGATCGAGTCACGTGGTGGCGAGGAGCTCACACGCGTTGCGTATCCACATCGACGCGCGCTGATGATGAGCGTCGACAGTCTCGCGCTCGCGCAGCTGCGTGGTGATGCCGCGACGTACAATCGTCTTGTGTCGCAGACGATCGAGCACTCGGACGCGCTCATGGCGGCCTACCGCGGAACGGTCCGGTCGCCGTCGGCCCGCCAGCTCATCGACAAAACGCTCGACGAACTCATGGGAATCGGGCACGAGGGGCACGAGATGATGCCCGGCACTCATCCCGCCGGTCACGATCATCGCCCGGGCGGATAAGCCCATACCTTCGCTCGGTATGGTTTTCTACGTTCGCCAAGCCTTTCTCGGAACGGCGATGAAGCTGATCACGCGGAAACTGCCGGATACTGCCTGACCCGTCGGGCTCTTCTCGCCACGAGCCGGATTTCTTGTAAACGACCTCGGGAGGCTTAGCGTCCCGAGGTCGTTCATTCTTTATTCTGGCTCGTTGCACGAGTCAGCGGCAATGCAAAGCCGGATCCGGCACCTTCCGCACGATCGCTTCATCGCTGTTCCCGAAAAAAGCTCGTCGCGCGCCCCGACGGCGTGGATGGATCGACTATGTGAGCCGTGCCTGCTTGAGGGCGCGCTCCCACCCATCGACGATGCGAGTCCGCGCCGCGGACTTCATGCCCGACTTGAAGCGTCTGTCAGTCTGCCACTGTTTGGCGATCTCCGCTTCATTCTTCCAGAAACCAACGGCCAGGCCGGCGAGGTAGGCAGCGCCTAACGCGGTCGTCTCCAGAACCTTCGGGCGCACCACCGGTACGTTCAGCAGGTCCGCCTGCAGCTGCATGAGCAGGTCGTTCGCGCTCGCGCCGCCATCCACGCGAAGCTCCTTCAGCTTGATGCCCGCGTCCGCCTCCATCGCCTTCAGCACATCCATCACCTGAAGCGCGATGCCCTCCAAGGCGGCCCGCGCCACGTGGGCTTTCGTGGTCCCGCGCGTCAGCCCGACGATCGTGCCGCGCGCGTGCGGATCCCAATGCGGCGCGCCCAGGCCGGCAAAGGCCGGGACGAGGTAGACTCCACCCGTATCCTCGACGACGGCGGCGAGCGCCTCGATCTCCGGGGCGGAGCGGATGAACTCCAGACCGTCGCGCAGCCACTGCACGACGGCGCCGGCGATGAAGATGCTGCCCTCGAGGGCGTACTCGGTGCGATCGCCGATACGCCACGCGATGGTCGTCAGCAGGTTGTGCTTCGACGCGATCCGCTTCGTGCCCGTGTTCATGAGCATGAAGCACCCGGTGCCATAGGTGTTCTTCACCATCCCGGGTTTGAGACACGCCTGCCCGAAGAGGGCTGCCTGCTGATCGCCAGCTATCCCCGCAATCGGTACCGGCCTGCCTAACAACGACGTTTCGCCGTAGACCTCGCTCGACGAGCGCACCTCCGGCACCATCGAGTGCGGGACACCGAAGATCT
>DATCGG010000543.1:0-10991 GCA_036509075.1 Gemmatimonadaceae bacterium
TTCGTACGCTCACGCTCGAGGCCAGCACACGTGGTGCGAAGCTGGCTGTCTTCCCCGAGGCGTTCGTGAGCGCCTACCCGCGCGGCATGACGTTCGGTGCCGTGGTCGGCGAGCGAACTCCCGAGGGTCGCGACTGGTATCGACGGTATTGGGAGTCGAGCATCGACGTGCCCGGCGAAGTGTGCGACGAGATCGCTGCGATCGCTCGCGATGCTGAGGTCTATCTCGTCATCGGTGTCATCGAGCGTGACGGAGGAACGCTCTACTGCACGGTGCTGTTCTTCGGGCCCGACGGTGAATATCTGGGCAAGCACCGGAAGCTGGTCCCCACGGCGAGCGAACGCCTGATCTGGGGTCAAGGCGATGGCAGTACCATGCCCGTGTTCGACACGGCGGTCGGAAAGATCGGCGCGGCTATTTGCTGGGAGAACTACATGCCGCTGTACCGGACGTCGCTGTACGCCAAAGGCGTGCAGCTATACCTCGCACCCACCGCCGACAGCCGCGATGGCTGGCTCGCCAGCATGCGTCATATCGCGCTCGAAGGGCGGTGCTTCGTCCTGAGCTGCAATCAGTTCGCACGCCGGAGCGACTATCCGCTCGACTATCCGGGCGATGTCCCGAGCTCCCCGGACGCGATCGTGACCCGCGGCGGAAGCTGCATCGTGAATCCGCTGGGCGAGATTATCGCCGGACCCGTGTACGACGAGGAGGCGATCATTACCGCCGATATCGATCTTGGGGATACGATTCGCGGGAAGTTCGATCTGGACGTGGTGGGACACTACGCTCGACCGGACGTGTTTCGGTTGATCGTGAACGAAGGATCGGGGCTTGCGCCGGAAGGGAAGTAGGTGTAAAGTACACATGTGAAAGAAACCGAGCGTAGGGACCCGATCTTCTTCATGCTGCTTGACGCAGGCAGGGCTCAGTTTGCCCGGCTCGAGGAGGCATTGAAGTCCGTCGGGTTGTCGGCGGCGAAATACAAGGTGCTCTCGCAGATCGCGAAGTCCAAAGAACCGGTGCCGCTGCGTCTGCTCGCCGAGGAGCAGCAGTGTGTCGCCTCGAACGTGACCACGTTGGTGGATCGCCTCGAGACTGACGGGCTGGTTCGGCGGGTGGACGACCCTGCGGACCGGCGCAGCAAGCGAGCCGAGCTCACCGAGCTAGGGAAGGAAAAGGCCGAGGACGGTGCCAGGGTCGTTGCAGAAGTCGAAGCGGCGTTTGCCGAGTCGCTCGGTCCGACCGAGCGGTTGGCGCTGGCGAAGGTGCTCAGCTCTTTGAGGTAGGGAATCTTTTTTTGTTGGATGAATTCTTCAGATATGAACCTCGCTGTCATGCATGATTCTCAGACGAAGCGTACGGCAATCCGGTCGGCTCCGGCGGGCGTACGCAGGCGAGATCTTCTCGGGGCTGGTCTGAGGAACGGGAGGCGTGGAACAATGCGCGGCTTGAATGAACGACGCATGGGACTCGTGGCAACCAGTGGGGTCCGGACCGCTGCCACGTTAGGCATGCTGATGGTTTCGGCGGGCGCCGCTGTCGCGCAGCCGGTGGAGATGCAGGCCCTGCGAACGACCGCGGCCGCAGTCAATGCCGCGGTCGTTCCCTACGCGGTCGGCGAAGAGTTGACGTACAAGGCGAGCCTCGGCGGCATCAGTGCCGGAACGGCCCGGATGCGCGTGGACGGCATCGAGGTCATTCGTGGGCGGCCGGCATATCACGTCGTGTTCTCGGTGGACGGTGGCATCCCATTCTTCCGCGTACACGATCGCTACGAGAGCTGGATCGACGTCGAGACGCTCGCATCCCTGCGTCACCGCCAGCAGATCTCCGAGGGTCACTACAAGCGTACGACGATGTACGAGATCTACCCCGAGCGGGCCGAGTACCAGAAGGAAGGAGACTCGGTGCGCGCGAGTGTGGCGAATCCGCTCGACGACGGGTCGTTCATCTACGCCGTCCGTACCGCCGGCATTCAGGCTGGTGAAACGCGGCGCGACGACCGTTACTTCCGTCCTGACAAGAACCCGGTTGTATTGACCGGGCTACGGCAGGAGACCGTGAAGGTGGATGCTGGTACGTACGCGACAACTGTGGTTCGTCCGACGATCCGCACGAGTGGCATCTTTTCGGACGATGGCCAGGCGCAGGTGTGGTTCACGGACGACGCGAACCGGTACCCGGTCCAGGTGAAGGCGAAGTTCTCGAAGTTTACGCTGACGCTCGAGCTCAAGTCGGTGACGCCGGGGATGCAGCCCGGTGCGTTACCAATGCTGATCGCGCAGGCGGTCGAGCCGTAGCTGGCGCCGTGGGGGTCACGTTGACGAGGCCCCTCTCGACGGCTAGCTTTTTCCAGCGGTAAAAGCGCACAGGCGCGTACTCCGTCGACCAAAGGGGCCTCGCTCTCGCGGTGGCCCCTTTTGTGTTTGAAGCGGCTCGTGGCAGGCCGGCTCGGGTTCCGCACCCAGGGTCGGCCGTTCGCTTGCCAAGTCGCTGTACTACCCGCGCTCACATCGGGTGCGGGTGTCATTTCACCTCGGAGCTGCAATGATCGAGGTTACGCTGGACGAGAGCGATCGGCTCGACTGGGCGCTCAAGACATTCAAGAAGAAGGTTCTCAAAGCGGGGATCCTGAAGGATCTCCGTCGGAAGCGGCATTACGTGAAGCCAAGCGAGGCACGACAGCTCAAGATGGCCGCGGCGCGGCGTCGTGGGCGGCCGTCACGCCCAGACCGATAGGGCGTCAGTTCTGCGTTCGTGATCTCGACGTGACCGCGTGAGCGTGCAGGTCTCGCCGCACGGCCTCGCTCGCGGTCGCTTCACCTTCCGAAAGGGGTAATCCACCGGTGATCAGCAAGCCCTCCGGTTTCGCGTTCGATGTCGCCATGTCCTCGGCCGACTACGACGCCCGTGTGCTCCGCGAGCTCGAGCGCCAACTAACGCTTCGACTGCCGAGCATGCCGCCGCAGCGTCCCGTTTGGACCAGTACCGCCAGCGAGTTGCTCGACGCACCTCGTGCCACTGTCTTTGGCAAGTCCGCTCGCCTGGTGGTCATCCTGTATCAACACCTGTGGGGCAAGGACGGGACGACGAAGGCGGACGCTGCGGCCATCAAGCGCCGCGTGACGGCGAGCGGTCCCGAGTCCGTGCGTGTCGTGCTGCTCGATCGCACCGAGCTCCCGGCGTGGCTGCGGAAATCGCCGGCGAGATCGTTAGGCGACGTCGCCCAGTGTGCCGACTGGATCGTCGAGGGCGTGGCGGATCTGGGAGGAGCCACGCGCCGGGCCACGGACGTCGTGGTGACGCCGCTGGGCGGCGATGATCGGTCCATGCAGCAGCGCGACACGTTCCTCGCGTCGCATCGTGCGATCACGCACCTCGGCCGCGAGTTCGACCGACTGGCCTCGGAGATTGCGAAGCGCGCGGCGACGGTGAATCGCGATGATACCGAGGTGCCGCTCGAGGTGCATCGCGTGCCGGGACGGTGCACGGTGCAGCTCGGACCCGTGGCGCTGACGCTGTCGTGGGTTCGTACACGCCCTGACACGGTGGCGACCGGTCGGCTCATGATCATCGAATGGGAAGGGCAGATGGGGCGCGGCGTGTCGTCTGGTGGTCCGAGCCCGATCCCGCTTCGCGAGACGGTGCTTCGCGCCGACGCGACGCGCGTGGAGGACTGGCAGTGGAAGAGCGACGAGGTGGCGGGGTACGCGTACGACTCCAGCGAGCTGGCCGCACATTGCGTGGATTCGCTTGCGTACGCGCTGCAGGATCGCGGGCGTTAGGCTCAGGCAGGGACGGCTTATTCACCACAGAGGTCACAGAGGTCACACACGCCACGGAGAACGGCGCCGTGGCCTCTGTGACCTCTGTGGTTCCAAGCTCAGTCCAACGCGGGAACCGGAGTGCCTAACGCCGATGCGCGGGCGGGCGTACGACCCCGAACCTGCAGCGCCAGTAGGGCGGCGACGAGGCACAGTCCGCCCGACGTCCAGAACGCCACCTGGTAATCGCCTAACGTCGTGCGCACCCAGCCGGCCGTGAGCGCCGTGAGCGCGGCACCCACCTGGTGCCCCGCCGCGATCCAGCCGAACATGACCGGCGCACGGGCCGACCCGAATGCATCCGTCGCCAGCTTCACGGTCGGCGGCACGGTGGCAATCCAATCGAGTCCATAGAACACGGCGAAGACCCAGAGCGCGGTCCCCGGAGCGCCAAGCGCGAACGGGAGGAACAGCAGCGACAGTCCTCGCAGCCCGTAGTACCACGCCAGCAGGCGCCTCGAGTCCCAGCGATCCGAGAGCCAACCCGACGCCGTGGTGCCGGCGAGGTCGAAGATGCCCATGATCGCGAGCAGGCCGGCCGCGCGAACCTCGGGAATGCCGTGGTCGTGCGCCGCCGGGATGAGGTGGGTGCCAACGAGGCCGTTCGTCGATGCCCCGCAGATCACGAACGTCAGTGTGAGCAGCCAGAAGTCGCGCGACCGGAGTCCGTCGGCGAGCGCCGCGATGGCGATGCGCGCTGGATTCGCCGGGGCGAGTGTCGGGGCGGCGCCCGCCGTTCCACCGTAAGCCGGAATGCCAAGATCGGCGGGCTGCTCGCGGAGTAACGCGAACACGATCGGAATCATGAGCGCGACTGGGGAGGCGACGATGAGGATCGCGAACCGCCAGCCCTGTCGTTCGATGACCGACGCGAGCAGTGGCAGGAAGATGAGCTGCCCGGTCGCGGTGCTCGCCGTCAGAATGCCCATGGCGAGCCCGCGTCGCGCGACGAACCAGCGATTGACGATCGTGGCGCCAAGCACGAGCGCGACCATCCCGCTGCCCAAGCCGACCACGACGCCCCAGAGGAGGACGAGCTGCCACGGCTGCCTGACGAGCGTCGCGAGGGACACGCCTGCAGCGAGCAGCGTCAGGGCGAACATCGTCGTGCGCCTAACGCCGAGTCGTTGCATGAGCGCGCCGGCGAACGGGCCGACGAGGCCGTAGAGCAGGATGTTGACCGACACGGCGAGCGAGACGGTCGATCGCGACCAATGGAACTCGCGCTCGAGCGGGAGGAAGAGAACGCCGGGCGTCGCGCGAACGGCGGCGGCGGACAGCAAGACGAAAAACGTCACCGCAAGCGCGAGCCAGGCCGGGTGAATCGCCTTGCTGGTTGCGGATTGTGAGGAGATAGGTGCCATGGTTCAGCAATCGTCGGAGCTCGAGGTGAGTTCCGAGGCATGGGCCGGTAGTGCGAAAACGAATAACCGCGCTGGCGTCCTCTTGAGACCTGCGTGAGGACTCTGACCCCCAACGGAGCGGACTAACGCGGCGCGCTTGCCTTGGAGTCCGCGCTGCGGTGGTCGGCCGCGCCGTACGCGATGCCGGTTTTCGGATCCACCCAGATCGAGTGCGCATCGCCCTGCTTGTCGTTGGATATCCGCACCGCCTGACCGCGTGCGCGAAGGGCGGCGATCGTCGCGTTACTCACCTTGCCCGCTTCGATCGTCGTTGAATCGGGCAGCCACTGGTGATGAAGGCGCGGGCCGTCGACCGCCTGACGAATGGACTCGCCGAACGCCGTCACGCCGAGCACCACGTCGAGCACCGTGTTCGGAATGGTGCGGCCACCCGGCGACCCCGTCACCAGCACGAGATGCCCATCGCGAGTCACGATGGTAGGCGACATCGAGCTCAGCATCCGCTTTCCGGGCGCGATCAGGTTCGCAGGCGTGCCAATGTCGCCACCGATGTTCGTTTCACCAGGCTTCTTGTTGAAGTCGCCCATCTCGTTGTTGAGAATGAAGCCGGCGCCGCGAATCACCACGCCCGACCCATAGCCACCCTCGAGTGTGTACGTATTCGACACCGCGTTGCCGTCGGCGTCGACGACGGAGAAGTGCGTCGTCTCCTTCGACTCCGCTGTGCGATCCGTGACGATGTCCGACCCGATCTCGACGCTCTTAGAAGCGCGATCCCGCCTGATCCCTCGGGCGAGGGTGTCCGCGTACGGCTTCGACGTTAGGCGCGCCACCGGCACCGACACGAAGTCCGGGTCGCCAAGCCAGCGCGCGCGGTCGGCGTACGCACGTCGAGCTGCCTCGATCCGAAGCTGGAGATAATCGGGCGACCAGCGATTCATCTTCTCGACGTCGAAATGCTCGAGGATGTTCAGCGTCTCGACGATGACGGTCCCGCCGGAGCTCGGCGGGCCCATCGCGATGATCTCATAGCCGTTGAATGTTCCGAGAACCGGGGCCCGCTCCTTCGCTTCGTACGAGCCGAGGTCTGCCTTCGTGATCAGCCCTCGGTTCGCTTTCATCTGCGCCGCGATGCTGTCCGCGATCCAGCCGGTATAAAAGGCGTCGGGTCCGCTCGCGGCGATCGCCTCGAGCGTGCGGCCGAGATCCGCGAGTCGAATCGTGTCCCCGGCGGACCACTTCCGTCCGCCCGGTTTCCCGTACGCCGCAACTGACGAGGGGAATCGCGCCATGAGCTTGGCGACCGCGGAGTTGAGGCTCGACGCCAGGTCTTTCGACAACGGGAAGCCTTGCGATGCAAGTCGCGCCGCCGGGCGAACGACGTCGGCCCACGGGAGCTTGCCGAACTTTCGGTGCGCCATCGCGAGCCCGCGAACCGTCCCGGGCACGCCCGGGGCAAGCCATCCCGCCTGCGTGAGCGATCGGTCTATCGTGCCGTCCGACCCGAGATACATGGTCTGTGTCGCTGCCGCCGGGGCGCGCTCGCGATAATCGAACGAGGTCGCCTTTCCGTCCGCCGTTCGGACGATCATGAACCCCCCGCCGCCGAGGTTCCCAGCGCTCGGATGCGTGACGGCCAAGGCGAACCCCGTGGCCACGGCGGCATCCACCGCGTTGCCACCGCGTGCGAGAATCGACGCCCCGATGTCGGAGGCGATTCCCGAGACGGACACGACCACACCGCGACGCGACGCAACGACGCCGGTAGGGGATCGAGACGTCGCGGACGCCTGAGCGGAAGCCGTGGAGGCCACGACGAGCATCAAGGCGACCACGAAGCGAGACGAAGGCAGGGATTTCATGCGGCTGGTCATCTGAGAGAGTCGAGCCGCGCGAGAGTCGCGTGGCAAACGCGCCGGTACGGTGCGCAAAGGGACTTCACCTTCGCAAGCCGGCACTCCACATGGAGTTTGCCAGGTTGCCGCGTTTCCGGCAGGTTGTGCGTATGGCACGGCAGAACCCTGCGATTCTCCCGCGCAGGCGCCCCAACCCATCCTTGGAGTGTCCATGCCCTTTTCGTTCCGTCGCATGTCCACGCGAGCGCTCGGGCTCTCGACGGCCATCGCGATTGCGGTCGCGCCGGGCGCGCGAGCGCAACAGAACAGCGCCGACAACAACGGCAAGGAAGAGCTTCCCCCGAAAGAGCGGCTGGCGGCCGAGACGTATGTGAAGCCGCCCTCGGCGATCGAGCGGCTCGTCACGGCGCCGCGCGAGAACAACGTGACGCTCACCAACCAGAGCCCGAACCGGAAGTACTTCCTCAAGCTGCAGAGCGAGGGTATGCCGAGCGTGCAGACGTTCGGCAAGCCGCACTATTACTTCGGCGGGCTGCAGGTCGACTTCAAGGCGAATCGCGCGCGAGTGCTGACGACGCGTGGATCGAGCGGACTGGCGATCATCGATGTGAGCACGGGGCAGTCGCACACGCTCGAGACGCCGAAGGGCGCGAGCGTGAGCAGCGCGCAGTGGTCGCCCGACGGATCGAAGATCGCCTACATCGCGAACTTCGATGATGCCTCGCGACTCTACGTCGCCGACGTCGCGAGCGGCAAGTCGCGGCAGGTATCACCGCGCGGCCTGCTCGCGACGCTGGTGACGACCGTCGACTGGACGGCGGATGGAACTCAGCTCGTCACGGTGCTGATTCCGGATGCGCGTAAGGCCGAGCCGAAGCGGCCGGCGATCGAACCTGGCCCGCTCGTCCGCCTAACGGATGAGAAGAAGGAGAAGACCCGCAACTTCGCGAGTCTCCTTCGTGATCCGTTCGAGAAGGAGTTGATGGAGTACTACGTCACCGGCCAGCTCGCGACGATCAATGTGTCGAACGGGACGGTGAAGAAGATCGGCGCTCCGGGGATGATCTCGGCCGTGGATGAGTCACCGGACGGGAAGTACTTCCACGTGACGCTCATGCAGAAGCCCTTCTCCTACATCGTGCAGTACAACTCGTTCGGCACGTCGAATCAGATCTGGGACGCCGACGGAAAGACGCTGACCGTGGTCGCGACGCGTCCGTTGCGTGAAGTGGCGAGCCCGGATGACGACTTCTTTGGCCCGGTTGGCGCAGGCGCGAGCGACAGCCTGCCACGCAACATCGCCTGGATGCCTAACGGGCAGGGGATCTACTTCCTGCAGCAGGATCCCGCGCCGCCACGTGGTGCCGGCGCGGCCACTGACACGACCGACACCAGCGCGCAGCCTGGCCAGGGCCGTGCGAAGCGGAAGGACCATCTGTATCAGTGGACAGCGCCCTTCGACGCGTCGTCGAAGAAGGTCCTGCTCGAGAGCGACAACCGAATTGGTGGCGTGCTTTTCACGGACGATGGCAAGACGGTATTCGCGGCCGAGAACGCGAATGGCACCGGTCACGTGTACGCGGTCTACTTCGACGAGCCGGGCAAGAAGTACACGATCTGGCGCGTGCGTGGCCTCAACGCGACCGTCACGGCGACGCGCGGGTTCGGTGGCGGTCGCGGCGGCAATGGAGCCGATTCGCTGACGTTCTATCAGAACCCGGGAACCATCGTGGCGAAGCGTGGTCGCAGCGGCGGCCAGGTCGCCCAGCTATCCGCCGACGGGAAGTACGCGTTCCTCGAGGGCACCCGGTACTTCAAGACGTGGCAGGACTCGGCCCCTCACGGCTTCGTGGACAAGGTCGAGATCAAGACGGGTCAGAAGTCTCGCGTGTTCGAAGGCCAGGCGGACATGTACGAGACGGTGACCGCGGCGCTGGATGATGACTTCTCGAAGTTCGTGGTGTCGCGCGAGTCGCGGACGCAGGTGCCCGACTCGTATCTGCGCGACGGTACGTCGGGCCAGTACACGAAGCTCACGAGCAACAAGGACTACTCGCCGGAGTTCACGGCGGCCGTGAGGAAGCGCATTCCGGTAACGCGCGCGGATGGCTACCACTTCATGGTGAACCTGACGCTCCCGTCGGACTACCGACAAGGCACGCGCCTGCCGGCCATGTTCTGGTTCTACCCGTACGAGTTTACGGACCAGGGCGGGTACGATCGCACGCAGCGCACGAACAACATCAACCAGTTCCCGCAGGCGGGCCCGCGGACGATCGAGTACCTCGTCACGCAGGGGTACGCCGTGGCGAACTTCGATCCGCCGATCGTCGGCGCGGACGGCAGGATGAACGACAACTACGTGAACGATCTCGTCGCGAACCTGAGCGCGGTGCTCGATGAGCTGGACAAGGAGGGTTACATCGACCGGAGCCGCGTGGGTATCGGCGGCCACAGCTACGGCGCGTTCAGCACCGTGAACGCGATGGTGAACACGCCTTTCTTCAAGGCCGGCATCGCGGGCGACGGGATGTACAACCGCTCGCTCACGCCTAACGGGTTCCAGAACGAGCGCCGCGATTTCTGGGAAGGGCAGAAGACGTATCTCGACATGTCGCCGTTCTTCAAGGCGGACAAGCTCTCCGGCGCGTTGCTCATGTACCATTCGCTCGAGGACCAGAACGTCGGCACGGACCCCATCAGCTCGATCCGCATGATGCACGCGCTGCAAGGGCTCGGAAAAGTCGCGTCGCTGTACATGTATCCGTACGAGGATCATGGCCCGGCGACGAAGGAGACGGTTCTGGATCAGTGGGCGCGATGGACGGCATGGCTCGACCTGTACGTGAAGAACGCGGGCAAGCCGAAGGAGAAGGTGGCCTCCGAGTAGGAGACGACGACCGTGCGTGACCTAACGAGGTCGGCGTCCGCGAGGGTGCCGGCCTCGATTCGCATCCGTGCGGCGGAGCCGCGCGACGCGTCCGCGATCGCGGCCATCTACAACGACGGGATCGCGGGCCGTGGCGCCACGTTCGAGACCACGGAGCGTTCGGCGGACGACGTCCGACGCTGGCTCGCGTCGACGAGTCGCATCGCGCGCCCGTTTCTCGTGGCCGAGCGAACCGGTGAGCACGGCGGTGAGGTGGTGGGTTGGGTGCGCGCATCGGAGTATCGGCCGCGCGCGTGTTATGACGGGGTGGCGGAGTTCTCGGTGTACGTCGCGTCGAGCGCGCGAGGTCAGCGCGTGGGTGATGCGCTCATGTCGCGCTTCGTGAGCGCGTGCGCCGAGAGCGGCCTCTGGAAGATCCTGTCGCGGATCTTTCCGGAGAACATGGCGTCACGCGCGCTGTGTGCCCGCCACGGTTTTCGCGAGGTCGGCGTCTACGAGCGGCATGCGCAGCTCGACGGCGTTTGGCGTGACGTGGTGATCGTCGAGCGTCTGATTCCGATCAACCAGCGAGGCTAAAGTGGGGTGGGCAAAGTCTTGTCCCAACGAGAACGGCAAGACCTCACGCGGATGAACCACGATCACGACGATGACGCGGATTGGCTCCGACGGCATTGACGCTCCTTTCCACCCGGCAAGCCCTCGGTCCTGTTGTTCAACCAAAAAAACAGTTGTTAGGGGCCGAGATGATTAGATGTCCTCGAAATCAATCCGCGCAATCGTTCTTATCGTGGTTCATCCGCGTGAGGTCTTGCTGTTGTTGTGTTGGCGCGGTCAGGCAGCAGAGGCCCGGCCGGCGCGGGTGTCGGTCGGCGATTCGTTGCGCAGCAGCGGGCCAACGCGGTGGCGGCTCGTGACGTGCAGCTTCGCCAGCGTTCGCTCCACGTGATTCCGCGCTGTGAAGAAGCGGACACCCAGGCGGTCGGCGATCTCGTTGTTGGAGAGGCCTTCCGCGATCAGCCGCGCGACCTGAATCTCGCGCGCCGTCAGGCCGAAC
>DATCGG010000544.1:0-5617 GCA_036509075.1 Gemmatimonadaceae bacterium
GTCAGAGTCCTAATTCATCGTTTCATCGCGGCCGCGATGAAACGATGAATTAGGACTCTGACCCCCTTCGGGGCAAACGTATGCGGATAGTTGGGGTCATGGACATCCGTGGCGGCAAAGCCGTCCACGCGCGAGGCGGGCAACGGGCGCAGTACGCGCCGGTCGAGATCGCGGCCGGTGAACGAGTGGACGGCGACGGAGTCGCGCTGGCGCGCGTGTACGTCGACCGGCTTGCCGTTCCAGAGCTATACCTCGCCGACCTCGATGCGATCGCGAGTGGGGTAACCACTGCGAACGCGGCGCTGCTCGGCCAGGTCGCCGCGTTAGGTGATCGGGTGTGGGTCGACGCTGGCGTCACGACTCCGGAGGCGGCAACCGCGGTCCTGGAAGCCGGAGCGTCGGTCGTGATCCTTGGGCTCGAGACCCTGACAAGCCTCGACGCGCTCGTCGCGATCTGCCAGGCCATCGGCGGGGATCGAGTCGCATTCAGCGTCGACCTCAGGAACGGCGTGCCGGTCACGGTGTCCGGCGCGGAGCACTCCCGGTGGTCGGCGGGGGAAATCGCGCGAAGCGCTGCGGACGGTGGAGTTAGCTCCATCATAGTGCTCGACCTGGCCCGCGTCGGGAGCGGCAGTGGCGTGGATCTCGAGCTGATGAGCGCGGTGCGGCGAGCAGCCCCGCGGGTGGCGCTGTTTGCTGGAGGTGGAGTGCGGAACGCCGAGGATTTGGATGCGCTGGCTCGAGCCGGGTGTGACGGCGCGCTCGTCGCGACCGCGCTCCTCAGCGGCGCGCTTCGCCTAACGTGAGACGGTACGTCGCCGACTGACCGAAGTTCTCCTCCACCTCCATCTCGATCGCGCGGAGGCCCGCCGCGCCCTCCTTCACGAGCTCTGTCTGGAGTCGGTCCGTCAGGAGCTCCGCGAGCATCTCCACCGTCGTGTTGGGCACCGGAAGGAGGGCGCAGTCGCGCTTGGGGAAGACGTAGCGCGGCGCTCCATCATACGCCACCGTGACCGAGTCCCCCTGCTCGGCGATCTGCAGGTGAGGGTTCTCGGTCGCGAGCAGGACCTTGTGGTCGATCTCGTCGCAGAGCTTGCGCATGATGCGCTTGAGCGTGACGAAGTCGAAGACGTACCAGCTTTCGGGGTCGAGTGCGCCTTCGACTACCACGCTCGCGCGATAGTTGTGGCCGTGCAGCGTCTCGCAGCGATGGCCGGCGAAGGTGATGAAGTGCGCGGAGGCGAAGACCAGATAGTCCTTCGCCACCGAGACGCGATACTCACCGGAGTGCCGCATCACCGCCTCCGTGTCTCGCACGCCAGCCGCCCGTGAGCAACGTGACGAAGATGGCCGCCGCGGTGATGTCCGCGGTGGTTCCCGGGTTGGAGAGGTTGCGCGGGTCGGACAGGTCGGCGTGCAGCTGGGCGATCGCGATGCGGCCGGCATCCGACCTAACGCCGCCGACGTCGAGGACAGCGCCGGCCGTGCGTGTCACCTCCGCGGCTCGGGCATGGCCGGCGCGGCGCGCGATGTGGGTATCGGGATACGCTGCAAGCAGTGTCAGATAGGTCTCCACGACCGCGTCGTTCCAGTCGAGCCCTGCGCGACGCGCGGCACGCAGCGCCACGGCACCTACCTCAAAGGTAGCGCGAAAGTCGGTCGCGTACTCGTAGGCGACGCCGTCGCGGTCGGCGGCAAGGCGCATTGCGGTCGTGAGGGTCACCGTCGGCGCGCTGGCGACGTCCTGGGAATCCACGGATCCGAGCCCGCCGGGCGAGGCGAGTCGAATCGCCTCGTATGCGGCCTGCGCGTCTTCCACGGTCGACTCGCCCAATACCGTCGCGAGGGACCGGCGGAGCTCACCGAGCTCGATCGGCACTTCATCGGGTGGCGGGCAGAGGGCGGCCGCGCGGGCCAGCGGGGCGAGGAGCAGGACGATCCCGAGGTTGGTGTTGACGTCCACCCATCGGCGAGTGTCGCGGACGGCCATCAGAATGATTTCGCCGAGCGGCCGCGAAGCGGAGCCTAACGAACGGCCGATCGCGGCCGCACTGGCGAGGAAATCCAGGTACGACGTATCACCGAAGCCAACGCCTGGCGAAACGTTCCCGGGCTTCGGCGCGAACGCCTCCAGCAGGCAGGCGAGCTGCGCAGCGGCGGCGATGTCGACACGACCGCTCGCAGTCAGTCGCATACCGTGCCGATGAGGTGGTCGACGATCGCGCCGGCGATGTCCACGGACGTTGCCTTCTGTGCGCCGGACCACCCGGGGATGCCATTCACCTCGAGGACGTGGATGGTGCCGTCAGATGCCGGGAGCAGGTCGACGCCAGCATAGTCCGCGCCCACCGCGCGCGCGGCGGTGAGCGCAAGCTCCGACCAGGCCGACGGCAGGTCAATCGCGCGGGCTTCGCCGCCGAGCGAGATGTTGGTTCGCCAGCCGCCGTCGCGGGCTCGACGCTCGATTGCGGCGATGACACGATTCCCCACGACGAACGCGCGCACATCACACCCCGCGTGCTCGACGACGCGCTGCAGGTAGAACACCGTACGTGCCAGCTCGAGCGCACGGAAGACGCGGAACGCCGTTTCGGGGTCGCTGACACGCACCATGCCGTGTCCCATCGAGCCGAAGAGCGGCTTCACGATCACGTCCCCCATCTCGCGAACGGCTGCCATGGCGTCATCGATGCGCTCGCACACCACCGTCTCGGGGGTGTCGAGCCCGGCTTCGTGCAGCAACGCGGATGTGTAGAACTTGTCCACGCAGCGCTCGATGGCCCGAGGCGAGTTCATGACCCTCACGCCGCGCTCTTCGAGCCAGTGCAAGGCATCCACACGGTAGATGATCTGCTCGAGCGAACCGTTGGGGATGATCCGGGCGAGGACTGCCGGGGCGGACAGCATCTGCTGCGAGTCCGCCGACAGCGACCCGGTGGTGGTTCGCGGCGCGATACGCGCCACGAGCGACTCGTATGGCACGACGGTGCCCGTGTGACCGCGAGCGGCGAGCGCGCGCAGCAGCTCGTCGGTGTGCCAGCCTGTGCGAGCGCTCAGGATCGGGATGTGCACGTTAGGCGCTGGCTCACCCGAAGAGTGATTCCCGCAGCACGGCGGCATCGAGCTTCCCGCCGTGAAACGTGCGACCCGTCGTCGCGCTCGTGAGCCACACTTCGGCGGGGCTGAACAGCAACTTGTCGATCTTGTAGAAGTCGGTGTCGTACCGCTGGAAGATCTCGTAGAACCCCGTGCCGTAGTCGATCGACGAGGTAGCCGGGACGTTCCTCGCCAGCTCCTCGAGCGTGTCGTCGTCGGTGCGGATCGTATAACGCACCTGGCCGCCGTAGAGGAGGCAGTCGTTCGTCCTCCCGATACCGCGCAGGTCGTTCTTGGCGACGGGAGGAATCGGTGCGCTCCCTATCGCGTGGGTCACGAGCCTGACGTCGAACCCGAGCGAGTCCATCTTGTGCAGGCCGATCTCGACGACGCGGGCAGAGATCTGGACGCTGCCGGCGATGCTCGCGGTTGGCGCGACGATGAACGTCAGCGCGTCCCTTGGTAGCCCCGCGCGCTCGCTCACCCGAGTCACGACGGCATCGGTGGGAAGAGATCTGCCCTCGAGAACGAGCACGCCACGTTCCGCCTGTTCCGAGTAACCGAGCTTATCGAACAGCTCCTGCTCGACGCGGGCGACCGCGCGCAAGGGACCAGAGCCCATCGCGAAATAGTCATCACCCTGCACGGCCCAGCCGGCGTACTGTGAGGCCATGCATGCGGTTGACGGATGATCGGTCCATACCTGCACGCCGTGATAAGGATCGCCGCCGATGGAGAGCGGAATGAAGGACGCGTGGCCCAATCCACCCATGCAGGCGTGCACGATCGCGAGGCCGGCCGCGAAACCGCCCGGCGCTTCGACACCCGCATCGATCACACGCCCACCACCGGCCAGCGTGTGAACGTTCACCCCGTACGTCGCCGGGTCGGCCGCCAACTGATCGGCGATGTGGGCGGCGCGAGCGTTGAGTCCACGGCTCATTCCCGAATCCATTCCAGAATCTCCCCCTTTCCGACGGTGTTCGCATCGCCACAATGCCGGCGGTATCGGCCTTCCACGAGCCCGCGACCGAACGACAGGTCGTATCGCCGAGCGAGGTAGGTGAGTGCCAGGCGCACGTGCGGCGGCTCGTAGTCGCAGGCATGACGGTACGTCGCCGGTACGTCCACGCCGCCGGCGACGACGAGACTTCCGCGCTTGTTCGCGTACGCCGGCGTCGGGCCGACGCAACCGATCACGATGACGGTGCCCGCGATGATCGCTCGTGCCGCGAGCGCACCGGCATCGCCACTCACGAACAGCAAACCACGACGCATACGGGCGCCAGCGTGAGCCCCCACGGATCCACCGACGACGATCTCACCACCGGTCATGCCGCGAGACGCACCAGCCAGCCCGGCACCGACGCGGTCGCCCGCATCCCGCCGGATACGAAGCGAACCACCCGCCATCGCGACGCCTGCTTCGTCACCGGTGCTCCCGAGCACGTCCACCCTGCCGCCGCTCATCCCGACGGCAAACCGTGAGCCCGCATCCCCATCCACGACGAGATCGCCCGCCGACATCCCGGTCGCGATGCCGTGCGCGCGCCTAACGTCACCAACGATGCGTACCGTTGTCGACCGGCTGCCGCGGATATCGAAGTAGTCGGCGAGCACGCGTCGCGCGCGCCCCGCCCAGACCGGCAGCGTCCCGATTTCCGCTTCGCCGAGCGAGGCGAACGCATTGGGCACAATGCTGTCGGCTTCTATCGATTCGTCGAGTGGCGCGCGGAGCGTCAACGTGACACGATCGGTCATGCTGGCGCTTGGCCCTCCGCGTGCCCATCGAGGATGGCGCGCAGCGGAAAGTGGTGAGGTCCGAGCTTGCCGCCGTAGTTCCCGGCGGTGATGGCGCGAATACCGGGCAGGCACCCCGCCGTGATGCCGGCCCGCATCGCTTGCCGGATCGACTCCTCGTCGAGGCCATCGAGCACGATCTCGAGCACGGAATCCACGTCGTCAGGCAGAGACGACGCGGTCAGTGGTCGGAGCGTCGGGCAGTATGCGTCATTCGTCGACGCGGCGAGGGACTTGTAGCGGCGCGACCCGACCTTGCTCCCGCTCCGTGCAATGCCGCCCGGAAAGGGGAGAATGACGCCCTCGATGGTCGCGATCGCTGCGACCGACGCTTCCGCGGCCGCGAGCGTGCTCCGTGCATCAGCGCCAAGGATGATGAAGTTCCCGCCGCCGATGCCCTTCGCGACGCCGAAGCTCTCCTGCAGCAGACACTCGCCGTCCATGACCGGGACGCGCCAGAAGCGATCGCTGCCCACGACCTTGCTTCCCTGGAACCCGTCGCCGAACACGCGCAAGGATCTTCCGGACGTCAGGCGCTTCTCGGCCGTGGGAAGCCCGTCGAAGCAGCTCGTCGTCGGACACGTGAGCACCGTCTGGCCGATGCGCTCCACGAGGCGCTTGTCGAGGCCCTCGGTGTCCATCGCGAACAGCAGCACGCTCACGCCCGGCCGGGCGTCGGGTGTTTCGCCGGGTTGGAGCTCGCGCTCGATCGCCGCCTCGC
>DATCGG010000545.1:0-15709 GCA_036509075.1 Gemmatimonadaceae bacterium
TTCGCACGGACACGCCTGTCACCGACGTGGTCATGAATGCCGGTGGCCCTTCGCAATCTGCCGAGATGGACAAGATGGAGCTGCGTCGCGGGACAACCACCGTCGTCCATCGTGGCGGAATCCAGACCGCGATCCAGAAAGAGCTCACGATGAGTGACATCGGCGCCCGGTCTGGTGATGAGCTCTACGTTCCGACCAAGCCGGGAACGAGCCGCTGGCAAAAGTTGGCGGCGATTACCGCGAGCATCATGGGAATCGTGTGGGCCGTCGCGTACCTCACCAACCGTTGACGTTCGAGTCTTGTTAGTCGATTTTGTTCGTCCGATTTTGTTGGGAGAATTTAAGAACCTGCGGTAACTCGAGAGGATATGGAGTCCTACCAGCACCTTGCAGATCACGTCAGCGTCCGCGTTCCGACGCCCGGAACACGGCGTTCGCGAAGACCTGAGACTGTCGATGGAAAGGCGATCGAACGTACGCGGTCGATCGAGACAGTTCGAGAAGTCGACAGCGCCGAACCCGTCCTCGATGTGGTCCCGCGTGAGCGCTCGGACCGATTGAACCGCGCCGTAAATCTGGTGCTCGGCGGCATCGCCCTCGCCGTGCTGTCGCCGTTCTTCGTGCTTGTCGCCATCGCGATCAAGCTCTCGTCTCGCGGGCCGATCTTCTACACGCAGACGCGTGTCGGCATCGACCGGCGCGGACGACGCGAGCTCGCGATCCGCGAACGCCGGCTCCAGGACCTCGGCGGCGCGGCGTTCACGATCTACAAGTTCCGCTCGATGTACGTGAACGCCGAAGGCAAATCGGGTGCGGTGTGGGCCACCGTGAACGACCCGCGTGTCACGCCGCTCGGCCGATTCATGCGCAAGTTCCGAGTCGACGAGTGGCCACAGCTCATCAACGTCGTCAACGGCGACATGAACCTTGTGGGCCCGCGGCCGGAGCGTCCCAGCATCGTCGCGCGTCTACGCGAAGACATTCGCGAATATCCGCTGCGTCAGCGCGTGAAGCCCGGGATCACCGGGCTGGCGCAGATCAACCTGAGCTACGACTCGTGTATCGACGACGTGCGCGCGAAGGTTCGCTACGACCTCGAGTACCTGCGTCGCCAGAGCCTGGCCGAGGACCTGCTGATCATGGCGAAGACAGTCCCGACGATGGTGCTGAAGGTTCGCGGCTGGTGAGCCAGGATTGAGGGACGGGGATTAGGTTACGAGGCCCGCATGGTTTGAAACCATGCGGGCTTCTTGTTTCCGCCACCTGGATCGTGACAGCACGGACGACTCTGACGCGCCGCATGCGCCGCGTGCGCGATCATCTGACGTTAGGCGCCGGCAGCCTGGGCGCCACATCGGCGGTATTCGCGGCGATCGAATCAGACGACCCGGTGTTTCGCGCGAGCATCGCGACGGCGTATGTCGCGCTGGGTCTCTTCCTCGTCACGCTTGCCTTCGGCCCGTACGCCGCGCTGAGAGGTCGCCGCTACCCCGTCAGCACCGACATTCGTCGGGATTTCGGGATCTGGACCGCGCTGGTCGCGATCGTTCACGTCGTCGTGGGCCTGCAGGTGCACCTGCGCGGCAAGATGTGGGAGTACTTCGTGCATTCGGTAAAAGGCACCGTGCTGCCCCGGATTGACCCCTTTGGCGCGGCAAACTACACGGGCCTGGCTGCGATCCTCATTCTCGCTGTACTTCTCGCTACGTCCAACGACGCGTCGCTGCGGGGCCTCGGAACCGGCAGGTGGCGGTCCCTTCATGCACTGGTCACGTGGTGCTTGGCGCTCACCCTGCTCCACGCGGTCATCTATCAGTTCATTGAGAAGCGACGATGGGAGACGGTTTTGCTGCTGCTGGCGGTGTCCGTCGCTGTCGTGTGGGTGCGGATTGCCGGAGCCCGTCGCGTCGCGGGCCGCTGATGCGAATTGACCGCTGTCTTCTTCGGTGAACACTCCGGAAAAAAAAGAGCGGGGCGGCTGTCGCCGCCCCGCTCTTCATGCGTGTAATCCCTCAACAATTAGCAGTGCGGCCAACCCTGGAACGTGCCTTCGTTGAAGGCGCTCAGGGTGTTGATCAAGTTGCTGATCTGGGTGTTCGTCAGGGAGGTCGTAAGCACCGTCCCCGTCACGGTCGTGCCGGCCTGCGCAGCCGCGATAGCGTCCTGAACTGCCTGCGGTCCACCTGCGCCGCCGTTCTCCAGCGCCGCAAGGAGCTGCTGGTAGAGGTTCAGCAGGTTGTTCGGGCCGACGAAGCTGACCGAGCCCGTCTTGTTGGGCTGCGCAGCGAAGAACGCGGCTTCGACATCGATCGTGAGTCCGTCGACGCCAGTGAGCGTCGCGTTCTTGCTCTGATACCAGCCCTTCGTGTACGTGCAGCCGGTCGGGGGCGGCGTGAAGACGTTGTTGTACGTGATCACGTAGCCGTGGAAGTGGTTGACGAACAGGTCACCGCCGTTCGTATAGACGCAATCCTCGGGCGGGTTGAGCGTGACACCATCCAGCTGATAGCCGCGGAACCGGCACGCGGTGATCGAGAAGGTCGTGTTCGGAGCGGCCTGCTCGGTGATCGTAATATGCGAGCCGCTGCCGCTCGGGCTGTTATCCCGGGCTACCTCGAGGCACTTGCCAGTCGCGATGGTCTGGTTGGATGCCACACCGCTTGCCGGGTCGACGTTCGGACCTTCGGTCGTGCGCGTGAACACGAACGATCCACCGACGTTCCCGGTCTTACAAACGATGATAACGCCCGGCGCCGCTTCGGGCGCGGGACCATCAGTAATGTCACCGATGGCGAAGCTCGGCGTGGAAACGACCGCCGCCGGGGCGGTCGGCGAATCCGAGCACGCTGCGAGAAACGCGATTCCCAACGAGGCGCCAGCTGCGAGCGCCGCCTTCCGGTTCATGCGCATGTCTTCCCCCCTCACTCGTGTGGTGTGGTGCCTACAACCAGATTGCGTTGAAGAGAACGTCCCCCAGCGCGTCGCATGACCGTGACATGGAGCGTGAGTGACCAGGTACTGCGAATTCGATTCACATCACCTCGCTTGGCGCCGCGAGGTTACGGAATCGGCGTGTCCTATGGCACAAAGCGTTCCGCATCGGCCACCACTCGCGCCTGCCTATCGAGTGAAAAGATTCTGGACGCTTGCAGTTATCTGGCGGTTAAATCCGGCCCATCACGGGGCTAAATCAACGCCTAGCGAGTCGCCTCGCACCGCGCAGCGCGCTCTGCAGGTCGGATTGTCCGGTGGCACGTTGTCGCGTGCGTCCAGCACCTGATGTTGGAGCAATGCGGCGGTTCTCGACCTAGTGGCACCAACTCCACAGGACGTCGGCGATCAGCCGATGAGCGCTGCGCTCAGCGAGGCGAGGATGCGATCGCGCGCGCACGCCACATCGACAACGCTTGCGGGCGAGAGCGGCGCCGGTCGCTCGCGGCGCGTAGCCGCATAGAACTGGCGAATGAGCTCGGTCAGCCCCGGATATGCGAGCTCACGTCGCAATGCACGTCGCGCCAAATTGACCGACGCGGCGCCGAAGGTCTCTCCCGCGACCATGAACGGCTGAGTCAATTTCGTTCGACGCGACACGGCGCTCTCACGCCTAACGGCAAAGCCATGGAAGAGGTCCGCGGTCGCCGAGCCTGAACTGCCGAGCACGTGCAACACGTTCTCCGTCGGACGGCTGTGAGCCGAGATCGCTATGCTTACGATGGTGTCCGAAACGGTCGTGATCGCCCGTAGCTCGCCCGGGACAGGATGCACGAGCTGCCAGCTCGAGGACCCTAACGGCACGCCCAAGAGAGCCGAGACAAGCGAGAGCGGGTGCGGGAGAATCTCCGCAACGAGATGGTCGAGACTCGCAGGATCGTACCCGCGGGCTCCTGCCGAACACGTGGAAAAATCCACGCGGTGAATGCGGCCGAGTGAAGGCAGCCACTCTGTGATCCGCCGTACTCCGTCCTGAAAGACGAACTGGTGGACAGGACATGCTATCACACCACGCTGCTCCGCCAATTCGAGGAGACGTGCCGTCTCATCAGCGTTCCTCGCAAACGGCTTCTCCACGAGCGTATGCATCGCCGCGTCAACGGCGGTGCTGACGATGTCGAGATGCGTGGAAAGCGGGGTACACACGTGAGCCGCGGTCGCGTGGCGCGCGAGGAGCGACGCGTCCACCTCGGCGAGGAGCCGGGCCTCGGGATGGCGTCGCCCGAGCGCCTCGCGAGCGGCGTCGTTCGGGTCGACGATGACGGTCACGCGACCGCCAACCTTTCGGACGGCATCGGCGTGCCAGCGACCCATGAGCCCCGCGCCGATGATTGCGGCGCGAGGCTCGGTGTGCCCACTCATGCGGCCGGGTTGGCACCCATTCGCATGGCCGCCAGCTCAGGTGGGGTCGTCCCCTCGAGCCTAACGCGGCGCCCCGTCGCGGCCGCATGGTAGCACGCGGCGATGACCTCCAGCACGTCGCGCGCGTCCTGACCGGACGCTGGCGGTGCGCCGCCGCTGCGAAAGGCCTCGAGCGTTTTCTCGAACACGAATCGCGTCGCGATCATCCCCGGCTCCTTCGGGTTTCTCGCCAGTAACGTGCGCGCATTCCCAACCTCGCGCCACGCCATGCCCGACACGCCGTAGTCGAGGCGAACGTGCGGCCGCGTGCTGCGATGCAGGCCTGCGGTCACGCGCGCGCGACCGCCGAACGACGCGCGAAGCGAGGCGCTCAACGTCTCGGCGCGAACCTCGAAGTACTGGGTTTCGCCCTTGCAGAGCCGATTCTGAACGACCTGCGCGAGGCGCCCGCGCGAAAATTCCAGCGTCACGAGCGCCACAGCGTCCGTGTCGCCTTCGCGGACACCACAGGTGGAGATCGTCCCCGAAACGGCACGCGGCTTCTCACCGAAGAGCGCCATCAGGAAGTCGACCAGATGAACGCCTGCCTCGTAGAGCGTTCGCTGCAACATCTTGCCGCGCCATCCAGGTTCCGCCCACGGCGGCAGGTCCATGAGCTGCCAGACCTGGGCGAACACGATGTCGCTCGGTGCGGCGGCGTCGCGCAGCGCCCGAAAGATCGGCATCTCGCGAAACTCATGATTCAGCGCGATCCGCTTCCCTGCCGCCTCGGCGGCGGCCATTACGCGATCAGCCTCGTCGAGCGAGGCCACGAACGGCTTCTCACAGATCACATGCGCGCCGGCAGAGAAGCTCTTGAGACAGTAGCTCGCATGTGAGTCGGGCGGTGTGCCGATGATGGCGACGTCGGGGTTCGCGCGCGCCAGCATCGTATCGAAGTCGTCGTAGACCGGCACGTTCCACGTCTTGGCGGCGCGATCACGGCGCCCCGCGTCGATATCGCACGCGCCGACTACCTGCACGTTCGACATGCCGGCCAGCGCCGGGAGATGAAGGGTGTGGCCAGCGTTGCCGAGGCCGACAACGGCTACACGAAACGGAGGAGTCATCAGAACCGATATCGAGTCAGTGATGCAGGCGAGGCGACGCCTGACGACACGCTCAGCGCGCTACGCCATCCAGGGTTTGCGCGCAGAACAGGCGAAGGCTGTCGACGACATAGTCGACCATGACGTCGGAGATGCCGGGGTACACGCCGAGCCAGAACGTGCCCTGCATAACGACGTCCGTGTTGGTGAGATCGCCGACGACGCGATGCGGAAGGTCGCGGTAGGCGGGCTGGCGCAGAAGGTTTCCGGCGAACAGCTGGCGCGTCGCGATCCGGCGCGCGTCCAGCCATTGCACCAGCTCTCGCCGGGAAAACGGGGCGTCGGGGCGCACGGTGAGCGCGAAGCCAAACCAGCTCGGATCGCTGTGCTCCGTCGCGCGCGGCAGCACGAACACGTGGGAAAGCTCCGATAGGCCCTCGGAGAGTCGCCGCCAGTTGTGGCGTCGCCGCTCGATGAACTGCGGCAGTTTCTGCAGCTGCGCAACGCCGACCGCAGCCTGCATGTCCGTGGCTTTGAGGTTATACCCGATGTGCGAGTAGATGTACTTGTGGTCGTAGCCGTGCGGCAGCTCACCCAGTTGCCAGTCGAACCGCTTCCCGCAGGTGTTCTCCTTGCCCGGCTCGCACCAGCAATCGCGTCCCCAGTCGCGGAATGACTCGAGGATGGTCTTCATCTTCGGCGCGTTCGTGAGTACGCAGCCGCCCTCCCCCATCGTGATGTGGTGAGCGGGATAGAAGCTCACCGTGGCCAGGTCGCCGAAGGTTCCGACGTGCCGTCCGCGGTAGGTCGACCCCAGCGCGTCACAACTGTCCTCGACCACCCAGAGCCCGTGCCGCTTCGCGAGCGCCATGACGGCATCGACGTCGAACGGGTTACCTAACGTGTGCGCGAGGATGATCGCGCGGGTCCGCGGCGAGATTGCCTCCTCGAGGCGGGCCACATCGATGTCGTACGTGCCGAGGTCGACATCGAGAAACACCGGCACGAGCCCATGTTGGATCGCCGGGTTGACAGTCGTGGGAAAGCCGGCGGCGACGGTAATGATCTCGTCGCCAGGTTGGAGCTGACGGTCGCCGAGCTTCCAGGATGTCAACGCGCTCGTTGCGAGAAGATTCGCTGAGGAGCCGGAGTTGCACAGGATCGCGTGGCGGACGCCGACCGTCCGCGCGAACTCGCGCTCGAACTGTGATGCAAAACGTCCGGTCGTGAGCCAGAAGTCGAGCGACGCGTCGATGAGGAACTGAAGCTCCGTGGCATCGAACACGCGTCCCGAGACCGGTACCCAGCTTTCGCCAGGCACGAACGCCGGCTGGCGCAGAGCAGCCTCGTAGTACTCGGCGGCGAGCGCCCGCGCTCGGGCTCGAAGCTCGTCAGGCGACGACATGCGATGGTCGGAGATGGTTCACTGAAGTTGGTATTCCGGAAATTCGGCACCGGCCGAGCGGAACCATGCGATCGTACGAGTCAATCCGTCTTCCAGCGAGACCCGTGCGCGCCATCCGAGCACCTGAGCCGCCCGGGTGGGATCGCCTGACAGTACCGTGAGCTCTGTCGGCCGGTACGAGAGCGCGCCAAAGCGAGCCTCGGCGCGGCTACCGGTGCATTGCAGCACGTGCCTGACGACCTGCCGGACGGTAACTGCCGAGCCCGTGCAGATGTTGAACGTCCCGCCCAGAGCCGCGTCGGTCGTGGCCGCCGCGACGAACGCGTCTACGGCATCGTCGACGAACACGAAGTCGCGCAGCTGATCACCGGGCGTGAGGTCGATGGCGCGGCCGGCCAGGGCGTGCCTAACGACCGATGGCACGAGCCGCCCCGGCGGCTCCATGGGCCCGTACATCGTGAACGGGCGCAGTGAGACGACCTCGAGGCCAGTTCGTCGCGCGAACGCGTTTGCCAACAGCCACCCCGCCGCCTTGGCCGCGCCGTACTCGGTGGTCGGTGCCGGGAGCGCGTCCTCGGACCACCGCTCGCCGGCCCCGTATTCGAAGCACGAGCCGCAGTACACCAATCGACTTCCCAATCGCCGGGCGGCGAGCAGGACGGCCAGCGTACCGTCGATGTTCCCGGAGACGAGCTGGCGGACGTCACTCACCTCGCCCATGACGCCGACTGCTGCCAGATGAAAGATCACGTCGATGTCGCCCAGGACGGCATCGTGGGCCGGCTCCGCGAGCGTTCTGACGTCGGCCCGAACCGTGCCCGCGAGATCCGCGCGCTCGAGCAGCTCCCACCGCCGCGCGTTAGGCTGATCGAGCACGCAAACCTCGGCGCCCTCGTCGATCAGGCGCGGCACCAGGTGCGATCCGAGAAAGCCGGCCGCGCCGGTGATCAATACGCGGCGTCCCGCTAGCGACCGCACGTCACGCCAGGAGTGCCCGATACCACGCGATGGTCTCGCGCAGCGCGGTATCCAGGTCGTACGTCGCGCGCCAGTTCAGTGTGTCCCGGGCCTTCGCCGCGGACAGGTACTGATCCCGAATCTCTCCCTGCGCGACATTCCGCACGTCGGGGTCGAGATCGGAGCCCAGGAGCCGCCGGATGGCGTTCACGATGTCGAGCACGGACAGCGGCGACTCGTCGCTGAAGTTGAACGCCTCACCGCGAACCGCGGGATCGCACGAGTGCTCGCCAAGGAGCATGTACGCGCGCGCGACATCCTTCACGTAGATGTAGTCGCGGCGGAACGTCCCATCGCTCCGGAGCGTTGGCCGCTCGCCGCGAAGCAGCGAGCGAATCGTCCCCGGGACGATACGACTCCAGTTCAGGTCTCCGCCGCCGTAGATGTTGCCACATCGCGCGATCGTGACCGGAACGCCGTAGCTATGGCAATACGACGCCGCGATGAGATCCGTGCAGCTCTTCGACACCTCGTACGGATGGCGCCCACGGAGCGGCATTGTCTCGACGTACGGGAGCGCATCGACCTCGCCGTAGGCCTTGTCGCTCGATGCCACGATGACACCGCGGACGAGCGACGCGTGGATTCGGCTCGCCTCGAGCAGGTTGTACGTGCCCCGCACGTTCGTTTCGAACGTCGTGAACGGGTTGCGGTGCGCCACGCCGACGATCGTCTGCGCCGCGAGGTGGAACACGTATTCGGCCTCGTGGAGGCTGATCGCTCGCTCGAGCGTCCACAGATCCTCGACCGTGCCGTTGAACACGGTGCACCGCTGGATGTCGCCGCTCCGCAGCAGCTCCGATTGCGGATCCGCATCCCGGACGAGCACTGCGACGTTGGCGTTCCGAGCGAGCAGCTCGCGAACCAGCCACGAACCCACGATTCCGGTTGCGCCGGTGATGAACACACGGCGCTCGCGCCAGAAGTCGCGATCCGTCACGGCGCGTCCGTCCCCGGGAACGCCGGGTCCCAGGGCGGGAGCTTGCCGTCACAGAGGCTGTTGAGCAGCCTAACGTCACGCAGCGTATCCATACACTGCCAGAAACCTTCGTGGCGATGCGCGATCAGCTGACCGTCCTGCGCGAGCCGCTCGAGGGGCGAGCGCTCGAAGATCGTGTCGTCAGCGTCGATATAGTCGAGAACCTCGGGCTCGAGCACGAAGAACCCGCCGTTGATCCACCCTTCGCCCACCTGTGGCTTCTCCGAGAACTGCGCCACGAAGTCGCCATCGAACACGAGACCGCCGAAGCGTGCCGGCGGGCGCACGGCCGTAATGGTCGCGAGCTTCCCGTGGCGACGGTGGAACTCGAGCAGCGCCCGTGGGTCCACACTGCAGACGCCGTCGCCATAGGTCATCATGAACGTCTCGCCGCGCAGCTCGTCGGCGAGCCGGCGAAGCCGCCCGCCCGTTTGCGTCTCGAGCCCCGTGTCACGGAGGTGCACCATCCAGTCCTCGCATTCCGACCCCTGCACGGCGATCTGGTTCGTGCGAAGGTCGATGCTGAGGCTGTTCCGGAGGTAGAAGTAATCGAGGAAGTAGCGCTTGATGATGTCGCCGCGATACCCCAGCGCCACCACGAACTCCTTGAAGCCGCGCGCCGCGTAGGTCCGCATGATGTGCCAGAGGATGGGCCGTCCGCCGACCTCCACCATCGGCTTTGGCTTCGACTCGGACTCTTCGGCCAGACGCGTTCCAAGCCCGCCGGCGAGTAGCACCGTTTTCACCGTACCTCGCGCTCGCTGATCGAGAGTGTCATGCCGCTACCCGCCGCAGAACGTCAAGCGTTTGACGAGCCGTTACGTTCCAGCGAAACGCGTCGGCGCGGCGGTACCCCCGCTCTCCGAGCGACTCGCTGAGCGCGGGATCCGTCAGCACCCGTTCGATCGCGTCGGCCAGCGCGTCGGGGGTTGGCTCCTCGACGTACTCCGCGGCCTCCGCGGCAATCTCGGCGAGACCCGCACGGTTGACCGTCACGACCGGCGTACCGCACGACAGCGCCTCGACCAGCGTCATCGAAAATCCCTCGTACGACGACGCGTTCACGTACAGGTCCGCGGACCCGTAAATGGGCGGCACCTCCATGTGGCTCGCAAACTTCCCGTCCGTCTGGATCACGTGGCCCGTCAGCGCGTGACGCGTGATGAGATCGTCGAGCGGGACGCCAACGTGATTGGGACCAACCAGGAGGAGTGCATGGGGCAGCTTCGCGCGGCGCTTCGCGATCGCGAACGCCTCGATGAGGATCGGAATGTTCCGGCGCGTTGACAGCTTTCCAACGAACACGATGTACGGACGGTCCTCTCCGAGAAAGCGAATGCGTGTGGCGCGCTTGACGGCATCGTCGGCGATCGGGCGAAAGGCTTCGTCGGCACCCTGCACCACAACGTCGACCTTCTCGCTCGTGATGCCGTAATATCGCTCCAGATCCTGCCTCGTGCTTTCGGAGGGTACGATGATGCGGTCGGCTCGATCCGCGCTGAAGCGATACAGCCTGCTGTACGTGAGCTTGTACCACCACGGGTGCGTGCCGCTTTCGACCTCGTTCATGCTATGGATCGCGACGACGCATTTGCCGGTATACGTCACGGGTATCGAATAGCTCGGGCAGAAGAGGACGTCGACATCGCCGGTGAATCGCGGCAACACACCATGCTGCCACACGCTCGGAGGGAGAGACGGGGCAAAGCTCCGAACGCGAATTGACGGCGACGGTTCCCAACCGGATCCGTCGTATGGCTCGCGCGTAAAGAGGGTACATTGGTCACCGGCGTCCATCATCGAACGCCAATGTTTGACCAGGTATTCGATGTAGCGGCCGACGCCCAGCCGCTGGCCGGCGAGCCGATGCGCATCGACGCCCCAGTGCATCACGTCGCCCCTGCCGCCGTTGCCGATCTGGCCGGTCCGCGTGGAACATCGCGGGGCTGATCGTTCTGGGCGGAAATCCCGCCGGCCGGTGCACCTGCAGGTCGCGCCAACCCGGTCACGCGTTCATAGAGGCGTCCGAGACGCTCAGCCGCGGCGCTGCTTCCGAAGCGGTCGACCGCATAACGTCGGAGGGCGGCTCGGTCATAGGAGCGGTTCAGGGTCGACTCGATCGCAATGGCGAGCGCCGCCGCGTCGTCCACGTCGGTCAGCTGGCCGGTCTCGTCGGTAAGGATCTCCTCTGGGCCTCCACATCGTGTCGCGACCACCGGGGTGCCCGACGCCAGCGCCTCCGCCGTCACGAGCGAAAACGTCTCGCGGCGGCTCGGTACGACGAGCAATGCACTCCGCCGCATCAGGGCGGCCACATCGTTAGGCGCGACCTCGCCAAGGAAGCGGACGCGATCGCTCACGCCGAGCGCGCGGACGAGATCGCGCACCGCAGCCGCGTCGCGCTCGTACGCCCGATAGAACGAGCCTCCCGCAACCGACAGGTGCAGATCCGGATTATCCGGGACCAGGTGGCTGAGCGCCCGTACCAGAACGTCGAGCCCTTTCACGTGGCGAATGAGACCGACGAAAAGCAAATGGTGTGGGTCGCGCGGCTCGTCCTCCCGGGGTGCGACGAAGATGCGCTCATCGACGACGTTCGGGATGACGTCGACCGGCACTGCATCGCCGTAGAGCGCGACGATGCTCTCCCGAAGCGCCTCGCTCACCGCCGTTATGCGTGCGATCCGCGGGAGCGCACGCTCGACCTGGCGTCGGACGGAAGCGTGACGATCGAGCCACGGCCGCCACATCGCGTGCTCCGATGACACGACCGGCACGCCGAGCTCCGCACCGAGCCGGCTGGCAATCACGCCCTCGGGATAGATGAAATGCGCGTGAATCACGTCGAACGGCGTGACGCGATGCAGATCGATGACCGCCTTGCGAATCGACGGATACGCGAGGCGAGCGTCGAACGCGTGCAGGAGCTGGCCAGGGCCGGCGAGAACGCGCGGATGATGGACACTCACCCCATCTCGCGTGCTGCCGCGTTCGACCGCGCGAAAGCGTCGGACCGACGACAGCGGGACAAGCGGCGGGGCGTACGGGACCGGGGCAACGACTGTCGGGTCAGCGACGATACGCGACGCCGCGACGAGCCGCTCCGTCCACAACCCGAGCGTGGGGAACGCCTTGTTCGGATAGTTGCGTGCCAGCACGAGCACGCGTGGCTTGCGCATGATGACCGGGCGCCTGGGCCCTACTGCTCGCCGGCGTCGGCCGAGCGCTCCCCGTTGCCCGCCGTTGCCAGTCGATCCCGCACCTGCTGCTCCACCCAGCGATAGGTGACGCCGATTCCGTCGCGGAGTGCGGTCCTAGCTCGCCACCCCAGCGAATAGATTCGCGCATTACTGAAGTTTCGTGACTGAACTCCTACCGGCCCCGGGATGTAGCGCACTTCGACCTGCTTGGCGCTGTGCTCGATGACTGTGTCCACGAGCTCTCGCACGCTCACGTATTCCGGGCTACCGATGTTCGCGGGAACCTCGAGATCCGACCGCATCAGTCGCACGATCCCGTCCACGAGATCGTCGACGTAGGTATACGAGCGGACCGCCGTTCCGTCGCCCCAGACCTCGATGAAGCCGCCATCGTCCGCCTCAGCAACCTTGCGGCAGATGGCTGCCGGCGCCTTCTCGCGTCCGCCAGTCCACGTCCCCTCGGGGCCGTAGCAGTTCTGGAACCGAGCGACCCGAACTGCCATGCCATACCGCCGTCCGTACGCGTACGCGACACGCTCGGCGAAGAGCTTTTCCCAGCCATACTCGTTGTCGGGGCGGGCCGGGTACGCTTCATCTTCACTCATCTCCGCTTCGCCGACGGCCATATCGCGGTAGACGCACACCGACGAGGAGAGGAAGTACCGCTTGATGCCGGCCTCCGCCGCGGCCTGAGGCATGTTGACGTTGATCAACGCGCTATTGCGCATGATCTCGCATTCGGCCGTGCTGATGAATCCCATGCCGCCCATCTCGGCCGCCAGCTGATAGACCTCGTCGATCGGCTGGTCATCGGCGGGCTTCACCGCCTCGCGGCATTGGTCCATGTCCCGGAGGTCGAGCAGCCTGAACTCGTCGGCCTGAGTGGGCGCGAATTCCGGCTCCTTGATGTCGATACCGCGAACCCAGTACCCGTCGCGCTTCAGGCGCTTGACGAGGTGACTGGCGATGAAGCCGCCCGCTCCGCACACGACCGCTCGTTTCATCGCGTTCCTGTCTCCAATGGGTCGAACCCCACACGCTGGGAAGCGGCGGGGCGATTCAGAAATGTATGCGTCGAGCTAGCCCGGTCGGGCGGGGCCAGTTCGCGCCTCCGGGGGGGGCAAGATGTGTGCACGGGTCAGCCCCTCGCGAGCGGCCGTTTTCTTGGGCGTCGTCGGAGCACACGGGACACACACCGTTGCGTTATCGCAACAGGCGCATGGCGACCGTAACATTCGTCGTGCTGCGGGCGTGCGCCCGGTCACACAGCAGGACTTCAGTCGCTGCCGGAGGGGGCACGGAAGTCGCCCGTTGCCCGGTTCCGCCCCTGGCTCGTCTGGCTCACACCGACGCATGACCAAGACATCCCCCCTCGTATCGATCGTCGTACCGGCCTACAACGCCGAGCGCTTCCTCGGTGAGGCCCTCGCGTCGGTGTGTGCCCAATCACACTCGGCGATCGAGGTGATTGTCTGCGACGATGCCTCGACGGATGCGACGCCCGAGATCGCACGCGGCACCGGAGACGATCGCGTGCGCTACCTCCGCAACGACCGGACGCTCGGCGGGTATGGCGCCATGAACCGCGGCGTGCGAGAGAGCCGCGGCGAGTACGTGGCCATCTTCCACGCGGATGACGTCTATGATCCGCGGATCGTGGAGCGCGAGCTGGCGTTCCTCAGTGGACACGCAGATGCCGGAGCGGTGTTCTGTCTCGATCGCTTCATCGACGAAGGGGGGCGTGACTATGCTCGATTGCGTCTGCCTCCGTCGCTCGCTGGCGTGGAGCTGTTCGACACGGCTCTGCTCACGGAGAGTCTACTGCGCCACAAGAACACGTTTCTGAGAACACCGTCGGTGATGTTTCGACGCGCCGCGTTCGACGCTGTTGGGGGATTCGATCAGGAGCGATTCGGCATCGCGGCGGATCTGGACATGTGGGCGCGTCTATCGATTGCGTGGCGCATCGGATTGGTGCACGAGTACCTCATGGGCTACCGGCACTACACGGCCCAATGGTCGAAGCAGTACGAGCGCATGCGGACGGAACCGGAGATGTTTTTCGCCGTGATGGATCGTCACCTGTCGCGGCCCGGCATCCGTGCGCTCGTGAGCGTGGACGCGCTGACATGCTATCGCGTGTGGCGCGTGCAGGACGAGGCCGAGCGCGCCGCAAACGCATACGTGCTCGGTGACCGTCAAAAAGCGGTCGCTCTGCTCAACAGCTCGTTGGTGCGCCCCCTGCTTCGATCCTCGCGACGCGTTCAGGTCGCGCGAGTGCTGGCGCTCCGCACATTGGTGCGAGCTGCAGCTGCGAGCGGGACGAACGTGAACGCGCGCCGGCTGGTTCACTTTGCACGGTTCCGCCGCTTCCCTGCGCGAGACCTCGCACCGCCGTCGACATCGGTGGCCCATTCGCTCGGCAATGGGGCCACGAATGGCGCGACGCTACCGGCGCCTAACGCCGGCCCGGGCTCGGACGCGCGACTGCAATCGTCCCAGCGACGGGCCCCGTCCATCCGGGTCTATCTCGATCCGTTCACGCGACATTTCCACGGGAACGCGCTCTTCGATCCGCGGTCGCGCTTCAATCGAGACAACGCGCTCAAGCCCTGGTTTCGTCTCAAGGAACGACTCGCCGAGCGCGGCGTGCCGATCGACACCGGTGACTACCTCACGGACGCCCGCGCGGCTGCCAATCCGCGCGGCGCGAACATCTACGTGTCGTACGGGATCCACGATGCGTATCGGTCCCTGATCGATCGCGAGGACGTGCTGCTCAACGCGTTCTACCTGTTCGAGGTTGTGGTCGTAGACCCGGCCATGTACCACGCCACTCCGGAAATCGCGCAGCACTTTCGTACCGTCTATTGCTGGACGACCTCCGAGCACCTCCGAGCGTTCGTGCCCAACATCCCCGAGGTGAGGCCGTTTCGGATTCCGATGCCGTACGACAGCGTCATCGAGCCCCATTGGAGTCGGACGGATCGCCGAGGCATCATCCTCGTGAACAGCAACAAGCGGGCGGCCCTGTTGGAGGGCGAGCTGTACACCGAGCGTCTTCGCGCACTGAAGCATTTCTCGGCGCGCGGAGAGATCGATCTCTGGGGACGACTCTGGGAGAATGGCCTCGGTGATCTGGAAGGCGAGTACGGCGATGCCGTTCGTCGTTCGCTGCGCGGGCCCGTGGACGATAAATACGAAGCGATGAGTCGCTACCGATTCGCGATCTGCTACGAGAACATGGTGCTCGACGGATGGATCACGGAAAAGCTGTTCGATTGTCTTTATGCCGGCGTCGTGCCGATCTACCTTGGCGCACCCGATATCGACACTGCCGTGGATCCGGGTTGCTTTATCGACGCGCGGCGGTTCGCGAGCTATGACGAGATGCAGCGGTATCTCGATGCGATGAGCACGGCGGATTACGAACGCCTTCGCATGGCAGGGCGGGATTACCTGTCATCCGCGAAGTTTCGTCAGTTCTCGCCAGACGCGTTTGCCGACCGCTTCATCGCTGACATCGAAGCCCACCTGAACGAGCGCGGGCTGGCGCACCTATGGGGGTAGGATCGCCGCAGGCGGTCGACTCAGCCCCTGCGTCATCGTTTCGGCCGCTCCAGGCGATCGTCGCGCTCGGGGGAATCCAGGCGCTCACGATGCTCGC
>DATCGG010000546.1:0-7276 GCA_036509075.1 Gemmatimonadaceae bacterium
ATTCCGGCGGCCGTGATCTCGATGGCGATCCTCAGTGCCGTGAAGGACTCATCGATCCCCGCCGCGGTGATCTCGATGGCGATCCTGAGCGCGGTCAAGGACTCGTCGATCCTCGAGAACAACATCGTCCAGACCGTCGCGTCCGCGGCCGGCACGCTCTCCGCGATCATCTTCGTCCTGCCGGGACTCGTGATCGTCGGATGGTGGACGGGATTCCCGTTCTGGCAGTCCTTCCTGATCTGCGTGAGCGGCGGGATCCTCGGCGTCTTGTTCACCATCCCGCTTCGCCGAGCGCTCGTCACGACGTCCGATCTTCCCTACCCCGAAGGCGTCGCGGCGGCCGAGGTGCTGAAGGTCGGCTCGGGGACGCGCGGTGAGACCAAGGACGAAACGGGCGAAGCGCGCGAAGGGCTCGTCGCCGTGATCCTCGGCTCTGTCGCGTCGGCGGGGCTCGCGATCATTACCGCCACACGCGTCGCCGCGGCCGAGTTCAATGGCTTCATTCGGCTGGGCGCTACGGCGTCGACGGGCTACAACATCGCGTGGTCGCTCGCGCTGCTCGGCGCTGGACACCTCGTCGGTCTGTCGGTCGGCATGGCGATGCTCGTCGGACAGATCATCTCGTGGGTGATCGCCGTACCCATCCTGACATCGATGGGGGCGCCCGGGCCCGACCAGTCGCTCCCGGCGTACATGACGACGGTATGGCGCACGCAGGTCCGCTTCATCGGCGCGGGGACGATCGCGGTCGCCGCGATCTACACGCTGGGACGACTCGCGCGGCCTGTCGTTGGAGGTTTGGTAAGCACACTTGCCGCGTCGAAGGCAAAGGCGACCGGCGACGAGACGGATCGCGACCTCTCGCCACAGTGGATTCTGATCCTCACGGCGGTATGCCTCGTCATCGCCGGCTATCTCGCCTTCACGTTCGCGCGCTCCACCGTGCTCGCGCCTAACGCGACGACGCTGACGATCATTTCCGTGCCGATCGTGCTGCTCGTCGGGTTCCTGATCGCCGGCGTGTGCGGGTACATGGCGGGGCTCATTGGCGCCTCGAACAGCCCGATCTCCGGTGTCGGCATCCTGTCGATCGTGCTCGTCGCGTCGACGCTCACACTCGCGGTCGCACCCACGGAGCAGACGCGCGCGCCGCTCGTGGCGTTCGCGCTGTTCGTGACGGCGATCATCTTCGCCTGCGCGACGATCTCGAACGACAACTTGCAGGACCTCAAGACCGGCCAGCTCGTGGGCGCCTCGCCGATGCGCCAGCAGATCGCGCTCATCGTCGGCGTGGGCGCGGGGGCCGCGGTGATTCCGTCGGTGCTCAACCTGCTCGCGAAGGCGTACGGGTTTGCCGGCGCGGCCAACGTCGGCGTCGTCGCGCCGAACCCGCTCCCCGCCCCGCAGGCGACGCTCATCTCCGCGCTCGCGCAGGGCGTGATCGGTGGACGTCTCGACTGGAAGATGATCGGCATTGGCGCCGTCATCGGCGTCGCGCTCATCATCCTCGATGCGGCGTTAGGTGCCATGAAGAAGCTGCGCATTCCGCCGCTGGCTGTGGGGATTGGGATCTATCTGCCGATGTCAGCGACGTTCGCGGTGATCGTGGGCGCCGTCATCTCGCACTGGTACGACAAGCGCGCCCGCACGATGCCGAACCCGGAACGCTCCGAGCGACTCGGCACGCTCGTGGCGTCGGGGCTCATCGTCGGCGAGAGTCTGTGGGGCGTGATCAACGCCGGGCTGATCGTCGGTCTCAACAAGGATGCGCCGATCGGGATCGTGCCCGAGGACTTCGCGCCGGCTCGGTGGCTCGGACTTTTGGGGTTCATCGCAATGATCGTCTGGCTGTACGGCTGGTTGTTGCGTCGCTCCGCGCGTGCGCCGGCGAGATAGTGCCGGTGTGGTAGGGGTGTGAGCCGGTCCGCGGCGTTTTCGCGCGTTCCGAATCGGACTCACACCGAGGTGCACAATGCGCGCTGTTGCCCTGCTTCGCTTGGCGTTGCTCGCCGCGCCACTCATCACGCCAGTCGGGCTCGTAACCGGGCAGACCTCCCCCGCGTCCCGGGATTCCGACACAGCAAAGCCACGCGGATGGCTCATCGGCGGCTCGATTGGTGTGCCGACGGCCGATGGCGAGACCTCACCAGATCTGTTCACGGTCGCCGTGCACGGGACGCAGCTGCGCCCTGGGCGACTGGGCGCCGACTTTGCAGTCGGGACAATGCCGCGCGCAGTCGCCGAGGGAGTCGTGGTCGGCTTCGCACGAGCTGGTGTAGCGTTGCCGTTCCAGCTATCGCACGGCGTTCTGATCCTTCCATCGGCTGGGGTGACCCTTGTCGGCGCGGCCAGCGGCGACGGAGGCGGAGGCAGCAGCGGTCTCAACGCGGGATTGGCCGCGGTGATTTTCGGCGCGCGCTCGGTCGGTCTGCGCACCGGCGTCACATGGCACCGCTTCGGGGACGCGGGTGCGTCGGTGGCACTCTGGGAGCTCGGACTGGTTCACGTCCCGCGACCGCGCTAGCACCAAGTTCAGTATCAACTAACGGAGGCTCATGGCCCACCAGGGACGAGCGAACGAGAGTTCGACCATCGAAGGGCTGAAGATCAGAGTCGGCGATCCGCGATACCGAGCGGTGGTCGACAAGCAGTTCAACAAGCGCTTCACCGCGAGCCCGGAGTACGTACGGCTCGTGCACTCGGCCGACGAGATCGTGTCCGCGGTACAGAACGCGGTGAGCGAACGCCACCGTCTCGTCGTGACGAGTGGAGGACACTGTCTCGAGGGATTCGTCTCGGATCCCGACGTCCGCGTGATCATCGACGTGTCGCCGATGAAGCGCGTGTACTACGATCGGCACATGAACGCCGTGGCGGTCGAAGCCGGCGCGACGGTTGGCGACACCTTCCGGGTCCTCTTCGACCGGTGGGGCGTAGTGATCCCGCTCGGCGAGCATCCGGCGATCGGCATGGGCGGACACGTCGCCGGTGGCGCGTTCGGGTTTCTCTGTCGGCAACTCGGCCTCGCCGCCGACTACCTGCACGCGGTCGAAGTGGTCACCGTGGACGACAGCGGGCGCGCGAGCACGGTCGTCGCGACTCGCGAGGCGTCCGATCCGCACCGCGAGCTCTGGTGGGCGCACACCGGGGGCGGCGCCGGCAACTTTGGAGTCGTCACGCGCTACTGGTTCCGCGCGCCAGACGCCACCGGCGCCGACGCGGCGGCGCTGCTTCCACGCGCTCCAGAGTCGATCACCACGCTTCGCGCAGAGTGGAATTGGAACGAGGTGGACTCAATGGCGTTCCGTCGCCTCATGCAGAATCACGGCACGTGGTGCGAGCAGCACAGCGGCGCCGACTCACCTAACGCATCCCTCTGGACACTGCTCGAGATCCATCGCCGGCAATTCGGAAAGATCATCGTTCGCGGTGTGAGCACCGCTGGCGTCAGGGCCGAGCGGCAGATCGAGGAGCACCTTACGGCGTTAGGCGCTGACGTTGGAGCGCCGACGGCGAAGGAGCTGGCCCATATGACCTGGCTCGACTTCGCGCTCGACCCGCTGCCCGATCTCTTCGCCATGCCACCTGGCGGCGTGAGCGCGAAGGTCAAGGATGCGATGCTCACGAAGCGGCTGACCGATCGTCAGATCGACGTCGTGTACGACTACATGACGCGCACGGACCACGACGTGATGGGCGGCGTGTTCGGGCTCGCGACGTATGGTGGTCGGGTGAATACCGTGGCGCCCGACGCGACCGCTTCCGCGCAGCGGAGCTCGATTCTCGATACGGCTTGTAACGTTGGCTGGCTGGACCCTGCCGACGAAGCGAAGAACCTGGCGTGGGTGCGCGGGTTCTACCGCGAGCTCTTCGCGGACACCGGTGGCGTGCCCGTACCGGGCGAGGCGTACGATGGCGCGTTCATCAATCACCCCGATACCGATCTCGCCGACCCGACGTTGAATACGTCGGGCGTGCCGTGGTACACGCTCTACTACCAAGGCAACTACTCGCGGCTGCAGCGTGTGAAGGCCCAGTGGGATCCGCTCGACGTATTCCACCATGCGCTGTCGGTGAACAACAGGGACTAGGGAACCACCTTCGGCGGCGGACCAAGCACGTTCACCTCGAGTCGCGACGCGCTGCCGGTCGAGTGATACACGCGCTGCGTCGTCGCCCGGTAGTCGCCTGGCTTGGCGTGATAGATGTCCATGAACTGCCCCGGATTCCGGTCGATCAGCGGGAACCACGTGCTCTGCACCTGCACCATGATGCGATGCCCTTTCCGGAACGTGTGCAGGACGTCCATCATCTCGAACTCGATGTGCGTCCTCGCGTCAGGCACCATGGGCTCCGGTTTCTCGAGGCTGTTGCGGAACTTCCCGCGCAACACATCGCCTCGCACGAGCTGTTGATACCCACCCATCGATTCGCCGGGACGCAGCGGGCCTGTTCCCGTCGGCGCCGCCTTCTCGGGCGCGTCGTCGGGATAGACGTCGATCAACTTCACGACCCAGTCCTGGTCCGTCCCGCTCGTGGACACCCAGAAGCTGGGCTTCACGGGGCCGGCGATGGTCACATCCTCTGTGAGTGGCGCGCTCTCGTACACGAGGACATCGGGTCGCCGCGAGGCGAAGCGCTGATCCTGGATCATGTAGTCGGTCGTTCGATCCGTAGCCTTGCGCTCGATGAACGGCACCGGTCGCGCGGGGTCGCTCCGGTACGCGTCGAATCCGGAGTCGGCTTTGGGCGGATCGAACGAGAGGCCGCCCTTCTCCTGGAGGTACAGCGCCTTGGACGTCGTGCCCTTGGGCGGCCACGTGTCGAATGTGCGCCATCGATTCGTGCCCGTCTCGAAGATGTACGCTTCCGGCAACTTGGCGCCCGCCTCGCCCTTCAGGCGTTCGCGGTAGAACACCGCCTGGATGCTGTCCCGATAGAACTCGCTCGTGGCCGATCCAAACGAGACGTCGCCTAACGAGGTTCCGGTCCCGCGCGCCCACCCGCCGTGCGACCACGGGCCGATCACGAGCACGTTCGACGTCCCCGGCGTGCTCTTCTCGATCGTCTGATACACATGGAGCGCGCCGTACAGGTTGTTGGCGTCGTACCAGCCGCTCACCGTCATCATGGCCGGCTTGATGTTCTTGAGATGCGGCAGGATGTTGCGCGCCTTCCAGAAGTCGTCATAAGTCCCGTGCTGCAGCACGTCGTTCAGGAACGGCACGGAGTCGCGGAGATTGCTCGTGTTGATGCTGCCGGCCGAGCCGCCGTTGAGGTAGAAGGCGTAGCCGTCGTTCGTGCCCACTTTCATCTCGCCGGGTGGATTCGGCGTTGGCGCGGGGTGACTACGACCCCAACTCGCGAAGTACTCGATGCCGTCCAGCACGAACGCGCCGTGGAGATGGATGTCGTCGCCGCCGAACCAGTCGGCCTGCGGCGCCTGCGGCGAGACCGCGACGAGCGCCGGGTGTGCGTCGACCGCGCCGGCCGCCGCATAGAACCCGTTGTACGAGATGCCCCAGAGCCCCGCCTTGCCATTGTTGTGGGGAACGTTCTTGAGCAGCCAGTCGACCGTGTCGTAGGTGTCGCTGCTCTGGTCGACGTCGCTCGGGCCGGTCTTGTGCTCGATGTGCGGCGTCATGTCGACGAACTTCCCCTCGGACATGAAGCTGCCGCGCACATCCTGGAACACGAAGATGTACGGGTCTCTCCGCAGCGACTCGGCCGTTCCAATCCTCGCGTACCTGTCGGCGCCATATGACCCGACTCCATATCGCGAGCGGTTGATCAGAAACGGGTAGCGCGCGGTGGTGTCTTTCGGAACGTAGACGGCCGTGTAGAGCTTGACGCCATCCCGCATGGGGATGCGGTACTCGTGCTTGGTGTAGAGCATCCGCGTCGTGTCCCCGGGTGACTGGGACGCTGCTGGCGTGGCGGCGCCTAACACGAGCAATAAGGAGAAGGCAAGGCGGGTCATGTATGCGGCTCGGAGTGGGCTCGGACGACTCTGGCTCCTTTGATCCTAAATCAGAGTCGGCGCCTCGCTAGTACAAAGCGTCAGCGTGGAAAACGGCCGGTGCCGAACGTCTAACGCGTTTAGCAACAGAGTTGTGTAGCTTCGTCAGTACCTCGACTCGATGTTGGAGGAACTCACATGGCACGCGCTCGCCCAAGTCGCTCGAAGAAGGCCAGGAGATCCGGCCCGACGACAAAGCCGTTCTGCTCCATCCCGGCCCGGCCCGTACCGAACCTTGCGCCGCACGTGATGGCCAACTCGCTCCGCGCGGAGGCGATCATCCGGACACGTCTCAAGTGGGTGAACGGGACGGTCATCCACTACTGCTTCTTTACCGGCAGCTCGCACTACGCGGTGCCCAAGAAGCAGGCCGACGCGATCCGCGGCGCGTTCAGGAAATGGAAGGCAGTCGGCATCGGGCTCGAGTTTCAGGAGGTCGACCAGCTCAGCGAGGCGGAGGTGCGGATCGGGTACTCGACGGCCGATGGAGAGTCGGCCTCCTCGGTCGGCCGCGAAGTGTTGAGCGTCCCGCTCAACGAGCCAACGACCGTGTATGGCTGGGACCTAACGACGCCCTACGGCAGCGGCACGGCGCTCCACGAGCTCGGACACGTGCTGGGCATGGAGCACGAGCATCAGAATCCGTATGCGGGCATCATGTGGCACGAGCAGGCGGTGTACGACTCGCTGGCGAAGCCGCCTAACAGCTGGGACCGCGCGACGACGTATCACAACATTCTGCAGAAGCTGTCGACGCAGCAGGTGCAGGGCTCGAAGTGGGATCCCGACTCGATCATGGAGTACGAGTTCGAGCCCGGCCTGATCGACATCCCGGAGAAGTACGACATCAACGGCCTGACGCCGCCGGGAACGCTGTCGACGCCTGACAAGCGGTGGGCGCGCCAGTGGTACCCACCGCTCAAGGCGACGACGCCGAAGCTCCAGCCCTTTGACGCGGTGGCGACGGAACTCGCGCCCGGCCAGCAGATCGACTTCGCGATCAAGCCGTCGGAGTCGCGCAAATACACCATCGAGACGAAGGGCGCGTCGGACACGCTGCTCACGCTGTTCGAAGACATCAGGGGCAAACCACGCTTCCTTGCCGGCGATGACGACAGCGGCGAGGACCGGAACGCCAGCGTCACATACAAGCTGTTCAAGGGGCGAAGCTACATCGTGCGGCTTCGGCTCTACTACCCGGGGCAGTCGGGGAAGACGTCGGTGATGTACTCGTAACAGCAGGGACATCGGGACTCG
>DATCGG010000547.1:0-10769 GCA_036509075.1 Gemmatimonadaceae bacterium
TTCGTGACCCAGAGCGTGATTCCGTTGCTCCAGGTCCCGCCGCTCATCGGTCGCAGCTTCACCGAGGCCGAGGACGCGCCGAAAGGACCTAACGTGGTGATCATCAGTGAAGGGCTCTGGCGCTCGCGCTTCGGCGCGGACCGCGGCGTTCTTGGGCGCACGATCGACGTCAACGGGCGCACATGGGAGATCATCGGTGTCATGCCGACGCGGTTCCGCTTCCCATCGCCCGAGACGCAGATCTGGATCCCGATGCGCCTCGACGCTAACGATCCGTCGCCCGGCGGGTTCAACTACGATGGCATCGCGAGGCTTCGCAAAGGCGTCACCATCGCCGCTGCCAGTCGCGACCTCGTGTCCGTGCTGCCGAAGATCCTGGAGCTGTCTCCGAATCTCGCACCCGGCGTCTCCACGCAGATGCTGCTCGATCAGGCGCGGCCGGTTCCATTCGTCGCGCCGCTCAAGGATGACGTGACCGGCGGCATCGCGAAGACGTTATGGATCGTGGCTGCGGCCGCCGGCGTGGTGCTGCTCGTCGCGTGCGCGAACGTCACGAACCTCATTCTCGTCAGGGCCGACGGGCGTCAGCGCGAGCTTGCCGTGCGCGAAGCGCTCGGTGCCGGGCGCGGTCGCGTCACGATGTACTTCCTTGGAGAATCGATCGTGGTCACGGCGGTGTCCGCGGCGGCAGGAGTAGCCCTGGCAGCGGTCGCCATACGCCTGCTCGTGAGCATGGGGCCGACGAGCATTCCTCGGCTGTCGGAGGTGCACATCGACCTCGCGACGGTTGCGTTCGCGATCGTGGTGTCGGCGCTTGTCGCGGTGGCCTGCAGCATCGTCCCTGTGCTGCGCATCGGCCGCGTCCATCTCTCCAACGCGCTGCGCGAAGGTGGCCGAGGCGGCACGGCTGGCCGCGCGCGTCAACGCATTCGCAGTGCACTCGTCGCCGGCCAGATCGCGCTCGCGCTCGTCGCGCTCGCGAGCTCGGGACTCCTGCTCCGGACGTTCGAGCGACTCAACGCCGTTCGCCCCGGTTTCGAGCCTGAGGGCCTCGCGACGTTCTGGGTGGCGCTGCCGTACGCCCGGTATACGAGCGACACGAGCGCCGTCCGCTTCTACTCGCAGCTGCTCGACCGCGTGCGGGCCGTGCCCGGTGTCAGAGACGTCGGCCTCTCCTCGAGGCTTCCGTTCGAGCAGAATGGTGGCTGGAGCAAGGACCCGCTCTATCCCGAGGACGATCTGGCGACGTACGCGAACAAGATCCCGCCGCTCAACTTCTATACGACCACGGATGGTGGCTACTTCCACGTGATGGGGATCCCGCTGATCGCGGGGAAGACTTTCGATCGGCCTGAGCTGCAGCGCGGCGACGAAGCAATCATCAGCCGAGCCACGGCGATCCAATTCTGGAAGGACTCGACGGGACAGCGCGTGCTTGGCAAGCGGTTCCGCGAGCTGCCCGGCACTCCGTGGCTCACGATCGTGGGCGTCGTCGGAGATACGCGCGACTCGTCGCTCGCCAGTCCGCCGTCGCTCGTCGTGTACAGGCCACAAAGCATCTCCAACGGCACGCACTCGACGCAGTGGACGATGGCGCTCGTCGTCCGCACGGGGAGCGAGCCGACGGCCATCACGTCCGCGATCCAGCGCGCGGTTCGTGATCTGGATCCGACGCTCCCGCTGTTCGACATCCGATCGATGTCGGACGTCACGGCCGCGTCCATGGCGCAGCTGTCGTTCACCATCATCGTGCTCGGTGCTGCCGCGCTCGTGACACTGATCCTCGGCGCCGTGGGACTCTATGGCGTCATGGCGTACGTCGTATCCCTTCGCACGAGAGAGCTTGCGGTCCGCATCGCGCTCGGCGCGACGCCGTCGGCCGTCATCCGCATGCTGACGACGCAAGGAGTAGTCGTCACGGGATTCGGCGTGGCGGCTGGGCTGGTACTGTTCGTGATCGTGGCGCGCGCGCTCAAGTCCTTGCTGTTCGGGGTGGCGTCCATGGACCCGGTGACGCTGCTCAGCGCGTCGCTCCTGCTCGTGGGCATTGCGGCGTTCGCGAGCTGGCTGCCGGCGCGTCGGACGGCGCGGGTGGACCCGGCGGACGTGCTGCGCGCGGAGTAGAGGCGGATTGTGCGCGGATCATGCATCATTGAGTGTGACTCACTCAATGGACATCCCATGACGCGTGTCAGCCTGATCCCGCGCACCACACTCGCCGTCGCGTTCGGCCTTGCGACTTCGGTTGCGGCCAGAGCGCAAGAGACCCCACCGCCACCTCTCGTGGGGCGGTGGGACCTGGTCGTCTCGGATTCCGGCGGGACGTACCCGTCGTGGCTGGAGGTAACGCGGTCGGGGTACAATGCGCTCGTGGGCCGGTTCGTAGGCCAGTCAGGCAGCGCCCGACCGATCGGCAACGTCGCCTACGACAATGGCGCGTTCAGCTTTGCGATCCCGCCGCAGTGGGAGCAGGGCAAGGCCGACCTGCGGCTCGAAGGAAAGATCGAAGGCGAGAAGCTCACGGGCACGATCGTGAACCCGGCAGGCGATCGTCACACGTTCACGGGAACACGCGCGCCGGCCCTGCATCGCGCCAACGCTCCAACGTGGGGCGCGCCGATCGTGCTGTTCAACGGCAAGGACCTCGCTGGGTGGACCACACAGGGAGGCCGAAAGAATCAATGGAAAGTGGTCAGCGGCGTGCTCACGAGCCCGGTGCCCGGTGCGAACCTGATGACGACGCAGAAGTTCAACGACTTCAAGCTGCACGTGGAGTTCCGCTACCCGAAGGAAGGGAACAGCGGCGTGTACCTGCGTGGCCGTCACGAGGTGCAGGTCGAGGACAGCCCGGCGGGCGACTTCCCGCTCTCGGTGCACATGGGGGGCGTGTACGGCTTCCTGTGGCCTAACGAGAACGCGTCGACGGGCCCGGGCAAGTGGCAGACGTACGACATCACGCTCGTCGGCCGGCGTGTCACGGTGGTGCTGAATGGCAAGACGGTGATCGCCGATCAGATCATCCCGGGCATCACGGGCGGTGCGCTGGACAGCGCCGAGGGCGAGCCGGGCCCCATTCTCCTGCAGGGCGACCACAAGGCGATCGAGTATCGCAACATTCGTCTGACGCCGGCCAAGTAAGGCTGGGCTCTCAGACGTTGGGCGACCGGATCAATCGGATTACCCGGATTCTACGAATTGCTCCTCGAGGTGCTCGAGCTCCTCGTACGAGAGCCCACGGAATACTTGAACGACCTCGGGGAGCAAGGCTGCCCGAGGTCGTTCATTTCATCACGTGAGATCTGTACGCCGTGGCCTACCCTGTGAGGAGCAGATCCGATCGATCAGCCTGGATCCGATGAATCCGTTACCCTTCGGCTGAGCGGCTTGACCGTCGGGTTCAGACGAACCGCCTAACGAAATTCAACGCCGTGGTCGCGACCTCTTTCCAGCCGCTGTCGATCGTCAGCGCGTGACCACGCCCCGGCATCTCTACGATCTCGGTTACGCCCGCATTGTTGTCCTGCAGCTGGAACGACGCGTTCGCGATCGACCACGGTACCGTGTGGTCCTTTTCGCCCGAGATGATGAGCAGCGGGCCGCGGTCCGGGTTCTCCGTATCGACTTTCACTTCGGTCCACGGGTTGAGGTTTGCCACCGCCGCCTGGAATAGCGGTGCGCCGGGCGCCGGCACCGCGTACGTCTCGTAGAGCTCCTTCGCCTCCTCCTCGCTGACCGCGTTGGCGAACGCGTAGCGGAATTGGTCGTACGTGAGCGGCACGGCGCGATGACGGTTCGCCGGGTTGCCAAGGACGGGGAACGCCGATCGGAGTGCGGAGATCGGCAGAGGGAGCACACCGCGGAACGGAGCGGGGTCGACCGCGACCGTCGCCACCGAGCAGCCACGCCCCGCGAGAATCTGTGCGAGGAGGCCACCGAACGAGTGGCCGATGATCGCGGGCTTCTTCTTCAGTCCCCGGATGACTTGCTCGATATGATCGGCGACCTGCCCGACCGTCTTGTCCGCGAACACCTCTGGATGCGCATTTGCCTCCGACACAGTGGCGGGATCATCGGGCCAGCCCGGTGTGAGCGCGGTGAACCCGGCTTCCTCGAACAGCGTTGCCCATCGATCCCAGCTGCTGGGCAACAGCCACAGCCCGTGCACGAAGACGACGGGCTGAAGTCCGGTGGCGTTGGCGCGGTCGACCTGTTGTGCTTCGTGATCGGTGACGGAGATGGAGGCGGAGGATGCGGGCGTGGCCGAGGTGTTGGTCATTGATCGTTGTCCGTGCGGCGAGTGATGCTGAGCGTTCATCGAGTAGCGACGATGATTCAGATGAGTCGGTTCGATGACGGACCGCAAGGCCCTTTCGTCGCATGGGTTGTCACGACAGAACGGCCTCGGGAAGTCAGAGCGTCCCGACGTCGTGCCGTTTGCTGACCGGTCGCGATGTATGGTCAGGCGTTAGGCAGCCACGCTCGGACGCGGATCGTACGACAGATCTCTCGGTCCCGCATAGACCGACTGGGGACGAATCAGGCGGCCATCGCGAAGCTGTTCGAGACAGTGCGCCGACCAGCCAAGCACTCGGCCCACGGCGAATGTCGGCGTGAACAGATCCGTCGGCAGCCCGATACCGTGCAGCAGCAGCGCCGTGTAGAACTCGACGTTCGTGTCGAGTCGCCGATCGGGCTTCCGTTCGCGCAGGAGCCGAAGCGCCGTCGCCTCGACGTGACGCGCGAGCTCGTACACCGAGCGATCCGCGTCGCCGCCATGCAGCCGCTCGGCCGCCGCCGCGAGGACGTCGGCGCGCGGGTCGCGGACACGGTACACGCGGTGGCCGAAGCCCATGAGCCGCTCGCCGCGGTCGAGCAGCGCCCGGATGTACGGCTCGGCGCGCTCGGCCGTCCCGATCTCGAATACCATGTCGAGCGCGGGACCTGGCGCGCCACCGTGCAATGGACCCTTGAGCGCCCCGACCGCTCCGGTGATCGCGGAGATGACGTCCGACCGGGTCGACACGATGACGCGTGCGGCGAACGTCGATGCGTTGAGCCCGTGATCGCACACGGTGTTGAGATACGTCTCGAGCGCCCGGGCGCCGTCGACTGTCGGCTCGGCGCCCGACAGCTGGTGCAGGTAATGCGCGGCGTGCCCGAGATCGGCGCGCACCGCGACCGGCCGCTCGCCACGCAGCAGCCGCCAGTACGTACCGACGATCGTCGGGAACGCGGCGATCGCCGTCATCGCGTCCTCGACCGGGTCCTCACGGCGACCGAGGCTGAGCACCGGAGCGGCCATGCGAAGCGCGTCCATCGGCGAGGCGTGTTCGGCCGCCGCACCTCGCAGCACGTCGATCGCTACGCGCGGCAGCTCGCGTCGCGCGGCCAGCTCCCGACCGAAGCGCACACGCTCGTCCGGCGCTGGGAGCCGCGCGTTCAACAGCAGGTAGGCGACCTCCTCGAAGGTCGCCGCGGGCGCCAGATCGTCGACGGCATAGCCTGAGATGGTCAATCGGCCGGCCTCGCCGTCGACCTCGCTGAGCCGCGTCGACGCGGCAACAATGTGCTCCAGTCCCTCGCTCATGGCGCGAATGCTGCCCGCGAGTGATATACTTGTCAATCTTGATTCATCAATCAACATATCACCATGCCTGCCCACTTTCTCACCGCCGCCCAGGCCGCCGCCGCCCTCGGCGTCACGCGAGCGACGCTGTACGCCTACACCAGCCGCGGGCAGCTCCGTTCGGAGCCCGTTCCGGGCCGGACGCGCGAGCGCCGCTACTACCGCGAGGATGTCGATCGTCTGAAAGCGCGCAAAGCCGGTCGTCGCGACCCGGCGAACGCCGCCGCGCACGGGCTCCACTGGGGCGAGCCGGTGCTCGACTCGGGGATCACGCTCATTCACGGCGACACGTTCTACTACCGCGGCCGCGACGCCGTGCAGCTCGCCGAGACGTCGAGCGTGGAAGACGCGGCCGCGCTGTTGTGGGGCGCGAGCGAGACGGAGCGCGGGCGATTGTTCGACCAACCGATCGTCCTCGACGCGCGGCGCCTAACGCAGCTTGGCCGGTTGTCGCCGAACGCGCGGACGGTGCTGCAAGCCGCCCTGCCGGTCGCTGGCGCCACCGATGACGCCGCGCTGGATCTCCGACCGCCGGCCGTCCGGGCGACCGGCGCGCGCATCCTGCGCCTCGCGACGTCGATCATCGCCCGCCGTAGCGCGACGGGCCCGATGCACCTGGCGCTGCAGCAGGCCTGGGCGCCGAAACGAACCGGCGTCGCCGACGTGATTCGTACCGCGCTCGTGCTCTGCGCGGACCACGAGCTCAACATCTCGGCGTTCGCCGCCCGGTGCGCGGCGTCTGCCGGCGCGTCACCGTACGACGTCGTCTCCGCCGCGCTGGCGACCCTGAAGGGTCACAAGCACGGCGGTGCGTCGGAGCGGACGCTGTCACTCGTTAGGTATGCCGATTCGCTGCGTGGTGCGCGGGCAGCAGTCATCGAGCGACTCCGTCACGGCGAGCGCGTGCCGGGCTTCGGCCACCCCCTCTATCCCAACGGTGATCCCCGCGCGGCTGTGTTGATCCGTCTCGCCGAGGCGAGCGGCAACGACGCGGCCTGGCGCCCGTTCCGCCATCTCGCAAAGGCCGGTACCGAGCTGCTCCACGATGAGCCGAACCTCGACTTCGGCCTCGCGGCGATCGCCCGGGCGTATCGGCTCCCGGACGACGCGCCGTTTCTCCTCTTTGCCATGGGGCGAACGATCGGATGGATCGCGCACGCCATGGAGGAGTACGCGTCCGGCCACCTGATCCGGCCGCGAGCTCGATATACGGGACCCATGCCACCAGCTCACGAGGATCAGCAACTCAGTCAAGGAACAACGGCAAGACCTAACGCGGATTAACGAAGCTACTGCTTCGGTGGGTACTTCTCGAGCATCTTCGCGACCGCCTTGTTCAGGTTCTTGTCTCGTTTCTCGGGACTCGCGCTCTGATCGAGGTCCTTTGACGCCACACCACGCCAGATGACCGACTTCGTCTCCGGATCGGCCATCGCAACCACCAACGTGCCCGTCATGACCTCCTGCGTGCGCGCCGAACCGGTTCGGTTCCCGCGATAGAGCGGGCCACCCCAGTCCGACGAGGAACCGTTGATCTCGAGGTTCCGATCGATCCCCACGCCGTACGCCACGAGGACGTCGGCCATGCCGCCTTCCTGGACCTTCGTCAGCCCCTTCGCCGCGAGCTGCGAATCGACCGCGGCGACGATCCGCTTGTGATTGAGCTCGTCCTGCACCTCCTCGCGTGTGTGGACCCACGCATACGTCCTGATCTTCGTGAAGTCCGTCGCCTTGTCGTAGTCATACGTGACCTTCTGAGCCGAAGCCGTCGCGCTCGTGAGCGCCAGGCCGAGCATCGGCAGCCATGTCTTCATCTGCATTCGCGTCTCGTTCCTTTATCGTTGAATGGTGAGTTACCGAATTACGGTCGAGACGAAAGCAGGTGCGGGGCCAGAAGCACCGAACGCGCGCTGAGCGGCGCAACTCCTTGTGGCCGAGTGGGTTGGAATCCAACACGCCTGTGTCGTTAGGGCGTTGGTCCATTGCGGAATCGCGCGATTCGCGAACTGTCGCGAAATTGTCGCGACGTTCGATCCACCCGTCGCCCCCCGACAATGACACCCTGCTTTCGCTGCCTCCCCCTCCTTGCCGGTCTCCTGAGCGGGCTCGTGTCGTCGAGCACCGCTGCGCAGAGTTTTGTGCGGCAGCCGCTCCCGCTCGCGCCGGGTGCGCGGGTCGCAACCATCACCGAGCCCGGGCCATTCACGGAGCCGGGCGTTGCGATCGACCCGCGCGACAATCGACGCGCCGTCAGCGTCTATCAGAACCAGGCGAGTGCCGCGTGGACGCCTGACGCGGGTGCCACATGGAAGACCGCGGAGGGGACGGTACCGCCCAACTACCGCGTCGCCGGTGACGTGTCGGTTGCCGTCGACCGCCACGGCCACGCGTTCCTCTGCTACATCGCGTTCGACCACACCGGCGTGACCTCGTACTGGGCACTCGGCGGCACTCGCGGTGGAATCTTCGTTCGGCGATCCGACGATGGCGGGGCGACCTGGGCGAAGGAACCGAGCGTGGTCGTCGAGCACCCGGAGACGAAGCCGAATCTCCCGTGGGAAGACATGCCGTCCATCATCGCCGACACGAGGGAGCAAAGCCCGTACGTGGGCAACCTCTATATCGGCTGGATTCAGTTTCAGGTGGATCGCACCGTCATGCTCTTCTCGCGATCCACCGACGACGGCCGGACGTGGAGCGCGCCGAAGGTGGTCAGTACTGAGCCGGGACTGCCGCGCGACGACACCGGCGGACTGGTCGGGTTTCGCGCGGCCGTCGCCAACGACGGCACGCTGTACGCGACGTGGAGCGACGGCCGAGGGATCGTCTTCACCACCTCAGGAGATGGGGGCAAAACGTTCACGCCTTCGCGACGCGTGATCGAGACGGCGCCGCCGTACTTCAACATCGCAAACTTCTCTCGCGGCAATGGCTTTCCGAACATCGCGATCGAGCCGAAGAGTCATCGGCTGTACGTGTCGTGGGGTGACTATCGGAACGGCGACATCGACATCTTTGTCGCCACGAGCGCAGATCGCGGGCGCACGTGGTCGAAGCCCACGCGGGTGAATGACGATCCGCTTCACAACGGCAAAGATCAGTTCATGCAGTGGGTGGCCGTTGATCCCGCGGACGGCTCCGCCTACGTCGTGTTCTACGACCGACGAGGCGACTCGACCAACGTTAGGCCGATCGTGGTGCTGGCGCGGTCGACGGACGGTGGCCGCTCGTTCACGAACTACGCCTGGACGGATGTCTCGTTCGACCCGCGGGAATCCTCGTTCCTGGGAGACTACAACGGGCTGACGGCATTGAATGGGCGGGTGTACGGGATCTGGCCGGAGGAGGCGCAGACGCCGGCGAAGCTGGAGAACGGGCGTCGTGGTCGGAACACGATCATTCGCGTCGGCGTGGCCGAATTCCCACTCGCGCGATAATCGGGAATCGGGAATCTCGCAACGCGACCGGCTACTCCTGTTGCAACGCGACAATCGGCGCGACACGTCCGGCGCGGATCGCGGGAACGAGAGCCGCGACGACCGCCGCCGCCAGCAGTACGCCGAACGCCACGGCGGCCGATGGCAGGTCGATTGCACCGACCCCGGGCACCTGCGACCGAATGAGGCGTGCTGTCACGTAGCCGCCCGGTACGCCGATCGCGAGACCGGCGCCGACGAGCCGCAACGCCTCCCCCAGCACCATCGTCACGATGTCCCATCGCTCGGCGCCTAACGCCATGCGGAGACCGAGCTCCCCGGTTCGGCGACTCACGGCGTGCATCATGAGGCCATAGAGACCCATCGCCGCGAGCAGCAGCGCTATGGCGCCGAACGCGCTCGCTAGCCTCGCCACCAGACGTTCCCGCGCGATCGAGTCCCGGATCCGTGCGTCCAGCGCGTACATGTCGTTGATCGGGACCTGCGCGTCCACCGACGCGATCGCGCGACGCACCGGATCGATCAGCAACTCGGGATTTCCGCCGGTCCGAATCTCGAAGAGCGCCTCGGACGGCGGAGCGCTGCCAGGGTGCTGGAGGTACGAGAGATAGAAACGGCGAACCGGTGGCTGCGTCAACGAGCGTGCCCCCTCGCGCCAACTGGTCTCGCCGGTCCGCGTGTCGCCGATTACGCCGACGACCTGCGCCTGGATCGGCGCGTCGGCCGAGTCGGTGAACATGAGCGTGCGTCCGAGTGGATCGGCGTCACCAAAGTAGTACCGCGCAAACGCCTCGTTCACGAGGACGACCGGCGCGCTCCCCTGGGCGTCGCGTTCAGAGAACTCGCGACCTTCGATGAGGCGCGCGCCGATCACGCGAGCGTAGTCCGGCCCGATGAAATCGTACCGGGCAATGCTGTCCTGACGCGTGCGTGCAACAAAGCCCGGCACCGTCAGGCGCCTCGACCAATCGGAACCCGAAAACAATCCGTTCATCGAGAAATTCACGCCGGTGACACCGGGCAGCGCGGCGATGCGCGCCCGAAGCGCACGGACGAACGCGAGATGGCGAGCGCCGGAGTATCCGACCGCCTGATCGTCCACGTCGACCACGAGCAGGTGCTCGCGGTCGAAGCCGGGGCTCAGTTGCTCGAGACGTCGGAGGCTCCGAACGAGGAGCGCCCCGCCGACGAGCAGCACGAGCGACAGGGCCACTTGCCCGACCACGAGCGTCTTCGTGAGCGACCGGCGGCGACCCGGGACGCCGGATCCGCCGCCTAACGACCCTCGGCCCTGCGCCCGAAGCACCGGTGCGACATCCACCCTTGTCGCCCGATAGGCTGGCGCGAGGCCGAACAGCATCACGGCCGCAATCGAGATCGAAGCGGTGAATAGCGTGACGCGCAGGTCGAGTCCGACATCGAGCGGCGCCACGATCCCGTTCGCGCTGGCGAACGCGAGCAGCAGCTGGCTCTCCCACCGCGCAACGACGAGCGACGAGGCACCCGCAATCACCGCCAGCACCGCGCTCTCGGTCAGCAGTTGTCGCACGAGACGTGATCGCCCAGCGCCAATCGCCATGCGCACGGCCATCTCTCGGCTGCGAGCGACGGCTCGTGCGACCAGCAGGTTGCCGACGTTCGCGCAGACGATGAGCAGGACGAGCGTGACGCCGACCATCATCGTCACGAGCGGCGTCGCGAAGTCC
>DATCGG010000548.1:0-92923 GCA_036509075.1 Gemmatimonadaceae bacterium
TGAGCGACCTGGAAGAGAAGGGGTATTTGTACCATCCCCATACCTCGGCCGGTCGCGTCCCAACGGACGTCGCGTATCGTCTCTACGTCGACTCTCTGATGCGCGTCGCCCCGATCGCCAGCCCTGACCGCGAGAAGCTGGCGGAACAGCTTTCCGCGAGTGGCGGCTCGACCATCGAGGCGATCTTGCGACGGGCAGCTCAGTCGCTCTCCGTGCTCACGCAGGAGCTCGGGATGGCGGTAGGGCCGAGGCTCGACCAGATCGTGCTTCAGCGGCTCGAGCTGGTCCGGCTCTCGAGCGAGCGGCTGGTGTTGGTCCTGTCGCTACAGGGCGGTGCCGTCCGTCAGATCTTCGTCGAGGTCGGCGAGCGAATCGCCGACAATGCGGTGGCGGAAGTCTCCGTGGTTCTCAATGAGCGGCTTGGGGGGCTGACCCTACGCGAGATCCGCGCGTCGCTCGCGGCGAGGCTGCGCGACGCGAACCCCGGATCCAATACACGCGAGCTGCTCAACATCTTCGTTCAGGAGCGCGATTCGATCTTCGACGATCCGCTGCGTCGCGACGAGAGTCTCGTGCTGGGGCAAACGTCGGTGCTGGCGGACCAGCCCGAATTCGCGTCGAGCGATCAGATGCGCCGGCTGTTGGCGCTGACGGAATCCAACGAGCACCTCACCGAGCTGCTTCGTCGCAGGCACATCAACCCCGGGCTGTCGATCACGATCGGCAACGAGCACGGCGACCCGCGGTTCGAGAACTTCACGATCGTCACGTCCGAATACCGTGCCGGCTCGCTGGCTGGCGTGATCGGGGTGATCGGCCCGACGCGTATGCCTTACGAGAAGGTGATCGCGGTCGTGACGCATGCGTCCAGGCTCGTCTCCGATCTGCTGGACTAGCGCCAGCGCCCAGCTCCAAGCACTCGCGTATTAGTCTTCAAGACCATGTCTGATTTCTATTCAGTCCTCGGCGTCCAAAGAGCTGCGTCCGACGACGAGATCAAGAAGGCGTACCGCAAGCTCGCGATGCAGTACCACCCTGACCGGAACAACGGGTCGCGGGAGGCCGAAGAGAAGTTCAAGGAAATTACCGAGGCGTACGACGTACTGCGCGATCCTAACAAGCGCGCCGCGTACGATCGGTATGGAGAAGCAGGGCTCCGCGGCGGTGCGGGCGGCGCTGGGTTCCACCACGTGGATCTTTCCGAAGCGCTTGGCATCTTCATGCGCGACTTCGGCGCGTTCAGTGGGCTCGGCGATCTGTTCGGCGCTGGCGGCGGACGTCGGCAGGGCGGCAGCCGCGCGGGCAGCGACGTCAAACTCACCGTCGAGCTCACGCTCCAGGAAGTGGCGACCGGCGTGCAGAAAACGTTCAGCGCCAAGCTGCTCGATCCGTGCGACCGCTGCGAGGGCTCTGGTGCCGAGCAGGGCACGAAGGCGCAGCGGTGCTCCACATGCGGTGGGTCGGGTGAAGTCCGTCGCGCTCAGCGTTCGTTCTTTGGCCAGTTCGTGAGTGTGGCGCCGTGTCCCACGTGCGCTGGCGAGGGGACGGTCATCGCCGCGCCGTGCAAGAAGTGCAAGGGCGAGGGTCGCACTCGCGGCGACCACTCGATTCCGGTGCAGATACCCGCCGGGGTCGCGACCGGGCAGTACATGACGCTTCGCGGCATGGGGAACGCTGGCCCGCGGAGCGGCCCGAGGGGTGACGTGCTCGTCGTGTTCGACGTCGCGGACGACCCGCGCTTCGAGCGCGATGGCGAGGACCTGTACTGTGAGGTGCTGGTCTCATATCCGCAGCTCGTGTTAGGCGACGACGTGGAGGTTCCCGCCGTGACGACTACCGTGTCCCTGCGCATCCCGCCCGGGACGCAAAGCGGCCAGGTGTTCAACGTTCGCGGTCGCGGCCTGCCGCGCGTGAACGCGTCGGGTGTGGGTGACCTGCACGTGCGAGTCCAGCTCTGGACCCCGGACGCTGTCACACGTGACGAGGAGGCGCTGCTGCGGAAGCTGGCGGAGACCAGCAAGGTGCCGCAGTCGCGCGAGAAGGGGTTCTGGACGCGCATGAAAGAGGCACTCGGCGCCTAACGCCATTCGCTGTTAGGCCGCTGCGTCGTCCTGCCCGCTTCCCGTCTCCCGTCTCCCGTCTCCCGCTTCCCGGCTGTTCCGATTCCCGATTCCCCATTCCCGATTCCCGACCGGTGAGCTGGCTCTCCCTTCGCGTCCTGCCCGCCGGCGAGCCGGAGGCGGCGCTCGCGGCGCTCTTCGCGGCGGGTGCGCAGGGGGTTCACGAGGACGGCGCCGCGCTTCTCACGCACTTCCCGCCGGAGATCGATGTCCTGGCTGTCGCAACGGCGGTTCGAGCGGCTGATCCCGGCGCGAGCGTGACGGTCGGCCGCGCAGCCGACACCGACTGGACGGAGGCGTGGAAGGACCTTCTCTCGGTGCAGACCGTCGGCGATCTGCGCATCGCGCCGCCCTGGCTTGCCGAGGGCCTCGACCCCGCACAAACCATCGTCGTCGATCCCGGCATGGCGTTCGGGACCGGCGACCATCCGACTACGCGCTCCGTCATTCGACTCATGCAGCGCATCGTCATTCGCGATGCGAAGGTCGCCGATCTCGGAGCCGGCAGCGCGGTGCTCGCGATAGCGGCGGCAAAGCTCGGCGCGCGACCCGTCACTGCGGTGGAGCTCGATCCCGACGCGATCGGGAACGCGACCGAGAATGTGGAGCGAAACCACGTCTCGAGCGTGGTGCACGTCATCGAGGGGGACGCACTGCTGCTATTGCCGCTGCTTGCTCCGGTCGACGTCATCCTGGCGAACATTGTGTCGAGCGTTCACCTCGAGCTCCTGCCGGCAATGAGCGGGGCGCTGAGCCCCGGCGGCCGAGCGGTGCTGAGCGGAATTCTCGTCGAAGAGCGCGACATGTTGGGCGACCGCCTGAGAGACACTGGTTGGGTGGTCGTCGACGAGGACGTCGAGGATATCTGGTGGAGCGCGACGATCTCGCGTCGCTAGCGGGATTCTTCTCGGCTGATCAGCCGCTTGCGCCCGGCGTGACGGTTTTGCTCGGCCAAGAAGCAGCGCATCACGCGCGCGTGCGTCGCATCGAGGCGGGCGGGCCGGTCTTCGTCGTCGACGGCGTTGGCGCTCGAGGTGTCGGTCGGATCGTGCGACTCACGAAGCAGGATATGCAGGTGACGCTGGAGCAGGTCCATCGTTCACCTCGCCCGCCGGAGGCCCACCTCCTCGTTCCGATCGGCGACAAGGATCGCATGCTGTGGTGCGCCGAGAAGTGCACCGAGCTCGGTGCGACCAGCTGGACGCCTATCCTGTGGAATCGATCGCGTAGCGTATCGCCGCGCGGCGAGGGGTCGGCATTTCGCGAGCGCGTGCGTGCGCGAATGCGGTCTGCGCTCGTGCAGTCCCACGGCGCCTGGCTCCCGGACGTGCCGGATGATGCGTCGATCGACCAAGTGCTCGCGGACCCATCGCCGAACGAGACACGCCTCGTGCTCGACGTGTCCGGCGAGCCAATCGGGCATACGCACCTTTCCGCCCCGGTCACCATCGCGATCGGCCCGGAGGGCGGTTTCGACGGGGAGGAGTTCAGGCAACTTCGTGCCGCGCGCTTCCGTCCGGTGTCGGTTGGCGCGAACGTTCTGAGGTTCGAGACGGCCGCTGTCGCCGCGCTCGCCATCGTTCGCGCCGCGCTCGGAGCTTCACCGGAGATCGCCAATGGCTGATGACTGTCTCTTCTGTCGTATCGTTCGAAAGGAAATTCCGGCGAAGCTGGTTGCCGAGGACGAGCACTCCATCGCTTTTCGAGACATCAACCCACAGGCTCCGCTGCATGTGCTCGTGATTCCGCGCGAGCACGTTCCCAGTCTCGACGAGGCGCGTGACCCGGAGCTTCTCGGACGACTCTCGCTCATGGCGGCGGAGATCGCGCGGAAGGAGGGCGTCGCCGCGAGCGGATATCGCACGGTGATGAACACCAACGCCGCAGCCGGGCAGACCGTTTTTCACGTCCATCTGCATCTGCTCGGCGGGCGATCGATGCACTGGCCGCCGGGCTGACGCATCCCTACGTTTTCATCGATGACCCAGATGACGCCGGGGACAGCACTCCTCACGCGACTTCAGCAGGACCTCAACGCGGCTCGAAAGCGGGGTGACAAGGCGGCGGTGATCGTAGTCGGCACCACCATTTCCGACGCCCGCAACCGGGAGATCGAGCAGCGTCGCGAGCTCACGGACGACGACGTCGTGGACGTGATACGAAAGGCGATCAAGCGCCGCCGGGAAGCAATCGAGCTTTATCTTTCGGCAAAGCGGGACGACCTCGTCGCGAAGGAACGGTCGGAGCTTTCGACGCTCGAGGGTTATCTTCCGGCACAGGTCGACGCCGAAGAGATCCGCGCCGCGGTGCGCACGGCGATCGCCGGCGGCGCCACCAACATTGGCGCGGTGATGGGCCGAGTGGTTCCGCAATTCAAGGGACGCGCGGAAGGCAGCACGATAAACGCGATCGCACGCGAGGAGCTGAGCAGGCAAGGGTGAATCCGTCGCCCATGGTCGACCCAAGCCCGAACGAGCGGTTGCGACCGCGCGGTCGGGCTTTTTGTTGCACATGGGTGCAGGTTGGGTTTCGGTGAACGCGCACGCGCTCGCGGTACTCGAGTTTCAACGGACGCTGGATGTCGTCGCCGGTCATGCATCGTCGGCGCCGGGCGCGGCACACATCCGCGAGCTCCGTCCTGCCGACGACATTGCCGAGATCGAGCGCGAGCACGCACGAGTGGCGGCGGTGCGAGCATTGGCATCCGCGGACGCGCCGTGGTCTCCCGAAGCGGTGCCAGAGGTAACGCGCAGTCTCTCTCGCCTGCGCGTATCTGGAACGGCGCTCCCCGGACCCGAGCTGCTCGCAGTCCTCGTGCTGCTACGGTCCTCGCGGCGAACCGCGGAGGCGCTGCGCGATCCGCGCCGGCCGGCGGTTGCGACCGCAGTGCTCGCGCCGATCACCGCCAACCTCGTCTCGGCCAAGCAGGAGGAGGCGGCGCTCGAGCGAATTCTCGCCGACGATGGCAGTGTTCGCGACGACGCGTCGCCGCAGCTGCGAAGACTGCGGCGCGAGCTGCGCGGCGCCGAGGCCGAGCTGGTGCGACTGCTCGAGCGCGTCATGAGCAAACTCGAGTCACACCAGCAGGTGCCGGATATGTCCGTCACCGTGCGCAATGGGCGCTACGTCATTCCGATCCGTCGCGAGGCGCGCGCCGCCGTGGGTGGCATCGTCCACGACACGTCAGGTTCTGGGGCGACGTTGTTCGTGGAGCCGCCGGCCGCGGTCGAGGAAGGCAATCGCATCCGCGAGCTCGAGATCGAGGAGCTGCGAGAGGTCGACCGCATCCTGCTCGAGGCAACGGACCGAATTCGTCCACTGCACGATGAGCTCGTGGCGTCGCTCGATGCACTCGTGATGCTGGACTCGCTCTACGGGCGCGCTCGTTATGCAATCGCGTTCGAGTGCGCGCAGACCGAGCTCTGCCAACCTGTCGAGGGATTTGCGCTTCGCAATGGCCGTCACCCGCTGCTCCTGGCGCAGGGTGTCTCGGTGATTCCGTTCGATCTCGAGATGGGTCCGGGCGAGCGGACGTTGCTGGTGTCCGGGCCGAACACCGGCGGCAAGACGGTTCTCCTCAAGTCGATCGCGCTCATTTCCGCGCTCGCGCAGTCGGGCGTGCCGGCACCGGTCGCCGCGGGAAGCCGCGTCGCGGTCTTCGACAACCTGTTCGCCGACATCGGCGACGAGCAGTCGATCGAGGCGAGCCTCTCGACGTTCAGTGCGCACCTCAAGAACCTCGGGGAGATTCTCGTTGCCGCGACACCGCAATCGCTCGTGCTCGTGGACGAGCTGGGCTCCGGCACCGATCCAGTCGAGGGTGCGGCACTTGGCGGCGCGATCCTCGAGGAGCTCACGCGACGCGGTGCGCTGACGGTTGCGACGACTCACCTCGGCGCACTGAAGGAGTTGGCAACCGAAGTTCCCGGCGTCGTGAACGCGTCGCTGCAGTTCGATGCGGTTGCCCTCGCCCCGACGTATCGCCTCATCAAGGGCATTCCTGGGCGATCGTATGGCATCAGCATCGCTCGTCGGCTGGGGCTGCGCGAGGACGTCCTCGATCGCGCGGAGGAGCGCGTGCCCAAGGGCGAGCGCGACGTCAATCGACTGTTGGCCGATCTCGAGGTGCGTGAGGCGGCGCTGACCGCGCGCGAGCGCGACGTCGCGCTCGGACAGGAGTCGGTGCAGGCGCGCGCGCATCGCGTGGCCGAGCGCGAACAGCGCGTGAAGCATCGCGAACGCGAGATCGAGAAGGAGTCACGGGCAGGGGCGCGCCGCTACCTGCTGGATGCGCGCGCCGAGATCGAGCGCACGATTCGCGAGCTTCGCGACGCGGGCGCCTCGGAGCTGGATGAGCAGGCGCGTCTCGCACGGCAAGGTGTCGAGCGAATGGCCGCCGATCAGGCGGAGGCGCTCTCCGAGCTGGAGCGCCGCTCCGGTGCGTCGGGCGACGAGGTCATCGGGACCGCCGACGGCGAGCCTAACGACGGCGATCTCGTCGAGATCGCGACGCTTGGCGATAAGCTTGGGCGGGTCGTGGAACGCCGCGACCAGGATGCCGTCGTCGCCGTTGGCGGGATCAAGATGACGCTTCCGGTATCCGCTCTCCGTCGGTCGCTCAAGCAGGAGCCGCGTCAGCGCGACGTCGTGCCGATCATGGGCGACCTGCCCGACGAGCACGTCGTGCGGGAGATCGACCTACGCGGGCAGCGCGTGGGCGACATCGACGACGTCGTTATGCAGGCACTCGACGCCGCGGTTCGTGCCGACCTCAAGGCCCTGCGCATCATCCACGGGAAGGGCACGGGGGCGTTGCGCGCGCGCGTGGCCGAGATGCTGCGGAAAGACACGCGCGTGAAGACGTTTCGGCTCGGCGCGTGGAACGAGGGGGGCGCCGGCGTAACCGTCGCGGAGTTCGCCTGACCATGGACGCGAGGCGCGCGTGATCCCCGACGAGGACGTGGAGCGCGTGCGCGATCACGCCGACATCGTGCAGATCATCGGCGAGCACGTGAACCTCCGTCGCGTCGGCGCGGATTGGCGTGGCCCGTGCCCCTTCCACCAGGGAACCCACCGGAACTTTTCGGTGTCCCCGAAGAAGCGGATGTACTACTGCTTCGTGTGTCATGCGGGCGGCGACGTGTTCAACTTCCTGCAGAAACGGCTCGGCCTCGACTGGCCGTCGGCTGTGCGCACCGTTGCGGAGAAGTCGGGCATCGAGATCCGCGAGGTCGAGACGCGCCGAGAGGGTCCCGACCCACGCGAGCCGGTATGGGAGATCAACGCGGCCGCGGCGGAGTATTTCCAGCGGATGCTCTGGGAGGACGACCTCGGTGCGCTTGCGCGTGAATACGTCGCGAAGCGCCACGTGTCGCGTGAGGCCGCGGACAAGTTCGGGCTGGGCTTTGCGCCGCGCGAGATCGGCCTACTCCGTGGCTACCTCAACACTCTCGGCTACGATGACGCGAAGTTGCTGAGCGCGGGCCTCCTCGTTCAGCGAGAGGAAGCGGAGGAGCCCCGACCGCGCTTCCGCGGGCGCCTAATGTTCCCCATCTACGATGCGTCGGGGCGACTCTCGGGTTTCGGCGGGCGGCTCATCGGTCCGGGCGAGCCGAAGTACCTCAACTCGGCGGATTCGGTAACCTTTACGAAGGGACGCCTGCTCTACGGCCTGAACTGGGCGCGGCACGCAATCCGACGTGATGAACGATTGCTCCTCGTGGAGGGCTACTTCGATGTCGTTCGACTCGTGCTTGCCGGCATCGAGTCGGTGGTCGCTCCGCTGGGTACAGCGCTCACGGAAGATCAGGCGTCAATGATCTCGCGGCAGACGAAGAACGTGTTCCTCCTCTACGACAGCGACACCGCCGGGCAGAAGGCGACGTTCCGCGCGGGCGATCTCCTGCTGGCCCAGGGCGTATCGGTTCGCGTCGTGACGTTGCCCGACGGGGAGGATCCCGACACGTTCGTCGACTCCCACGGCAGAGCAGCACTCGAGATGCAGATCGACGCTGCCGTCGACGTATTCGATCGAAAAGTCCAGATTCTCGAACGGCAGGGCTGGTTCGCTGACCTCCACAAGCGCCGTCGCGCGATTGACCGGCTCCTGCCGACGATTCGCGCGACCGCCGATCTCGTGACTCGCGACATGTACATCGCGCGCGCGAGCGAGGCATCGGGAGTCGACCGCAACGTGCTCTCACGCGAAGCGGCCGGAGCCGGCGGCCGATCATCGTCAACACGGGCACCGTCGTCGTCGCCGCCCGCGGAGCAGCAGGAGCAAATGCGAATGGGCGACCGACGGATGGCGGAACGCCGCTCCGCGTCAGAGAGCCGGCCCCCAAAGAGCGGTCCGTCCGAAGAGCGATATCTTCTGCGGGTGATTCTCGCGCACCCTGCGTATCTCGAGATGGCGGCAGAAGCGGAGGTCGGGCCGGCGAACTTCGAGGACGGGCGTTACCGCGAGATCTTCGAAACGCTCTCAAAGATCGGGGCCGATGCGTCCCCTGAAGCCGTCGTGCGCGAGTTATCAAGTGATGCGGTTGCCGCGTACGATGAAATGTTGGGAGAGCCAGCGAATTCGATTCTCGACCTTGAGCGCACGTACCACGACTCCGTCGCGAAACTGCGAATTCGCGAGCTCAGGCAGCGGAACCTCGATTTGCAGCGCCTGATGGCTACGGCTCGAACGCCAGATGAGCAGACTGCATTGCTCGTCGAGAAGAATGCGAACAAGCAAGCGATGACTGCACTTCAAGCGCGAATCACTTCACCGCGGTAGCCCTCGATGGCTCTTCGTTACACCATTGCCGCGAGCCGGCGGCGTCATCTCGACTGGAGGATGTGAGTGCATCAGGATCTCGAAGCGCTGCTGGCGCTGCAGGCCGACGATGACGTGATCGACACCCTCGACGCAAAGCTCCGCGCGCTCGGTCCGCGCCTCTCCGAGCTCGAGCGCCGACGCAAGGCTGTTGCCGAACAGCTCGCGACCGCCGAGGCAGCCGCGGAGGCCGACGAGCGCAAGCATCGCGACCTCGAAGGCCGCCTCTCGGATCACAAGCAGCGACAGGAGCGCAACCTCGCGCATCTCGACTCGGTGAAGCGCATGCGCGAGGCAACCGCCGCGATGGCGCAGGTCGAACAGGCGAAGAAGATTCTCATCGAGGAAGAGTCCGAGCTGCAGGCGCTCACGCGCCGCATCACCGATGGACACAAGTCGATTACCGCGCACCGCGAAGCACTCGCGGCCGAAGACAGCGAGCAAGCCGCCGAGCGCGAGGCACTCGCGGCCGAGCGCGGCGTGATCGAGGCCGAGGTTGCGGCCGCTCGCGCGAAGCGAGCGCAGACCGCATCACACGTCCCGAAGGCGATCCTGGCCAAGTACGATCGCATTCGCGGTCGACGAGGCGAACAGGCGATCTTTGCCTTGCGCGGCCCATCATGCGGACACTGCGACACGGCCATTCCGCTTCAGCGCCGCAATCAGATGATCGGGACCGGTCAGATCGAAGTGTGTGAAGCGTGTGGAGTGCTTCTGTATGCAACACAATGATGCTTGTTGGCCCCGTGGGTCCCCGGTAGCTTGACCGCGTGACCGCACCGCCTGCTCGCCCACGACTCAAACCGCGCTGGGTTTCCCCACGCGAGCCGGATCCCGCTGCAGTGCAGGCTCTCGCGGCGGAGCTTCATCTCCCGCCGCTCGTCTGCCGGCTGCTTCTCGTTCGCGGATACTCCGCGATCGAGCCCGCCAAGGATTTTCTTCGTCCGCGGCTGCAGCGACTGCACTCACCGCACGGACTGCCTGACGCGGAGGTGGCCGTCGAGCGTCTCGCGCGCGCCGTTCGCGACGCCGAGACCGTGCTCGTTCATGGCGACTACGACGTCGATGGCATCTGCTCGACGACGCTGCTCACGCGGTCGCTGCGCTACTTCGGAGCGCGCCCGGTGCCGTTCATCCCGCGGCGCCTCGAAGACGGTTACGACCTGAGCGACGCCGGCGTGCGCGCGGCGCGCGATGCGGGAGCGCGACTGGTCGTTACATGTGATTGCGGAACGAGCGCGCTCAAGCCGATTCGCGCACTGTGCGAGTCGGGTGTCGACGTCATCGTCACCGATCATCACCTGCCGGGCGGCCCACTGCCGGAGTGCCTCGCGGTGCTCAATCCGAAGCGCCAGAACTCGGAGTATCCCGACCGCGATCTCGCCGCCGTTGGCGTTGCATTCAAGCTGATGCTTGCGCTGGCGGAGAAGCTCGGCGCGAACGCGAACTTCGTCTACAACATGCTCGACCTCGTCGCGCTCGCGACGATCGCCGATGTCGCGCCGCTGCGAGGCGAGAACCGTATCTTCGCACGGTACGGGCTGCGGCTGATGGGCGAAACGCCGCATCAGGGACTCCGGGCGCTTATGCGCGCATCGGGGATGGACAACCGGCCGCTCACGGCGGGGCGTGTTGGGTTCATTCTCGCGCCACGCCTCAACGCCGCCGGCCGCATTGGCCACGCGATGCAGGGCGTCGAGCTGCTGCTGTCGGAGTCGGAGCCTCAGGCGAACAGAATCGCGCGGGAGCTCGAGGAGATGAACCGCCGGCGCCAGGAGATCGATCGCGCCACGCTGGAACAGGCCCGCAAGCGCATCGACGCGCTCGATCTCGACAACACGTATGGCATCGTGCTCGCTCAGGAAGGCTGGCACCCGGGAGTCATCGGGATCGTCGCATCGCGGATCGTCGAGGAGACGGCGCGCCCGACCGTCCTGATCTCGCTGGACGGCAAGGAGGGGAAGGGCTCCGGGCGTGCGCCCGCACCGTTCAACCTGCACGCCGGACTGACCGAGTGCCGAGACCTTCTCGTACGGTTCGGCGGCCACCCGGCGGCGGCGGGCGTCACCATCGAGGCGTCGCGCGTCGACGAGTTCGCCCATCGATTCAACGAGGTCGCGCGATCGAAGCTCAGGCCCGAGGACTTGTACCCCGAGCTGCGAATCGACGCCGAGATTTCGATCGACGACGTGACCGACGAGCTCGAAGGGCTCCTCAGGCATTTCGAGCCGTTTGGCGTTGGCAATCCATCGCCGGTGTTCGTGTCGCGCGGTGTTCGGTTGGCGGTGCCAGCACGAGTGGTTGGCACGGACGGTCTCAAGCTCCGCATCGCGGGCGCCACGCGTGAGCGCGAGGCGCTGGGGTGGGGAATGGGGGATCTCGCCCCGGAGCTCCCGGTCGGCGTTCCGTTCGACATTGCTTACCGGGTGGAGCGCGATACGTACCAGGGGGAAAGCCGTCTCCAGCTCCGGATCGCCGACATCCGCCTGCCCGGCGCCGCATCCGGGCCGGAAGATCGTTAGGCATGCGGATCGTCGCGGGCCGGTGGCGTGGTCGCCGCATCCGTCCGCCCGATGATACACGCGTGCGCCCGACAGCCGACCGCGTTCGCGAAGCGTGGATGAGCATCGTCATGGCCTCCCTGGTGGACGCACGCGTGCTCGATCTGTTCGCCGGATCTGGTGCGTTAGGCATCGAGGCCCTGTCGCGCGGCGCGGCGTCAGCGGATCTGGTGGAGATCAGTGCCTCGGGTGTGCGCGCGATTCGGGAGAACGCCGAGGGGCTGGGCGCAGGCGATGAGCTTCGCGTGCATCGTGCCGATGCGATACGCTTCATCGCGAAGCTGGAGCCGCACGCATTCGATGTCGCGTTCGCGGATCCCCCGTATGGCCACGGCCTGGCGCGAGCAGTGGCCGAGCACTGGCTAGCGGTGCCGTTCGCCGCCGTTCTCGGCATCGAACACGCCTCGAAGGAACAGATGCCTGAAGGTGACACGCGCCGGTACGGTGACACGGCGATAACGTTCTACCGCGCCGAGTCCCCGGTCCCCAGTCCCTAGTCCCTGCAGTTCGATTCCCGATTCCCAATTCCCTATTCCCGATGCGGACAGCCGTCTACGCCGGCAGCTTCGATCCCATCACGCGCGGCCACGAGGATCTGATCCGACGGAGCCTCGCGTTCGTCGACCGAATCGTCGTCGCCGTGGCCACGAACATCTCGAAGCAGCCGCTATTCACGCTGGAGGAGCGCGTAGCATTCGTCCGCGCGGCCGTCGGGAACGATCCCCGGGTAGAGGTGCAGCAATTCAACGGATTGCTCGTCGACTTCGCGCGCGCGGTTGGGGCAAACCTTATCATTCGAGGTCTCCGCGCCGTTGCGGACTTCGAGTATGAGTTTCAGATGGCCTTGATGAATCGCCACCTCGCCCCGGGGCTGGAAACGGTGTTCATGGTCCCGTCGCTCGACACGACGTACATCAGCTCGAGCCTCGTGCGAGAGGTCGCACGCTTTCACGGCGACGTGAGCGGCCTGGTGCACCCGGTCATTGCCGACGCATTGCGGGCCAAGCTGCAAGGATAGCCGTCGTCATGACCACGGTAACGCCAGCGCCGCCGTCGCCGTCGTTCATCGACGATATCCGAGCGCGCGCCGCCCAGCGCCTTCGTCGCATCGTGTTCCCCGAAACAGCCGACCCGCGTGTTCGCACAGCCGTCGAGTTCTTGTCACGCGAACGCATCGTCGAGCCGATCGTCCTGCTCGACCCCGCGACCCCGGACACACACCGCAGTGTGGAAGCGCTCGGGGTCGAAACCATCGACCCGCGCCGTGACGCGCGACGCGCGCGCACAGTCGCCGACCTCCTCGAGCGCCGAGCGAAAAAGGGACTGAGCGAGGATGCGGCAGCCGCACATGCATTGGACCCGCTGTTCTTCGCCGATGGGCTCGTGCGCCACGGCGATGCGGACGGTTGTGTCGCCGGCTGCGTCTACACGACGGGTGAGGTGCTGCGCGCCGCGCTCTGGCTGGTAGGCACTGCGCCAGGCGTCCGCACCGTATCGAGCGCGTTCTACATGGTGGCGTCAGCGTTTCGCGGCGATGTGGCCGAAGTGCTGACGTTCACGGATTGTGCGGTCATTCCTTATCCGACGGCCGACCAGCTTGCCGACATTGCGCTCGCCGCCTCCGCCGACCGCCGCCGCATCGTGGGCGACGAGCCCTGTCTGGCCATGCTATCTTTCTCGACCGCGGGGAGTGCCGGCGGAGCGTCGGTCGATTTGGTGCGCGACGCCCTCGAAATACTGCGAGCGAAAGCACCAACGCTTCTGGTGGACGGAGAATTGCAAGGTGATGCGGCGCTGATTCCGGCCGTCGGGAATCGGAAGGCTCCGCGGAGTCCTGTGGCCGGGCGCGCGAACGTTCTCGTGTTCCCGTCACTGGACGCGGGCAACATTGCCTACAAGCTGGTCGAACGCATCGCGCGTGCGGCGGCGATCGGGCCGATTGTTCAGGGGCTCGCTCGACCGTGCAGCGACCTTTCGCGCGGAGCATCGGCAGATGACATTGTCAACGTGGCAGCGATCACCGCACTGCAGGCCGGTGATGCGGTCACCACGGAGCTTGAGCCCTCTGGGAGAATCTGAGACATGAGCTTCTCAATCAAGAAGCAGGGAGAGATTTGCGTGGTTGATGTCGAAGGCCAGCTCATCGTCGGGAACCGGCAGGAGCTGAAGCAGAAAGTCCTCGACGAGCTGGAGAAAGGCGAAAAGAAGTTCCTGATCGACTTCAGCCAGACCGGTTACATCGACAGCTCGGGATTGGGTGTGCTCGTATCGCTGTCCAAGAAGATTCGTGAGCAGGGCGGCGAGCTTCGTCTCGCGAATCTCAACGACGACCTCAAAACCCTCTTCGAGCTCACCAAGCTCGACACGCTATTCCAGATCGCCGACACCCGCGAACGGGCGCTGGAAAGCTTCTGAAACGTTCGACCGCGTTCGGCGGTCTTTATTCTCGGGACTCCAGGCGCAGCGAGGCGAGACAAGCCCCGCTGCGCCTCATTCCATGACCCATCGTAAATGACTGCTGACCGCGACAGCGGAGAGCACCGCCGCGCGACCGATCACGTTGCCTTCGACCGGCTCATACCGAGCGACGTTCGCGAGATCGAACCGATCGTCGAGGAAGTAACGCGCGAGTGCCGCGTGCTCGCGCTCTCCGCTCGGCAGTGCGCGCTGAACGTGCCCGTTGCACTTACGGAGGCCTTGAGCAACGCGATCCTTCGCGGCAATCGCGGGGTGCGCGACAAGCAAGTCCGCGTTCGTGCCGTGGTGAGCGATAGCGCGCTGGTGCTCGAGGTCGCTGACGAGGGCGGCGGATTCGACCTCGACGCGTGCACCGTCGACCCGACCCGACCCGGGAACCTGGAGCGTGAGGATGGGCGCGGCCTATTCCTCATGCGATCGCTGATGGATCGCGTCGAACGCTACGAAGCGGACGAGCGAAACGTGGTTCGACTGACGCTGCGTCGTTCGTGAAAGAGCTCGGCGCGATTCTCGCCGCGTTCACCGACGCCACGCAATGCGCGGCGGTCGTGTGGAGGCAGCCGCAAGGCGGAGGCCCGCTCACTGCCGAAGTGGGGAGCCCAACCGGCGACGCGCCAGCCATAGTCGAGCTGATTCCCCCTGGCGGTTCGCCCGTCGAGGTGCACACGCCAAACGGCAATATGCTGGTGGCGTCCCTGCCGGGCCCGCGCCGCGCCTGGCTCGCACTCGGGCCGTGCGCCAATCGCGTTGCTCCGGCGAGTGGTTGGCTGAAGTTCCTTCTTCCGGTCGTCACGCACTACCTGCAGGCGTCACTCGAGGTCGAGCACGCCGCGAACGAGCTCGCGGAGCGTTACGAGGAAATCAATCTCCTCTACACGACGAGCGAGATCCTCGGCCGAACGGTGTCGCTGGAGGAGGCGGCGAAAACCATTCTGCACGAGATCTCCGAAACCGTCGGCGCGAGCCGCGCCTCGATCCTCGTCCACGAACCGTCCACCGACACCCTGCAGGTCGTCGCGGCGCGCGGCGTCGCAACCAACACTGCGCCCGCGATCGCGGTGAGCGATGACTGCAGCGTGTCCGCGACGGTGTTCAGGTCGCGCCGGTCGATGATCGCGGAGGCAGGGGAGATGCTCTGCGATCAGGAGCAGCTCTATCGAAATGGCGCGATGCTTTCGGTTCCGATCATGTGGACCGGACCGGGCGGGAGCCGCCCGCTTGGCGTCGTGAACCTGTCCGAGCGCCGATCCGGTCAGCCATTCACTGCGGGCGACCAGAAGCTCGTCGAGGCGATCGCGACCCAGATCGGCACGGCGATCCAGAACGCACGCCTCGTTAGGGCGTCGATCGACCAGCAGCGCCTCGTGTACGAGATGAGCCTCGCCCACGACCTGCAGATGAAGCTGTTGCCGGACACGTCCGTCGTCGCGCCCGAAGCAGAGGTCGCGGCGCGCGTGCTTCCCGCCGAGAGCGTCGGCGGAGACTTCTATCACTTGTTCCGGCTGGGCGGCCGGCGCACGGGTGTGATGATCGGCGACGTCTCGAGCCACGGCTATCGCGCAGCGCTGATCATGGCGCTCGCCATGAGCGCCTCGGCCATTCACGCGCAGACGACCGTCGACGCGGCCGAGACCTTGAGCGCGCTCCTCGCGTCGTTGCGCGACGAGCTCGAGTCTACCGAGATGTTCATCACGGTGTTCTACGGCGTGATCGACCCGGCCGCGGGAGTGCTGCGGTACGCGAACACCGGACACCCGCACGCGTTCATCATTTCCGCCGACGGGACCGTGTCGCGGCTTCCCGCGCTGGATCCCCCGTTAGGCATGACGACCGGTCGGCCCGACGGCGCATCGCGGCCGTGGCGTCGCGGATCGGACCTGCTCCTGCTCTTCACCGACGGCGTGACCGACGCGCGCAACGACGCCGGAGTACGCCTGGGCGAGCAGCCGGTGCTGGACATCGTTGCGAAGCACCGGCACGAGCCCACCGCGACGATCCTCGAGCGCGTGTTCGACGCGCTGCGGGCCCACGTCGGCGACTCGGCGCGTCCCGATGACCTCGCGCTCGTCATCGCGCGCAACTGATTGGTTCGTTCGGGGTCAGACTCCTCACTCATCATTCCAACGCGGGACGCGGTGCGCGAACGCAAGACAGGGCGCGAGGGCAGAGCGGATGACCGGTTACCGCGGCCCCGAAAGCGCCTCGGCCAGCACTTCCTCGTCGACCGTACGGTGCTCGAGCGCATTGCGGATACGCTTGCGCCGACGGCGAGCGACGTCGTCGTCGAGATCGGTCCGGGCCGCGGCGCGCTGACCGACCTCCTCTCGCAGCGTGCGAGGCGCGTGATCGCCATCGAGCTGGATCGCGACCTGGTTCCATACCTTCGCGACCGTTACCGCGAGGCCGGCAACGTCGACGTCATCGAGCGCGACGTCCTCGAGGTCAATCTCGGCGAGGTTGGCGGCTCGGAGTTCCTGCTGGCAGGTAACGTCCCGTACTACATCACGACGCCGATACTCTTTCACGCGCTCGAACCGCCGCGACCAGCGCGCGCCGTATATCTCGTGCAGCGGGAGGTCGCTGAGCGGATCGCGGCGCCGCCGGGTTCACGCACCTACGGCGCGCTCTCCGTGAACGTGCAGGCCGTCGCGCGCGCAGAGCTCGTGGCCCGCGTTCCGGCTGGAGCATTTCGACCGCGGCCCGCTGTGGACTCAGCGATCGTCCGCCTAACGCCACGCCCGGACCCGGTCGTGGACCAGTCACTCGAGGCGGGATTCCGCTCGCTCGTGCAGGATGCGTTCGGGCTCCGGCGAAAGCAGATGCGGCGCGTGGTGCGTACGATCGCGCACCTCGGCGTCGATGCTGCGGATCAGGTGCTCGCGGCGGCGGCGATCGGCCCGGAGGTGCGTCCGGAGACACTGTCGCCGGAGGACTTTGCTCGGCTTCTGCGCGCGATCGACGCCGTCAGCGGTCGCGGTTCGTAAGGGCGAATGACAAGCCCTCGAGCTCCATCGCCATGTTCACGTTCTTGAGGGTGACGTCCGCCGGTACGTGTAACTGAATCGGCGCGAAGTTGAGCAGCGCCCGCATGCCCGCGGACACGAGGCGGTCCACGACGACCTGCGCCTCCTCAGCCGGTGTCGTGAGCACCGCGATATCGGGATGCTCCTTCGCGATGTCACGCTCGATCTCGGCCATGTCGCGGACGGTCAGCGTATCCCATTGCGTGCCGATTTTCTTGGGGTCGCGGTCGTAGACGGCGGTCACGCGGAAGCCGCGCTGCCGAAATCCGCGATACTGTGCGAGGGCCGTCCCGATTTTCCCGGCGCCGACGATGATCACCTGCCAATCGCGGCGGAGGCCGAGGATCTCGCGCAGGGATTCTGTGAGCTCGGGAACCGAGTAGCCGAGGCCGCGCTTGCCGAACGAGCCGAAAAACGAAAGGTCCTTTCGTACCTGGGCGGACGTCGTCCCGCCACGTCGCGCCAGCTCGTCGCTCGAGATCGTGACGAGGCCGCGGTTGGTGGACTCTTCGAGAAATCTCAGATAAAGCGACAGGCGGCGGACGGTGGAGTCGGCGATGCGTCTCACGGCAGGGCGGCTTGTGAAATCATTCACAAGTTATCGGTCAGAGCCGCAATCGGGAATAGGTCGCGATCCCGAACAAATCCCACATCAGGGGCCGGACACACCTATATTGCCGCCCATGACGTCAGGTGTTCGCCTTCGACCAGCCGAACAGGTTCTCGTGTCGCGCGCGCGAGACTTTCTCGCGGCCGGTCCGTCAGACGCGGTCGACCTCATCGCGCACGTGTGCCAGCTCCCGCGGCCGCCCAGGTTCGTCGCCGACCACATGGCGATGGCGTTGCTCGCTCAGTGGGAGGAGTTCGCGCACGACGGTGAAGGGCGGTGGCGTCTCGTCGCCGGCGTAACGGGCTCGTCGTGGATGGGCGGAACGGAGGCTCGATCAGACCTCGGTGTCGGGTCGCTCGACGCGGCGATGAGTCGACCGTTGGCCATCCGGAGCGCACCGCCGGCGGATCGGCTCGCCGACCTCTCGTATGTCGTCGTCGACGTTGAAACGACGGGTGGCGCCTCGTTCGGCCCTGATCGCATCACCGAGATCGCCGCCGTGGTCATCGAGCGCGGCGAGATCGCGCGGGTGTACGAGACGCTCGTGAACCCTCAGCGGCCAATTCCGCCGATGGTTACCCGCCTGACGAACATCACGTGGGACATGGTGAAGCACATGCCGACGTTTCGAGAGATCGTGCCGCAGGTCGCCGATGCGATTCGCGGCCACGTCTTCGTTGCGCATAACGCGGGCTTCGACTGGCGGTTCGTGACGACGGAGATCGCGCGCGCTACCGGCGAGCGTATGGAAGGACGACGGCTTTGTACCGTGAAGATGGCCCGTCGGCTCCTCCCGCAGCTGCACCGTCGATCGCTCGACTATCTCGCGCGGCACTACAACGTCGAGATCACGGCACGACACCGCGCCGGTGGCGATGCCGTGGCGACCGCCCGCGTATTTTTGCGTATGCTTCGTGAAGCCCAGGCCCACGGCTGCGCGACGTGGCCGGACCTCGAGGCGTTGCTGCGCGAGGTACCGCGTGGGCGACGGCGGCGGCGCCGGAGCGCCATGCCACGCTTCATCGACCGCGATACGACTGCCTAACGACTCCCGACCCGGCGACGCATGACGACCACCCTCGCTCCACTCGTCGATACCCTCACCGTCGGAAAGCTCCGCGTTCACGCAATTCAGGCGGGCGGACAGAAGCTCGATGGCGGTGCGATGTTCGGCGTCGTGCCCAAGCCGCTGTGGGAGCGCCGCATCGCTGCTGATGACCGCAATCGCATCCAGCTCGGGATGCGGTGCCTGGTGATCGAGCACGAGTCGACGGTCGTGGTGGTCGACACGGGAGCAGGTAACAAGGAGACGGCGAAGTTTCACGACATCTACGGCCTCGAGAACGCCGGCGCGAACGGCCGCACGCTCCTCGAGGATGGCCTCGCGTCCCTCGGAGTACGCCCGGAAGACGTCGGCATCGTCATCGATACGCACCTCCACTTCGACCACTGCGGCGGGAACACGTTCGTCGAGCCCGGGGGTGAGCCACGCCTCACGTTCCCGAATGCTCGCTACGTGGTGCAGCGCGGGGAGTACGTCTACGCGACGCACCCGAACGAGCGGACGGCGGCCAGCTACTTCCCGCACAACTTCGCGCCGATCGTTGCCCAGGACCGGTTGGATCTCGTTGATGGCGAGCGGGAGATCCTGCGCGGCATCCGCGTGATTCCGACTCCGGGCCATACGCCGTTCCACCAGTCGGTGCTTATCGAATCCGACGGCGAGTACGCGTTCTATCCGGCGGACCTCGTGCCGACGTCGTCACACCTGCCTTTGGCGTGGATCATGGGGTACGACGTCGAGCCTCTCGTGACGCTCGAGACGAAGCGGGCCATTCTGACGAAGGCAGCCCGTGAGGGTTGGCTTGTAATCTTCGAGCACGACGCAACGGTGGCGTCGGGGAAGGTCAAGCTCGACGGGAAGGGGTTCGCGCTCGACCAGCGGCCTTGACGCCCCGTTAGGCCTCGTCTAAGTTTCGATTTCACAATGCGGTAAGTAGAGCGAAGTCGCTCTCACCCTCTGGCCTCGCGCGGTCACTGACCGGGAGTGCTGCAGGAGTTCTCGAAGCGCGCCACCTCCCGCACGGAGGGTGGCGTTCAGCGGGCTCCTCGGGGTCCGCATTTTTTTTGGTCCGAGCCCATCGACTTGGGCCGCATACTCTCTCTCGAGGAACTCGGTTTATTCAGGACAACACAAAGCGCGTCCGCGTCAATCGCCAGATCCGTATCAGCCCGCTCCGCGTCATCGCGGCAGACGGCAGTCAAATGGGAATTCTGGATCTCGATGCCGCGCTGGCAGCCGCACAGGAGCAGGGGCTGGACCTGGTCGAAGTAGCGCCTATGGCGCGACCTCCTGTCGTTCGAATCATGGACTACGGGAAGTTCAAGTTCGAACAGGCCAAGATGGCTCGCCAGGCCAAGAAGAAGCAGCACGTGATCCATCTCAAGGAGGTCAAGTACCGCCCGGGAATCGAGGATCACGACTTCGAGACGAAGACGCGCCACGCCCGCCGGTTCCTGGGAGAGGGCAACAAGGTCAAGGTCACCCTGATGTTCCGTGGTCGTCAGATCGCGCACCCGGAGCTCGGAAAGGCCGTGGTCGATCGGGTCGCCGCTGATCTCGCCGATGTGGCGAAGATCGAAAGCGAGCCGAAGATGGAAGGCAAGTCGATGACGATGATTCTCACGCCGAAATGAGCGAGTGCGCGTTATGCCGAAAATGAAAAGCCATCGAGGCGCGAGGAAGCGCTTCTCCGTCACCGGATCTGGCAAGGTGAAGCGATACAAGGCCTACAAGAGCCACATCCTCACCAAGAAGACGTCCAAGCGGAAACGAAACCTCCGTCGCTCCACCACGGTGGGCACCAACGGAGAAGCAAAGAACCTCAAGCGGCTGCTTCAGGCCTAAGGGAGGAATACGATGCCACGCGTCAAATCGAACGTCGTGCGCCTGAAGCGCAAAAAGAAAATCATGAAGGCCGCGCGCGGCGCCTTCGGCGCCCGCAGCAAGCTGTGGCGGCCAGCCAAGGAGACCGTCGAACGCGCTTGGCGCTATGCCTATCGCGACCGGCGCAACAAGAAGCGCGACTTCCGCCGCCTCTGGATCACGCGCATCAACGCCGCGGCTCACCAGAACGACATGAGCTACAGCGTGTTCATGAACGGCCTCAAGAAGGCCGGCATCGAGGTCGACCGAAAGATCCTCGCGGATCTGGCCGTGCATGATCCGGCTGCGTTTACGGCGCTCGTCGACAAGGCGCGGTCGGCGCTGAGCGCTGCGTGAACTGCAGGGACTAGGGACTGGGGACTGGGGAATCGGCCATCACAACGTGCCCAGCCTTCCAAGCACAACGCGGCGGCAGCGTGACCTAACGTCACGGCTGCCGCCGCGTCACATCTGACGTCCCTCGATCCCGATTCCCGATTCCCGATTCCCGACAGTGACCATTCAGGAATACCTCGACGAAGCGACGCAGCTCGAGCGGGAGCTCGCGGAAAGGCTTGGACAGATCGATCCCGCCACACGCGTCGATGCCGTGAAAGGCCAGCTGCGTGACTGGCGCGACCGACTCGATCAGCTGCAGAAGTCGATCACCACGGTGCCGCCGGACGGTCGTCGCGACGCGGGCATCGCGCTGAACCGAGTTCGCAAAGGCTTCGAGGACGCGTTGGCGCAGCGCGAAGCCGCGGGAACGGCTCGCGGAGCGCGAACGGCTGCCGACCTAACGATGCCCGGCCGGCAACGCTGGCTCGGCGGCCGGCATCCCGTCACGCTCGTCATTCGCGAGATTGCCGAGATTTTCCGCGAGCTCGGGTTCACGGTCGCGTTAGGCCCGGAGGCCGAAACCGAGTGGTATAACTTCGGTTCGCTGAACTTCCCGGCGGACCACCCGGCCATGGACGCCCACGACACGCTGTATCTCGGGCCGGGGTCGCTCCTGCGTACGCACACGTCACCGGTCCAGGTGCGAACGATGCAGCGCTGGGCGCCGCCCATTCGGATCCTCGCGCCGGGCAACGTCTATCGGCGCGACTTCTTCGATCCGTCACACGCGCCGATGTTCTCGCAGATCGAAGGGCTCTCCGTCGACGAGGGGGTCAGCTTCGTGGACCTCAAGGCGACGCTGAATCATTTCGCTCGCCGCTTCTTTGGCGCCGGACGCACCCGCTTCCGACCGAGCTTCTTTCCGTTCACGGAACCCTCGGCCGAGCTCGACGCGCAGTGTGGCGTCTGCGGTGGCTCCGGATGCGCCACGTGCAAGGGCACCGGATGGATCGAGATCCTCGGCAGCGGAATGGTCCATCCCGCGGTGCTCGAGGCGGCCGGTATCGACAGCGAACGTTACACCGGTTGGGCGTTCGGCATGGGTCCAGCGCGCAGCGCCCTCTCGCGATATGGGATCCCCGACATTCGGCTTCTCTACGACTCGGACGTACGCTTTCTGGAACAGATCGCCCGATGAACATCTCGTACAACTGGCTCAAGGACTTCGTCGACGTCGATCTCCCGCCCGCACGGCTGGCCGAGGTCATCACGTCGCGCACCGCCACGGTTGATGCGGTCGAGGCGTTGCGCGACGACCTCCGCCAATTCGTCGTCGCCCGCGTAGTCGAGTGCGCGCCACATCCCGACAGCGATCACCTCTCGGTGACCAAAGTCGACGCGGGAACCGGCGAGCTGCTCGACGTCGTCTGCGGGGCGCCTAACGTCCGGGCCGGCAAGCTCTATCCGTTCGCGAAAACCGGGACGAAGATGCCCGCCGGCTTCACCATTGAGCGCCGTAAGATTCGCGGAGCGGTGTCGAACGGGATGCTGTGCTCCGCGCGCGAAATCGGGCTTGGCGAGGAGCAGGACGGCATCCTCGAGTTGGACGTCGACGTCCCGCCGGGCACGCCGCTGCTCGCCGCCCTGCCGTCGCTGTCGGACTCACGGATCGTGGTCGACGTTGGCGCGAACCGGCCGGATCTGCTCTCGCACCTCGGCGTGGCGCGCGAAGTCGCGGCCGCAATCGGCCAACAAGTGAACGCCGCGCGAGCCCTTCACGCCGCCGCGCCGATTCTGAGCGCCTCGCCGGTGGCTATTCAGTCCGATCCGCGTCGCGCATCGACCGGTGGCGTGTCCGTGTCCATCGAGGACGTGGACGGTTGCCCGAGGTACGTCGGCGCCGTTGTCCGAGGCGTTCGCGTTGGCCCGAGCCCCGACTGGCTGGCACGTCGGCTCGAGGGCGCGGGGGTTCGGTCGATCAACAACATCGTCGACATCACGAACTTCATGCTGCTCGGCTTTGGCCAGCCGATGCACGCGTTCGATGCGAGGAAGCTCGCCGGACCAGCGATCGTGGTCAGACGCGCGCGGCCAGGTGAAAAGCTCGTCACGCTCGATGGAGTCGAGCGCGCGCTCAGCGACACGATGTGCGTGATCGCCGATGCGCACCGCGTTCAGGCGCTCGCTGGTGTCATGGGCGGGCGAGACTCGGAAGTCACGTCCGAGACCACTGAGATCTTCCTCGAAGTCGCCGCGTTCAACCCAAAGCGCGTGCGCGCGATGCGGCGCGCCCTCTCCCTTTCTACAGAAGCCAGCTACCGCTTCGAGCGCGGCACCGACGTCGCGGCGGCGGGCGAGCGGCTGCAGCAAGCGGTGGCACTTATCGTCGCACTGGCGGGCGGCGGAGCCGAGTCCGCGGTGGATGTCGCGCCTAAGGTCTTAGAGCCCAAACAGCTGCTCGTGCGCGCGTCGAGGGTGAAGCAGGTTCTGGGCGAGCCAATCCCGGCATCGCGCATCACCCAATTGCTGCGAACCGTTGGATTCTCGGCCGACGTGCGTCCCGGTACGGAGATGCTCGATCGGAGCGAGGAGGTCCATGTAACGGTTCCCTCCTGGCGTGGCGATGTCACGGCCGAGATCGATGTGGTCGAGGAAGTCGCACGGCTGCATGGCTACGACGCGTTCCCCGATGAGCTTCGTCGTTTCAGAGTCGGGAACGTTCCGGATTCGCCCGAATTCCTTCTCGAATCGGCCGTCCAGGATGCGCTCGCGGCCGAAGGGTTGTTCGAGGTGCGCCCGCTTCCGTTCGTTGCTGGCGGAGACGACACGCATGTCCGCGTTGCCAATCCGCTCGCCGAGAACGAGGCCCACCTTCGCCGGTCGATTCTCGAATCGCTCTCCAGCAGGGCAGAGTTCAATCTTTCTCATATGGAAGGCAACGTTCGGCTCTTCGAGATCGGCGCGGTATTCGAGCCACGCCCTGGGGCGACGCTTCCGCTCGAGCGAAAGAGCGTGGGCGTTCTCGTGATGGGCGACAGGCGACCGCCGCACTTCACCGAACCGAAGCCGCCTCGATACGACCAGTGGGACGCGCGCGCGCTCGCCGAGCGTTTGCTCGAGGTCGCGGTACCGAGCGCGAAGTCAGCGCTTGTTGCAGCCGACGCCGCTGAACAGGCGCAGGGCACCCTATGGTCGATCGAGCTCGACGGAGCACGTCGCGGCGTCGTCCGCGCGCTGCGGCTCGACGCGCCGGTGTGGGCGGCGCCCGCATACGGGATCGAGATCGATCTCGGACCGGTCGAATCGGCAGACGTCGCGGCGCCGGGCAAGTCGATTCATGGACAGACGCCGATTCCACCGCCGGCGAAGCGAGTCCAGTTCAAGCCGCTGCCGTCGACACCCGCTGCGCCGATCGACCTCGCGCTGCTCGTGCCCGATGCCGTTCGAGCGGCTGACATAGAGCGCGTGATCCGAAGTAATGCCGGCGAGCTGCTGGAGCGGCTCACGTTGTTCGATGAATTCCGCGGGGCGGGTCTCCCGCCCGGCACGCGAAGCCTCGCGTGGCGATTGACGTTCCGCGATGCGACGCGCACTCTACGCGACAAGGAGATCGAAGGTCGCACGAACAAGATTCTACGCGCCCTCGAAGGAGAGCTCGGTGTCCGACAGCGCACCGCCTGAATTCGCGTCGTTTCACGAGCTCGCGCAGCTCGTCCACAGCCTTGGCGAAGAGCTTGCCGGGTTCCGCAAACGGGCGCTCACCGCCGAGGGGCGCCTCAAGGCGCTCGAAGCCGCGAACGGTCCGACCGACCTGTTCTCGCATGAGAGGCTTGCCGTCGTCGAGCAGGAGAACGCGGACTTGAAACGCCGGCTGGCGGCGGCAACCGAGAGCACGAACCAGGTCGTTGCCCAGCTGCGATTTCTGCGACAGCAGCACGAGCGTGCCGGGAGCGACCGATGAGCGAAAAACGGAGCTCGGTAAAGGTGACGATCGTGGGCCAGGAGCTCACGATCCGCAGCGACGCGACGCCCGAGCACACACGCGAAGTGGCGGCGTACGTCGACAAGACGATCCGCACGATCATGAACAGTGGTGCGGCGATCGAGTCGAGCCGCGCCGCAATTCTCGCGGCACTGCAGATCACCGACGAGCTTTTCCGTGCTCGCACGGTGCAGCGCGAGCTCAACGAGTCGATGGACGCGTTGAGCTCCGAAGTGCGCCACTGGCTCCCTCCCGCGAAGCGATCCCCTGCTGGGAGCTGAGCGCGCGTTAGGAACCGCAATTGCGCGCGGGCGCGGCACGCGGTAGCTTCTCGCAGACGACCAGTCGAGCTGTAGGTTCAAGTACCCTTTGCAGTTAGACCAGTCCCAGCCCGCGCCCTTCGCCGGTGCCGGCTCGGAAAGGTCCCTGTGCAGGGAGACCCACAACTCGCAGTGGTTCCCCTCATTCCCTCGGCGTGACGTCGGGGTGGAGCATAGATCGACATGAATTCCACGGCACTGAGTGCTGCGCTTGGCGTATTGGTCGTTCTCGCCTCCGCAGCGTTTTTCTTTTTTGGCCGACGCGTGGGTCGTAGTGTAGAGCGCGAAAGACAGTCGCTCGCGAAGGCGACCGCCGAACAAACCGCGCAACGGATCGTCGGCGAAGCCGAACGAGAAGCGGAATCGCTCCGAAAGAGCGCGCTGATCTCGGGGAAGGAAGAGCTCATCAAGCTACGCGAAAACTGGGAGATCGAGGCCCGACGGCGACGAGAAGAAGTTGAGCGGGAGGAAAAGCGGGTTCAGGACCGCGAAACGATGCTCGATCGCAAGTTCGACGTGCTCGAGCAACGCGAGAAGGACGTGGGCAGGCGCGCGAGCGAGCTTGGTCGCAAGGAAAAAACGATAGCCGAACGCGAACAGGAGCTCGACCGTCTGGTCGGCGAGGAGAAACGACGGCTCGAGGCGCTCGCTGGAATTTCGGCCGAGCAGGCCAAGGCGGAGCTGATTCATCGGCTCGAGGCTGAAGCCGAGGCCGACGCAGCGAACCGACTTCGCGAGATCCGGGAGACCGCGCGCCGCAATGCCGAGCGCGAGGCGCGGAAGATCGTCGCTCTAGCCGTTCAACGGATCGCCGCCGAACAAACGGCCGAGATCGCGGTCTCGGCGGTCAGCCTTCCGAACGATGAGATGAAGGGTCGCATCATCGGACGCGAGGGCCGGAACATTCGCGCGTTCGAGCTGGCCACGGGCGTCGACGTCATCATCGATGACACACCGGACACGGTCGTGGTGTCATGCTTCGACCCAGTGCGCCGCGAAGTGGCGAGGCTGGCGCTCGAGAAGCTCGTGTCGGACGGCCGCATTCACCCGGGCCGCATCGAGGAAGTCGTCAACAAGGCGCGGCGCGAGGTCGACGCGGGGATCATCGAGACCGGCGAGCAGGCAGCCTACGAAACCGGAATCACCGGGCTGCACCCCGAGATCATCAAGCTCATTGGCCGCATGAAGTGGCGTACGAGCTACGGGCAGAACATTCTCGCCCACTCCAAAGAGGTGTCGTTCCTCGCCGGGATCATGGCGGCGGAGCTCGGTCTCGACGTTGCCATGGCCAAACGCGGCGCGCTCCTGCACGACATCGGCAAGGTGCTCACGCACGAGCACGAAGGCACGCACGTGCAGCTTGGCGTCGAGGTCGCGACCAAGTATGGTGAGCATCCGCTTGTGGTGAACTGCATCGCGGCACACCACGACGACGTGCCGCACGAGAGCGAGGTGTCGGTGCTCGTTCAGGCTGCCGACGCGATCTCGGGATCGCGCCCTGGAGCCCGCCGTGAGGCGTTCGAAACGTACGTGAAGCGGCTCGAGGGGTTGGAACGCATCGCGTCGAGCTACCGCGGCGTCGACAAGGTGTTCGCCATTCAGGCGGGGCGAGAGATTCGCGTGCTCGTGACCCCGGACGACGTCGACGACGTGCGCATGGCGTCCTTGTCCGAGGAAATCGCGCGGAGAATCGAAGCGGAGCTGCAGTATCCCGGGCAGATCAAGGTCGTGGTCATTCGCGAAACGCGGGCGGTGGATTTTGCACGCTGAAGCACAAGCTCACACAGCATTGCTGATCGATGGCGCGGCCATCGGGCGCCTCGTGCGGCGCGACGTCGCGGCGGAGGTCGAGCGCCTCAAGGCGCTCGGCATCACACCCCGGCTGTCGGTCGTCCTCGTGGGCAATGATCCAGCGAGCGCCGTGTACGTGCGCTCGAAGGGAAAGGCGTGCGAGGAAGCCGGGATGCGCGGCGAAACGATCCGTCTGCCGGCGGAGACCACGGAGAATGCACTGCTTGCACAGGTCGACCGGCTGAATGCCGATCCGAACGTGCACGGGATTCTGGTGCAGATGCCGTTACCTCGGCACATCGCGGCCGACAAGGTCATTCGCCGCATTCGTCCCGAGAAAGACGTCGATGGCTTTCACCCGGTGAATGTCGGAAAGCTCAGCATCGGTGAGCGCGATGGCTTCGTGCCGTGCACCCCCGCGGGCGCGATCGAGCTCCTCGTGCGCAGCGGCGTGGAAACGCGGGGCAAGGACGCCGTCATCGTCGGGCGGAGCAACATTGTCGGGAAGCCGATGGCGGCGCTGCTGATGCAGGATGCGCCTGGTGGCAACGCAACGGTGACGGTCTGTCACAGCCGGACGAGTAATCTTGCCGGTCACATCCGCCGCGCGGACATCGTCATCGCGGCGATCGGAAAGCCGGAGATGATCACGGGCGACATGATCAAACCGGGAGCCGTCGTGATCGACGTCGGCATCAACCGTGTGAATGACGCGGCGGCACCCAAGGGCTATCGCATTGTCGGCGACGTGCACTTCGCTTCGGCACGGGACGTTGCGTCGCTCATCACGCCGGTGCCCGGAGGCGTCGGCCCGATGACCATTGCCATGCTCATGAAGAACACCGTTCGCGCGGCGGCGCAGATCGCCGGCGTGTGACCGCGCGGCGTCGCGGGGGCCCACCCTCGCCTTCGTTAGGCGCGCTCGAGCTGTTCGGGTCCGACGCCCCGCCGCCACCCAAGGTCGAGTCACGGTCGTCGTCCCGCGCGTCACGCGCCGTTCCCCCGCCACCGCCGCGTGAGGCGCGAGATGTCCGTGAAGCGCCCCGTCGTGCCGTCTACGTCGAAGAGGCCATCCCGGGCGCCACGCCCGGATCGGCCGTCTCGGTAATGGCCCTGACGGCCACCGCGCGCGACGTGCTCGAGGGCGCGTTCATGCCGCTCTGGGTGCGTGGCGAGGTCTCCGACTTCAAGGCGCATCGAAACGGGCATTGGTACTTCTGCCTTCGCGGCGAGGACGCACAGCTCAAGTGTGTCGCGTGGTCGCGTGAGCGCCGTCGCATTCCGGCACCACCCGATGACGGCATGCAGATCGTCGCGTTAGGCCGGCTCACGGTCTATCCCGCGCGCGGCGAGATGCAGTTCTCGGTAACGCGTATGGAAGCCGAAGGCGACGGGTTGTGGCGCAAGGCGCTCGAGCAAACGCGCGTGCGTCTCCAGGCGGACGGCCTGCTCGACCCCAGCCGAAAGCGCGCGCTCCCTCGCTATCCGCGTCGTGTTGCGGTCATCACGAGCCGCGATGGGGCAGCACTCCGGGACATCTACGCGGTCGTCCAGCGCCGATGTCCGTCCGTCGAGGTCGTCCTCGTTCCCGCTGCGGTCCAGGGAGACTCGGCACCGGAGTCGCTGTGCTACGCGCTCGATCAGGTTGCACGATGGGGCGACGCCGATCTCGTCATCATCGGGCGCGGCGGCGGCGCCCGCGAGGACCTCTGGGCGTTCAACGACGAGCGCGTGGCCCGTGCGCTCGCGACCTGTCCGGTACCGACGATCTCCGCCGTCGGGCACGAGATCGACATGTCCATTTGCGATCTGGTCGCTGACCTCCGCGCGCCGACGCCGTCTGCGGCCGCGGAAGCCGCCGTCCCCGTGCAGTCGGAGCTCCGCGAACGGCTTCGGATGTCGGCCGAGACTCTGAGCGCGCTCGCTTCCGAGCGAGTGGCACGCGCGCGGACCAACGCGGCAGACATTGCTCGCGCGGTCGCTCTTGGCGTCGCCCGGCGAGTCGACCGCCGTCGCCTACAGCTCGAGTCGTCAGCCCGACGGCTGCACGCCGTCAGTCCGCTCGGAACGCTGGATCGCGGTTATGCCATCGTTCGCACGGGTGACGGACGCATGGTACGTTCGGTCGATGGCCTGCAGCCAGGCAGTCGCGTCGAGGTGGTGCTCCGCGACGGCACGGCCGAGGCGACGGTCGAGCGCGTGATGCCTAACGATCAGTCCACGATGTCGCCGGGTGCCGTAGCGGGGGCGGAGTCGTGACGTTCGAAGCCAGCATGGAGCGACTGGAGGCGATCGCGGCGCGCCTGGAGGACGACGAGCTTGACCTCGACACGGCGCTGGCGCTGTTTGAGGAAGGCGTTGCCGAGCTCAGAGCTGCGTCCGCCTTTCTTGCACAGGCCGAGACGCGGCTCAAGCAGCTCAACGAAGCGGCCGACGGGATGTTTCGCATCGACGATCTGCGTGACTGACATCGCGACGTTGAGTCTCGCGGTCGATCGCCGCGCGATCGACGACACGCTGGCCGGTTTCTGCGCCACGGAGCTCGGACGCATCGAGCCCCGTGTCGCCGAGGCGATCCGTTATAGCCTGCTGGGCGGCGGGAAACGGCTGCGGGCAATGCTTGTTGCCGCGACCTACGAATCCGTTGGCGGCACGGCCGACTGCCGCGTTCTCGCGTCGGCGGTCGAGGTGATTCACGCGTACTCGCTCGTGCACGACGACCTCCCGTGCATGGATGACGATGACGTCCGGCGCGGACGGCCGACCGTGCATCGTGTGTTCGGTGTCCCGGTCGCGGCCTGCGCGGGGCTCGCGATGGTGCCGCTCGCGGCGCGATGTGCCTATCGAGGGTCGCTCGCACTCGGGTTGCCGTCGACCGCCGCGGCGGACATTGTTCGGGAACTCATGCGAGCGGCCGGGGCAGGGGGAATGATCGGCGGGCAGCTCCTCGACCTCGAGGCCGAGGGGGTGTCGCTGCCGCTCGACGAGCTGGAGCGCGTGCACCGGGCGAAGACCGGTGCGCTGATCGTGGCTGCCGCGCGCGTGGGCGCCCGCGGCGCACGGGCCACGGATGGTGAGCTCGAGGCGGTCGAGCGCTATGGATCAGCGATCGGCCTCGCCTTTCAGATCATGGATGATGTCCTCGACGTGACCGCCACGACCGACGTACTTGGCAAGACCGCCGGGCGTGACGCGGCGCTCCGGAAGAGCACCTACCCCGCGCTGCTTGGAACGGCTGGTGCGACTCAGCGCGCTGCCGCGCTGATCGCCGACGCGACGGGTGCGCTGCGTGATGCCGGCATCCTCACGCCGGCGCTCGAGTCCATCGCCCAGTACGTCGTCGCACGCCGCTCGTGACGGGTGATCCGGGCGCGGCTTGCCACCACCTACCAGACATGATTCTTCTCGACACCCTGAGCTCGACCGCCGATCTGAAGCGCCTCAGCCGCGACGAGCTGGCAGCCCTTGCCGGCGAAATGCGGGCGCGGCTCATTGATGTCTGCTCACGAACCGGCGGACACATCGGGGCCGGCCTCGGCGTCGTCGAGCTCACGATCGCGCTCCACTACGTGTTCGACACGCCGATCGATCAGGTCGTGTGGGACGTCGGTCATCAGGGGTACCCGCACAAGATCCTCACCGGCCGCAACGAACGCCTCGATACGCTGCGCCAGGAAGGCGGAATCTCCGGGTTCCTCAAGCGGGCTGAGAGCGAGTACGACGTGTTCGGGGCAGGGCACGCCGCGACGGCGATCTCGGCCGCGCTTGGTGTCGCGGTGGGCCGCGATCTCAAGGATGAGAAGTTCAAGGTCGTTGCCGTGCTTGGCGACGGTGCGCTCACGTCCGGTCTCGCGTACGAGGGGCTGAACAACGCCGGCGCTGCGGACCGGGACATCATCGTTGTGCTCAACGACAACGAGATGTCGATCGCGCCTAACGTCGGCGCCATGTCGAAGTACCTGAACTCCGTCCAGCGCAATCCGCTGTATAACCGTCTGCGCTCCAAGATCGGCGAGGTCGCGGACCACCTGAAGGACCACGGCCCTGGCATGCTGGCTGTCGCGGCCGGCATGGTGCGAAAGTGGGAAGAGAGCGTCAAGGCATTCCTCACGCCCGGCGTCCTGTTCGAGGAGCTCGGGTTTCGCTACTTCGGCCCGATCGATGGGCACGACCTCGGCGCGCTGATCGACACGTTAGGCGCCGTCCGGCCAATGACGGGTCCGCGGCTCGTCCACGTCATCACCCAGAAGGGAAAGGGATTCCCGGCCGGCGAACGGGGTGCGGGTGCCGCGGAGAAGTGGCACGCACTGCCGCCGGGGCACGACCCGGCAACCGGCAACCAGCTCGCGACCGCGGCTGGCAACCCGCAGTATACGAAGGTCTTTGGCGAGGGGCTGTCAGCGCTCATGCAGGAGCGCGACGATGTCGTGTGCATCACGGCCGCCATGCCCAGCGGGACCGGCACCGCCGCCGTCGCGAAAGCGCACCCGAAGCGGTTCTTCGACGTCGGCATCGCGGAAGGCCATGCGGTGACGTTCGCCGCCGGTCTCGCAACGCGCGGCGTGCGACCGGTCGTCGCCATCTACTCGACGTTCCTGCAGCGCGCCTACGACAACATCATCCACGACGTCGCGATCCAGCATCTCCCGGTCATCTTCTGCATGGACAGGGCGGGGCTCGTCGGCGAGGATGGTGAGACTCACATGGGACTGTACGACATCGCCTACATGCTTGCCGTACCGGGCATGACCGTCGTCGCGCCGAAGGACGGAGCGGAGATGCTGGCGCTGCTGCGAACGGGCCTCACGTACGACGCAGGGCCGTTCGCGATGCGATATCCGCGTGCCGTGCTTCCCGCGCCGGCGCCGTCGGTGTCCGAGGTCCAGCCGGTCCCGTTCGGAACGTGGGAGGTCGTTAGGCGCGTACCGGGCGGCGCGGAGATCGCCATCCTTGCGGTGGGCACGATGGTGGTTCCGGCCATCGAGGCGGCCGCGTCGCTGGCGGCCGAAGGCCTCGATGTCAGTGTCGTCAACTGCCGCTTCCTCAAGCCATACGACGAGCTCACCCTCGCGGCGGTGATGTCCGAGCACCGCAAGCTGCTCGTGGTGGAAGAGGGCACCGTGGTGAATGGATTCGGCGCATACATGGCGTCGGTCGTCCAGCGGCTCGATCCCGACGTGCGAGTCGCCGTGCACGGCGTGCCCGATCGGATCGTCTATGCGGCGTCGCGCGCGCGGCAGCTCGCGTCGTGCGGGCTGGATGCCGTCGGAATCGCCGCGCGTGTTCGCGCCCTTGACGAAAGCGAGGCGCTCACCGGGTGATCCGCCTCGGAGTCGTAGGCCACCGCGGGTACGACGGCCTCGTCGAGATTCTGAGTACGGTGTTCCGATTCGCGGGTGAGCTCGACCTCGAGCCAATCTTCGAGCCGGATCTGCTCGATGTCGCGCCCGGTGCCGGACGACTGGAGGCGGACACCGAGATCGACGCGCTGCTGACGCTGGGCGGCGACGGTACGCTGCTTCGCGGCGCTCGACTCCTTCGCGGCCGGCCCGTCCCGATTCTTGGGATTAACCTCGGACGACTTGGCTTCCTCACGAGCTGCGGTCGCGACGAAACCGAGCTCGCGCTGCGGCGCCTTGCGGCCGGTGACTATCTCGCCGAGCGCCGCATGCAGCTGGAGGCGCGCGCGTTGGACCGCAGCGGCAACAGCCGGAAACGATGGTTCGCGCTCAACGATGTCGTGCTGCACAAGGGCGGCTTCGCGCGGGTGCTTCACCTGAGCGTGTCGGCCAACGGCGATCCCGTGGGCTCGTACGCAGCGGACGGCATCGTATTCTCGACGCCAACGGGGTCGACCGCCTACAGCCTCTCCGCCGGCGGGCCCGTAGTGGTGCCGACGCTCGAGTCCATCGTCGTGACGCCGATCTCTCCGCACACGCTCGGGATTCGGCCGCTCGTGCTCGCGGCGGACGCGGAGCTCAGCGTGCATACGGATGATGGCCCGGACGAGCTTCTGGTGACGGTGGACGGCCAGGTCGGCACCACGTTTTCGGTTGGCGAAACTCTGATCGTACGGCGTGCCGACCGGCACGCGCTCATCGTGCGATTCCCCGGCTCCACGTTCTTTTCCGTGCTGACGCGGAAGCTCGGCTGGGGCGGCCTCGCCGACCGCGACGACAGACCGAAATGTTGACCGAGCTGCGGATCAGGAACTTCGCGATCATTGAATCGCTGACGCTGCCGCTGGCTCCCGGCTTCAACCTGCTTTCCGGAGAGACGGGAGCAGGGAAGTCGATCATCGTCGGCGCGCTTGGACTGCTCCTGGGCGAACGCGCGAGCGGTGACCTCATCCGAACTGGTGCCGAGCGCGCCATCGTCGAAGGCGTCTTCGATGTCACGGGTCACGTAACGGCGTCGGCTATCCTCGACGATCGCGGCATCGATGTCGAGAACGACACTGTCGTTCTCCGCCGCGAGGTGAGCGCGAACGGTCGCGCCCGCGCATGGGTGAACGGAACGACGGTGACCGCCGGTGTGCTCGCCGAAATCGGTCGGCTGCTCGTGAATCTCCACGGACAGCACGAGGCGCAAACGCTCCTGGACGTCGACGCGCAACGTCAGATTCTCGACGCCTTTGGCGGAGCGACGGAGCAGGCGAGCCGTGTTCGCGCCTTGTACGACGCGCTGGTCACGGTCCGTCGCGACATCCAGACGCTCGAGACGCGGCGAGCTGACGCCGAGCGGCGAGCAGACTATCTGCGGCACGTCACGCACGAGATTGACGCTGCTCGCCTCGTGGACGGCGAGGAGGAACGGCTCGCCGAAGAGGCGAGACGTCTGGAGCACGCTGAGGAGTTGCGCTCGCTCGCACAGGGCGTGAGCAGTGTCCTCGACGGCGACGAGGACGCGGTGCTGCAGCGACTCGCTGCGGTCCAGCGCGCGCTGGCGAGCATCCAGCGAATCGACCCGTCGCTGACACGCCTTCAGGAAACCTTCGACACCGCGTTCTACGGCCTCGAGGAGCTCTCGCGCGAGCTCGTTGCGTATGAGGAAGGTATCGAGCTCGACCCCGAGCGCCTGTCCGATGTCGAGCGTCGCCGTGACCTCATCTTCCGCCTAACGAAGAAGTATGGCCCGGCGGTCGGTGACGTGCTCGAGACGGCACAACGCGCGCGTGCTGAGCTCGACCTGGTGGATTCCGCGGCATTCGACCTCCGACAGCTCACGGAACGCGAGCACGCAGCCGCGGCGCAGCTTGCCGACGCCGCCGTCGCGTTGTCCACGTTGCGAGCCGCGGCGGCGGATCGCCTTGCGCGGGCGGTCGATCAGGTCCTCCCGGACCTCGGGATCCCGGACGGCCGGTTCTCGGCCACCCTGACACCGCGCGCCGAGATCGGGCCGGCCGGAGCCGAGGACGTGGAGTTCCGAGTTGCGCTGAACATCGGCCACGATGCGCGGCCGCTGGCCCGCGTCGCGTCGGGCGGCGAGCTATCGCGCGTCATGCTCGCGCTCAAAACGATCCTGGCGCGCCTCGATCACGTGCCGACTCTCGTGTTCGACGAGGTGGATGCCGGTATCGGCGGTCGCGTCGGATTGCAGGTCGGGGAGACTATGCGGCGCGTCGCCGCACACCATCAGGTGTTCGCGATCTCGCACCTTCCGCAGATCGCGGCGCGGGCGCACCACCACATCCTCGTCGCCAAGGGCGCTCGTGAGGGCGTGACCACGGCCGACACGCGCGTGCTCGAGGGCGACGAGCGGGTGCTCGAGATCGCGCGAATGCTCGGTGGCGACCCGGAGAGCACCGTGAGCCAGGCCCACGCGCGCGAGCTCCTCGCTACCGCGGCCGTGCCCGAGCCTGCCCGGGCACCCAGACGCTCCAGGAAACGTTAGGCAGTCACTTGCTCGATGATGTCCCAGGTCGGAGCGGCGCGCCGAACAGGCGCGTATAGTACCGCATCTGGATCTGCGTGGTGAACTGCTTCGGCGAGTAGCCTGAGCCGCTGATCGACTGCCAGTGAGAGAACTGCACCTCGATCGGGATGCGTGAGCGGCCCTGGTCGTACGCGCGGAGCGTGGAAAAGCTCGCGCCGCCGCCGATGCGCTGTTCCCGTTGCTCGGTGCCCACACCGAGGATGCTCGCGTCGAGCGTGATCGGTTCACCCGATGGATCCTCGGTGGTGAACACGCCAGTGTACTTGTCCTCGCCCTTCCGTCGGTACAGGTAGTTCGCCGAGAGCGACAGGTAGTCGTTATAGACCCACCGTGGCGACGCTTCGAGCTCGATGTAGTCGCCGAGGTCTCGTGACACGACCTGCTCCCGATACTTCATGATGAACGGATTTCGCGCGACGTCGGGAATACGGTACGTCCGCTGGTCCACGAGCTGCGCGCCATATCGGCCGACCACCGAAGCCCAGAATCGACGGCCGAAAACGAAGTCGACGGCGCCGTTGCCCTCGAAATCAGTTTGCGCGTCGCCCGTTCCGATGTCGAAGATGTCGTCTGGCCGTTCCAGCTGTGCCGTGCCGAGGCGAGCAAGCGCGCCGGCAGCCACGCGCATCCCGAATCCCTTCCGGTGCGCGCGAGCAGCAGGGCCGCTGCCGAATGTGTCCAGCAGCAGCACCTTCGCGCCAAGCTCGATGTCACCGATGTGACTCCGCTCGACCAGACCGAGCGGCGCGATCTGGAGCGAATCACTCAGGTAGGTGGTTGCCTGCACGGCGCTGATCGGAGCCGGCGCCCCCACAGGGTTATCCCACGTGCCAAGGTTGGCGATGTACGCCTTGAACGACGCATTGATCGCTTCGACGCGGCCGATGATCGAGCTCTGAAACACGCTGTTGCTCATTGGCACGAACGCATTGCCCTTCGCCGTGTCCGCGCCGGTGCCGTACGTCGTCGCGATGCCTGACGCGAACGCACGCGCTTCGTTCACGAGCGCTCGCGCGCGCGCCTGGTCGGCGCACACCGGATCGGTGCTGCCCCCGGCACAAGCGTTGAGTCGCGCGAGCACAACCTCGGACGCATTCAACAGCGAATCCACGACGCGCTTATTCTGTGCCGTCGCCTCCTCTTGCCGGCCCACGATGAAAGCCGGATTGGGGCCAATGTTTGCGGGATTTCTCAGCTCATTCCGCGGATTCACATCGACCACGACCTCGGAGATGTTGTGCTCGTACGGGACGCGCGCCGTCAGCATGAGACGCGACGTCAGGCCGATGTCGAGTGCGAACTCGCTGCGCGTGACTCGCGCCGTGAAGTCCGTGCGCATCGGGCCGAGAGACACGTCGGCGTTCGGAAGCTGCGCCAGATCGCGGAGTGACGTTCGAAGTGGTCGGAGCAGTTCCAGCTGCGCCGCGCCGAGCGAATCGCTCGAGTAGCGAGCAGCGAGCCGCTCCAGCGGTCCACCCGGTGTGTACACCTCGTTGTACGCCGACCACCCGACCTGCACCGTCCAGCGGATGACGCCGGGCTGTAACACCGTCGCATCTTCGCCCGCGCCGAGCACGCGCTGGCCGTGACTGTTTCGCGGGATGATCGCAACGAGCGAGAGCGCGGCGCACACCAGAATCCTGCGATGAGTGGAGCGTAATCGCACGTCGTGAAGCAGTGATGTGATGGTGGAGGTGGCGGCGGACGGAAAAGAACGACTGGCGATGCGGCGGTCGCCCGCCCGGGCGTGGCCCGTTATGATGCCTAGGTGACAACGCCCCCTCAACATCACCACGTCGTGCCCGCTACGCCACTCCCCTCCGTTCCCTGGCTTCGAACGGGTAACCACTGGCTCGCGTTACCCTGCATCCACCCCGCCGACGGGTCGTTGCACGCGCTGGGCATGCTGCACCGTGGGGCCCGGGCCGCCGTGGAGTTTGCCGGCGGCCCTGGGTTCGCGGACGGGAACAGTCAGCCGCTCGCACGACTCGGGTTCACGGTGAATGGCACGCCGGTGCCCCTTGCACGCAACGGCCTCGCGTGGGAGCGCGCCATGGAGTGGCTGCCCACGTTCACGTGCAGTGCCGATTCGCTCGTGATTCGCGGAACGGTGTTCGCCCCCTACGGAAGGGATGCTGATACCGCCGGCGTCGTATACGCCGTCGCGATCGAGAATCGGGGACGCGTTGACATCGAGCTTGCGGTCACGCTCGACGGGACGCTCGGCTACCGCCAGCTGCGCGTCCGCTCGTCGCGCCCGTTCGAGGACGCGCACGTTGCGATGCTCGCGCCGGATGACGTCGTGGTGCTCAAGGGCGCCGCGTTGCCGGGCCTCGTTGCACTCGCGATCGGAAGCGATGGAAGCGCGGAGGTCGAAGCGCGAACGGAGCCGGCACAGTACTCGATCCGGCGGACGATGCGAATTGCGGCGGGCCAACACGCGGACGTTGCGTTCTACATTGCCGCGGGACCGGAACAGGATGGAGCGCACGCCACCGTGTCGGTGATGCGACGTCGCGGGTGGCGCGAACTGCTGTCCGCCACGCGCGACGCGTTGCGCGATCTCGAGCAGACCACCGGTCACGAAGCCCTCGATCGACTCATCAACCGGAACCTGCTCCTCGCGTACTTCTACGCCGTGGGCCGCGCGCTCGACGACGCGCACTTCTACCTGGTTCGGACGCGTACGCCGTGGCATGGGCGTGGAGTCACGTTCCGCGAGTGGGAGTCGCTCACGTGGACGCTTCCGGCCGTGCAGCTTGCCGACTCTGCGCTCGCCCGCGAGCTCATCCTCCGAGCGTGCGAGGTACATGGGTATTCGCCGGGCAGCGGCGTCCGGTACCTCGATGGCACGTTGTTCGAGCCTGGTTTCTGTCTCGAGGGTGCCGCCTCGTACGCCCTCGCCGTTGATCGGTACATTCGCGAGACGAACGACGACCAGATCGTCGAGGAGCCCGTCCTGGCCGATACGCTCTATTTGGCGTCCGATGACATCGCCGCTCGGCGCAACTCGAGTGTGCCGCTCTATTCGACCGAGGTGGCACCGAGCGGGAATCCGGCGCCACTACCGTATACGTTGCACGGCAACGCCGTCGCCGCGCAGGCGCTCGAGGTCTTTCGCCGGACGTTGGATGAACAGACCGCGCGCGACGTGCAGGATCCCGACGCGGTGCGCGCTGCGCTCAAGCGCCACTTCGCACGCGACCGGGAAGGCAAGGCGACATACGCGTCCGCGATCGATCTGAACGGCAACGCCGTGATGGACGATGATCCGTTAGCGTCGGTGTACTGGCTTCCCGTCTACGACGTCGTCGATCGAAACGAGTCGACGTATCGCCGCACGGTGCGAGCCGCATCGCGAGATCATCGGTTTCTCGTGCAGCAATGCGCACGGCTGCTTGGGCCGGAGGCGGCCGATGTGATGCAATGGGTTCGCCGTGCTCCGCTGGACGATGGATTCGCGGCCGAGCAGACCGACGACGACGGGCGCGCGCAAGCCAACGGTGGCGACGCATCCGTCGCGGGGCTGCTCGCGCACACGCTCTGGTACGCGGTTCACGCGCTCGGCGTCACACCATGACATCGCTTGTTGCGCCTCCGCGGCGGGCGTTATACTAGTCGGCACGCGGGAATAGCTCAGTTGGTAGAGCACAACCTTGCCAAGGTTGGGGTCGCGGGTTCGAGTCCCGTTTCCCGCTCTCCGAACGCTGGAACGAAGTCGTAGGCTTACGAAAACGGGAGCGGCGCAGCCGCTCCCGTTTCTTTTACCGGCGTCACGCGGTAAGCTCAACGACAGCGGCGGCCTCAGGGCTGACACCCGGCCGGGGTGGCGAAATCGGTAGACGCGCGAGACTTAAAATCTTGTGGGGGTAACCCCATCCGGGTTCGATTCCCGGTCCCGGCATCTGTGGTACAACGACTTAGCACCTCGCACGTGACGTTATTCCGAGCGAGGATGGGCTACGGACTCTGCGACGCCCGTCAGCAGGACGAGCGTCGCAGCAGTGGTCACGCATGCCTAACGAGGGAGGGCCCTGTTCTCATCGGGCGCCGCCGGTGAAGAACGTCGCTCCAGGCGCAGGAGCGATCGCATGGTTCGTCCGCGCGAACGCCTCCGGGCTGCCGACGATCGAGAGTCGGTTGCCCGCGCCCTGCAGCGACGGAGGTTGTGCTCCGGCCGGCCCGAGCACGTCGGCGTAGTCGTTGGACCGCGAGCCGCTCCCCGTCACGCCGCGGAGGACGGCGCGCAGCGTATTGCCGTCGCCCGGTACGATGGCGCCATCGGTCACCAGCGCTCCCGCCAGCCGCAGATCGGCGACAAACGCGGCCTCGCCGCATGCAGACGTCGAGATCGTGGTGCCGAGAAGCTCGAGATCCACGCTGTTGTCCGTCACCGGCCCCGCCGTCGGCGCGCCGAAGAAGCGTCGGCCACCGGTCGCCAGCACGCCCATCGTGAAGCCTTCGATCCGGTCGCTCACGGAGTGAAGGCGTAGCGCGTTGCGCGCGGCCCCCGGATTCGGAAGCGGAATCGGGGTTCCGGAGCCGCCCTGCAGGTTCCACCCGAGGCGCCCTGCCGCGCACGGATCCGCTGTGTCGTCGCGGTACAGGTTGTGGTGCGACGCGAGGACGGTGCGGGAGTCGTTCACAGCGTCGGGTCGACTGACCCCTCCGCTCGCGATGACGCCGCCGCCGATCACGCTGCGTGAGACGTCCACGGAGATGCTGGCGGACGGCGCGAAGTTGAAGGCGAACAGCCCGCAGCCGACCCCCATCGCTGGCGATCGGATCAGCGTACGGGTGACCCGGGCGGTGATCGAGGCACCCGCATGCGGAAGCGGATCGGCGCCCAGGTTCGGGTTGAGCGTGAGCACGGCGAGCCCGCACCCGGTCGGTCCCTGTGGCGCCACGCCGTGAGGGTTCGGATTGACGATCTCGGTCTCCACGATCGTCGCTGAAACACGGTCGCGATCGTGCCGTGATACGATGCCGATCGCGTTGCCGGATCGGCCGGGCAGGTCCTCGAGCGCCAGCCGGCGCACGGTGACTCCGTCGCCGAGTGTCAGCACGTCCCCCGGCACGTTCGCGGTCATCGCGATGCTGGTGCGTGTGCCCGCAGCGAAGCCGGCGGGGAGCCCGGTCTCGTCGAGCAGCATGACGCCTTCGCCTTCCAGGGTGGCGCCGTCGGGAACGACGAGCGTCTGACTCACGAGGTAGGAGCCCGCGCGGACGAGGATGCGGCGGCCGGCGTGCTCGGGCGACATCGCCGCCACCAGTTCGACGGCATCGTCGACGACGATCGTCTGCCCGCCATCGGCGGCCGCCTGGGCGGGCGCGTCGAGAGCGGCGACGGGCGGCTCGCTCGGACTCGGCGCGTCGACGGCGCAGCCGGGAGCGAGGAGCAAGAGCGAGATCGCGAGCGGTAAGGCTCCGATGGGATCGCGACCGCGAACGGTCTTGGCGCGGTGTAGTCGACGCATCAGGGCGTTCTCCGTGGGAGGGTATGCCTGTCTCTCGGAATCGTTCCTGAAAACGGCTCACGCGTCGCGTCTGCCCGCGGACCCAGAGGCCCGCTCGCGAAGAACCGGGCTCCGGTCGTGGCACGGTTTGACGCGTAACGCCCACTCTCTCAGAGGAGAGTGGGCGTTACGCACCTCGTTAGGAGTGCACTTCAAGTTCCCCAGCGGGATCGCCTTCCCGCCAGCGGCGGAACATCTGGGTGACGTGGGTCATGGGCCGAGGGGAGGAATCGACGTAGTGGGGTGCGATGAAAAATCGGGAGCTCTTTTGCCGCCATACAAGGTGAAGGAGAGAACCAGCCGACCTCACCAACTACAGGCGTTGCAGACTGGCCGCGGAGCATGGGAACGCGCCGAGGCTTTCGAACAAGGAGGAGCCCATGGCAGCTTACTTTCTGTGGCACAACCGCATTCTTGATGCGGATAAGATGCAAGAGTACCTATCGAAGGCGCTCGTCACGATGGCACCCTACCATCCCGAGGTTGTTGTCTTCGATGAGCGCGCGCACGCGTTGGAGGGGAACGCGCCTGGGCCGAGGACAATCGTGATCAAGTTCGACTCGCGCGACACCGCGATGGCCTGGTACAACTCCCCGGCATACCAGGAGTTTCTCCCCCTGCGCCTCGCCGCGACGGAAGGCTTTGGCGTGCTCGTCGACGGATTCGTGGCTGCGGGATCGTAGTCCGCTTTGTCGCCAGCCCAGGCGACTCTGGGGTAACCCCCATCAGGGTTCGATTCCGGTCGCGGCACTCGGCTCCCGACGTTAGGCGCGTCAGCGCCGCGCCGCGTTGACACTGGGACACCGAACACACGAAGGGCGCCTCGCGGCGCCCTGTCGTTTTTCAATACCGTCGAGGCTCGGCCTCGATCTCAGAAGGGAATGTCGTCGAGCGACATGCCTAACGGTGAAGCGTCGAGCGTGTCCGCGGAGCCGGCCGCGTCCGCCGGCTTCGCCGCCTGCAGGCTGGCGGAGGCACCGGGTCGGGTAGGCCAGATCACGCCATCGCACGATCGATCGCGGCATTTGAAGTCGGGCGCCTTCGGGTTACGCTTGCTGAGCCGGTTGTCCCACATGCGGCCACCACACTTCGGGCACGTCGGCGTACCCGCGGCCTCGAGCACTACTGCCTCCACCGGAACGTCTGCGGGAGGTTCCTTCGCCGTCGCGGCCGCGCTCTGCCGCGCGCGTTTTGCCGAACCCTGAGGGCGTGCCGGTGTGTCCGTAGCCTCCGCTGGCGGTTCGGCGGCCATGGGCTCCGCCGGCAGGCTGGCGCCGTTCGCGGGCCCGAAGCGTCTGGCGTAGACGACGCCGGGATCCTCCAACGGTTTCGCGTTACGTCCGTCGCTATCCATCGGCACCCAGTTCTGCTCGTAGCCGTACAGCTCGTGCGCGATCCCGAACCGGACCGCCGCACGCTTGAACGCATCGGTTGCGGCCGCTTTGTAGTCCCGGCCTGTGCCGACGTCCTCGCGGATGACGCCGAGGATCTGAAGACGTGCCTTGAAGGAGCACGAGCCACCGTCGGGCGCGTCGTCGATACCGGGCAGGGGCGGCAACAGCTCCAACGTCAGGTCCCACTCGCCGGGCACCACGGCATCCAGCCGCTCCCGCGCCGTGTTGGCTTCGATGTACGCGACGAATCGTGCGAAGTACTTCCCGTCGCGGGCGATGACTTTGCCGTCCTGCCGCCAGAAGACGACCCCGTTAGGCAGCGGTTCGGCGAGGCGCGACCAGATGTCGGCCTTCTCGGTGTGTGCGTCGTGTCTCGCGATCATGCTCTCATCCCACCTTTCTGGTCCAGTCCAGTTTCCGGTTCGCCCGACGTACGTCCTCGACCGCCGGGCAGCTACGCCCATGCTCGCAGTACAATCCGTGCCGATCGAAAAAGACGAGGTGCGTGCGCGACGCTCCATCGACCGTTTCGTCGACGCGAAACAGGTGCTCGACCGAAGTCCTCGCGCCACACTTGGCGCGAGGGTCGAGCGCTCGGACCCGAACCACTCGAGCGGGCTCGCCGAGTTGGGGCTTGCCTCGTCCACCGCTTGGCAGGCGCCGCGCGGCCTTTGTACTGCGAGACTTCGTGGTCTTCCGAGGCGATGCCCCTGACCTGCGCCTGCCACCCCTCCTTTGCTTGACTTTCGTCACGCGACCACCGACAATGAGCTACAAATGTAACGCAGGTTCGGGCTATTTTCGGTATTGGAAGCTATTGTTCATTGCAACGTATGTCAACAGATGCCGAAGACGAACAACTCAGCGACAATGGCGTCCCCGAGCTCACTCCGCTTGGTAAGCGCATAGAGCTACTTCGGCTCGAGCGCCGCATGAGCAAGCGGGTGCTCGCTCAACGTGCAGGCACCTCCCGCCAGCAGCTCTGGCGCGTCATGACGGGAAAGTCCGAGCTGACGAGCTCGTTGTGCGCCCGTCTCGCTGACGTGCTGGAAACGGACTCTCGGTTGCTCCGCGATGCCTCCCGACCAACGTCTGATGGCCACGCCGCCGTCAAACCGGGTGACCAGTTCTGCGAAACGCTCGAGGACTATGTCGCGAGCTCGTCGGGGCTCGAGCGAACCTTCGGCACGTTACCGAACACCGGCGACGGACGCCGCCTCAAGCGCGTGCTACTCGATGCCATCGAAGACATCGCCATCGCGCGCTCCCTCAAGCTCCCGCAAGCCATCTTCGACCTCCGCCGGTCCGTCGTCAACGCCGACGACTGAGGCACGAAGCTCGCGCGGCGTGCCCGCCTAACGAGCCAGGGCGCCCTCCCCATGCCGCGCCTTGCTGGATAGCTTACCCCCGCATGACCGACGTCGTCGCGCTCTGCGCCGAGATGCTCTCTATCCAATCGCCGACGGGCGGCGAAAGTAAGATCGTCGACTTCGTCTCGCGGCGACTCGTGAGCCGTGGCTGGAACGTGACCGTCCAGGAGGTCACACCGGGACGCGGCAACGTGTGGGCGTCCCGGAGCGGTGGCGGTGTCACACTGTCCACGCATCTCGACACGGTGCCGCCGTACGTCGCGCCGAAGCTCGACGGCGAGCGACTCTACGGCCGTGGCGCGTGCGACGCAAAGGGCATCGCCGCGGCCATGCTGGCGGCGGCCGATCAGCTCGCCGCATCCGGCGAAGACCGTGTCGACCTGCTCCTCCTGGTCGGCGAAGAGAAAGGGTCCGACGGTGCGCGTGCGGCCAACCATCTTCCGGCCACGAGCCGTTTCCTGATCAATGGCGAGCCAACCGAAAGCCGCCTGGCGAGCGGTGCGAAGGGCTCGCTTCGCGTAACGGTCAAGACCCGTGGCCGCGAGGCTCACTCCGCGTACCCGCATCTCGGTCGCTCGGCCATCGAGCCGATGCTGGAGCTCCTGCCGACGATCCGGTCGCTTCCCCTGCCAGCCGATGCAACACTCGGCGACACGACGGTGAACATCGGGACGATTCGTGGCGGCACCGAGGCGAACATCATCCCGGGTGAGTGCGAGGCGGAGCTCATGTTCCGTCTCGTCGGCGATGTCGCCACGGTTAAGGCGCTGGTCGAGCAATGGGCGTCGGGCCGCGCCGAGATCACGTACGGGTCCTACATTCCCGCGCAGCATTTCCACGTCGTTCCGGGGTTCGACGTCGCCCCGGTCGCGTACACGAGCGATATCCCGCTGCTCGGACGCTGGGGCACGCCGCTCCTGTTCGGCCCCGGGTCGATCCACGTCGCCCACACACCTAACGAGCACATCGACGTGCGCGAGCTGCGCGCGAGTGTCGATACCTACGAGCGGTTGGTTCGCTCACTCCTCACCGCATGACTGCCTCGACTCCTCGAGCCCGCCGCCTCCCCGTCGCAATCCTTGGCGCGACGGGCGCCGTTGGGCAGACGTTCATCCGCTGCCTCCGTAATCACCCATGGTTTGAGGTGACCGAGCTGGCCGCCTCCGAGCGCTCGGCGGGTAAGCGATACGCGGACGCGACGCGCTGGCTCGAGGGCGAGCTTCCGGGCGAGCTGGCTGACCGTACCGTGCTGCCGTGTGATCCCGCCGAGATCAGCGCACCGATCGTATTTTCGGCGCTCGACGCGGCCGCAGCCGGCGACCTGGAGCCCGCATTCGCGCGGAGCGGCGCGCTGGTGCTCAGCAACGCGAAAAACTTCCGCATGGAGCCGGACGTTCCGCTCGTGATCCCCGAGGTGAATGCGAATCACCTGAGCCTACTCGAGCAGCAGCGCCGCTCGCGGGGGTGGTCCGGCGGCATCGTGACGAACGCGAATTGTGCGGCCACGGTCGCCACGGTTGCGCTCGCGCCGCTGCACGAGGCGTTTGGCGTGCGTCAGGTCTTTGTCGTCACGATGCAGGCGGTGTCGGGGGCAGGGTATCCGGGCGTCCCATCGCTCGACATCCTCGGCAACGTCATCCCGTACATTGGCGAGGAAGAACCGAAGATCGAGCGCGAGATCCCGAAGATGCTCGGCTGCGTTCAGGGTGGCGCGCTCGTTCCGGCGCCGGTTCGCGTGAGCGCACATGCCAACCGGGTGGCGGTGGAGCACGGGCATACGGTCTGTATGTCCATCAAACTCGACAAACCGGCCACGCCCGAGGACGCGCTCCGCGTGCTGGAGGAATGGCGCGGAGACGCTGCCGTGCGTGGACTGCCGAGCGCGCCCGAGCGCGCGCTGGTGGTGACTGATGCACTCGATCGACCGCAGGCTCGGCGTGACGTTGGGTCGGGAGCGGGGATGACCGTCGTTGTTGGCCGCGTGCGCACCGACCCGCAGCTCGATCTGCGCCTGGTCGCGTTAGGCCACAACACCATACGCGGTGCCGCGGGCGGCTCGGTGCTGAATGCCGAGCTGCTGGTCGCGACCGGCGTTGTCGGCGCGGCATGATCGTCGTCAAGTTCGGTGGCACGTCCGTCGGCGACGCGGCAGCCATCGAACGCGCGACGGACATCGTGCGCGGGCGCATCGCGCGCCAACCCCTCGTCGTAGTCTCCGCGCTGGCCGGCACCACGAACACGCTGCTGTCGATCGCGGAGCAAGCCGAGAAGGGGCAGTTGATCGGAGCGTTGCGCGGTGTCGAGGGGCTTCGCGAGCGCCACCTCGAGGAGGCCTCGAAGCTGCTTGGCGATCACGGCGTCGGTGGCGACGTCGCGGCCGACCTGAGCGCGATGTTCGACGAGCTCGCGAGCCTGGCGGAAGCCCTTTCGGTGCTGGGGCACCTGACTCCGAGAAGTCTGGACGCGATCGCGTCCATCGGCGAGCGACTCTCGTCGCACCTCGTTGTCGCCGTGCTGCGTGAGCGCGGCGTCCCGGCTCAGCTGGTGGATGCCGGTGAGGTCATGGTCACCGACGATCACTTCACGCGAGCGGAGCCGCGACCCGAGCTGATCGCCGAGGCGACGCAGCGGATCATTCGACCACTCCTGGCATCGGGCACCACGCCGGTGGTCGGAGGATTTGTCGGCGCGACGGCCGCTGGCGTGACCACGACCCTCGGTCGTGGCGGGAGCGACTACAGCGCCGCGCTGTTTGGTGCCGCGCTTCGCGCCGAGGCCATCGAGATCTGGACCGACGTCGACGGCATGCTGACCGCAGACCCGCGTGTCGTGGACGGCGCGCGCTTGATCGAGCAGATACGCTTCGACGAGGCGTCGGAGCTGGCGTCGTTCGGCGCGAAGGTTCTGCACCCGAGCACCATCGCGCCGGCGGTGAAGATCGGCATCCCGGTGTACATCTACAACTCGCGCCGCCCGGAGGGTTGCGGGACGCGAATCACGTTCGATGCGCCGCGCCGCCCCGTCAGCGCGATCGCCGGAAAACGGGACGTGGCGCTCATTCGCATTCGAACGCCTCGCATGCTGCTCGCGCACGGCTTCATGCGTCGCATTTTCGAGATCTTCGATGAGAACCGGACATCGGTGGACGTGGTGGCCACGTCCGAGGTGTCGGTGTCCATGACGATCGACGATGCGACACACCTCGACGGGTTATTAGGCGCGCTGACCGCGCTGGGCGACGTGTCGGTCGAGCGTAACCGCGGCATCGTGGCGCTCGTCGGCGCGGGGTTGGGCGATAGCACGGCCACGATGGCGCAGGCGCTCGCGGCGCTCGGCAATGTCAAGGTGCACATGGTCTCGCTCAGCTCGGGCGGGATCAACCTCACGCTGCTCGTGGACGGCGATCAAGTGCTCGAAGCCATGCGACGACTGCACTCGTCATTCTTCCCGGTTGGCCAATGAGCGGCTTTCGCGTCGCCATTGTCGGCGATGGCAAGATGGGCCGCGCCGTTGCAGACCTGGCCCGTGAGCGGGGCGGCACCGTCACGGCCTTGCTTGGGCTCAGCGAGAATCAGGATGGCAACGCCCTAACGCGCGACCGGCTCGGCGATACCGAGGTTGTGATCGAGTTCACCGAGCCTGCGGCGGCACCCGCCAATATTCTTGCCGCCGTTCGAGCCGGTTATCCCGTCGTCACCGGCACCACCGGTTGGGCTGACCAACTGGAGCGAGTGACGAGGACCGTTCTCGAGTTGCAGGGTGCGCTCGTCCACGCGCCCAATTTCTCGGTGGGCGTCAACCTGTTTCTGGCGCTCGCCACGGTGGCGGGCCGCGTGATGCAACGAGCGCCTCAGTTCGACGCGCACGTGGTCGAGACCCACCATGCCGCGAAGAAGGACGCTCCATCGGGAACGGCGATCGCGCTCGAGCGCGCCGCGTCATCGGAGCTTGGACGGTCCATCCCGATCACCAGCGTGCGGACGGGTCACGTCCCCGGCACGCACGAGTTGTCGTTCGATGGGCCATTCGAGCAGATCCGGCTCACGCATACCGCCCGCGATCGGCGCGTCTTCGCCGACGGTGCCCTCCATGCGGCGGAGTGGGTCCGCGGCCGCCGCGGCGTTTTCACCATGCGAGACGTGCTCGATCTTGGATCGGAGACTGTCTGATGCCCAGAGCTTTGACAGGGTGCGGGACTGCGCTCGTCACGCCGTTCACCGCGCAAGGCGAGGTCGATGAAGCAGCGCTTCGGCGCCTCGTGGAGTGGCAGATCGCGGAAGGTGTTCATTTCCTCGTCCCGTGTGGATCGACCGGCGAGGCTGCAACCCTGTCGCTCGCGGAGCACCGGCGCGTTGTCGAGATCACGGTCGAAGTCGCGGAAGGGCGCGTCCCGGTAGTCGCTGGTGCCGGCACGAACGACACCGCGCGAGCGATCGCGTTGTCGCGTGAGATGCAGTCGGCTGGTGCGACGCATCTCCTGCACGTGTCACCCGCCTACAACAAGCCACCGCAGCGCGGCATCATCGCACACTTTCGCGCAATCGCCGATGCTGTCGAGCTGCCCATCGTGGTTTACAACGTGCCAGGACGGACGGCAAGCAACATCGAGGCGCGAACCACGCTCGTGCTGGCCGAGCATCCGCGTATCGTGGCGATCAAGGAGGCTTCCGGCAATCTGGCACAGGTCACCGAGATCCTTCGCCAGCGGCCAGCGGAGTTCAGCGTGCTGTCGGGCGATGACGCCCTCACGCTTCCCATCATGGCGGCTGGCGGCGATGGCGTCATCTCCGTCGTCAGCAACGCGACGCCGCGCCTCATGTCGCGACTCGTCGACATGTGCGCGAGCGGCGACTTCACCGGCGCGCGTCAGCTGGCGATGCGCCTAACGCCGTGGTTCGAGGCGGCGTTCATCGATTCGAACCCGATTCCCGTGAAGGCCGCGTTGGCGATGATGGGGAAGATTCAGAACCGTCTCCGCCTGCCGCTGGTCCCGTTGACTGAGCAGCACAACGCCCCGCTCAAGGCGGCCCTGGCCACAGCTGGAGCGCTGTCCGCGTGACGACCGTTTCCTTCGCGCCACTCGCCGAGCGGATCGAGACGCTGGCATCCACGCCGCCGGACGTCGCACTGCCTGACGACGCCGAATCCGTGGTCGCGCATCTATTGGCAGCGCTCGAACGTGGCGAGGTTCGGTCGGCCACACGCGAAAGCGACGGGACCTGGCGCGCCGTGCCGTGGGTGAAGCGCGGCATCCTCCTCGGGTTTCGCGCAGGTCGCGTCGTTCCAATGCCTGACGCGAACGGTGCCGCAGGCACTGCCTGGCCGACGGCGTTCTTCGATAAGCACACGATCCCGCCACGCGCGCTCGCGCTGGGCGACGGCGTGCGCGTGGTGCCTGGCGGCACGTCGATTCGCCGTGGCTCGTACGTGGCTCCGGGGGTCGTGTGCATGCCCCCGGTGTTCATCAACGTGGGCGCGTACGTCGGCGCCGGAACAATGGTCGACTCGCACGCGTTGGTCGGCTCATGCGCGCAGATCGGGGAGCGGGTGCACCTCAGCGCGGCGGCACAGATCGGCGGCGTGCTGGAACCGATAAATGCGACGCCCGTCATCGTCGAAAACGATGCGATCGTCGGCGGGAACTGTGGTGTGTACGAGGGAACCATCGTGCGGTCGCGCGCGGTCCTCGGCGCCGGCGTCGTGCTGACGCGAGGGACGCCTGTGTACGACCTCGTGCGCGAACAGGTCTACCGCGCCGAGTCGGGCCGGCCGTTGGAGATTCCGGAGGGCGCCGTGGTCGTACCGGGCGCGCGTGCTGTCCGGGGCGCGTGGGCCGGTGCGGAAGGGTTGTCGGTGCAAACGCCGCTGATCGTGAAGTACCGTGACGAGAAAACCGATCTGGCGACCGCCCTCGAGCAATGGCTGCGATGATCTCGCGTGCCAGCCTCGCAGTCAGAGTGCCCGGCGACAAGTCCATTTCGCATCGGGCGCTCATCTGCGCGGCGCTCGCTAGCGGCCGGTCACGCATCAGGAACATCCTGCGATCGGCGGACGTGCGGTCGACGGGTGGCGTGCTCAGCGCGTTAGGCGCCAACGTGCCGCAACTCGGCGATGACGTGCGCGTGGATGGTCGAGGCCTGGGCGGGCTGGCGGCGCCCGACGAGCCGCTGGATTGCGGGAACAGCGGGACCACGGCGCGCCTCATGTCCGGGGTGCTGAGCGGCTGTTCCTTCCCGAGCCGACTCATCGGCGACGCGAGTCTGAGCCGTCGTCCTATGGGCCGGGTCGCACGACCGCTCACGACGATGGGAGCGCACTTCGCGTTCGATACCGGAGAGCACCTCCCGATGGTCGTCACCGGTGGACGACTTCGGGAGATCGAGTTCGACAGCCCAACGGCGAGCGCGCAGGTCAAAAGCGCGATTCTGCTGGCCGGACTGGTCGGGTGTGTGCGGGTTACGGTGCGGGAGCCTGTACGATCCCGGGATCACACGGAGCGGATGCTTGCGGCGCTGGGGATCGACGTGCGGTCGTTAGGTCTCGAGGCGTCGCTCGAGCCGGCATCGGAGCTCGCCCCATTTCAGCTCGACGTCCCGGCCGATCCCTCGTCAGCCGCGTTCTTCGCCGCGCTCGCCGCAGCCGGTGGTGTCCGAGGCGGTGCACCGCTCGAGCTGACGGACGTCGCGCTGAATCCCACGCGACTCGGCTTCTTTCGCGTCCTGCGCGACATGGGGGCCGACGTGGCCTGGGAAGTCCATCGCGAAGAGTGCGGCGAGCCCGTGGGCACGATCACGGTCGCGCCGCGCGGGCTGCAGGGCGTCGAGATCGGCGGCGACCAGGTGCCAGCCATGATCGACGAGCTGCCGATGCTAGCATGTCTCGGCGCGTTAGGGGATGGAGTCATCGAGATCCGCGGCGCGAGCGAGTTGCGCGTCAAGGAAAGCGACCGCATCGCGGCGGTCGTGCAGAATCTGCGGGACGTCGGCGCCGACGCCGACGAGCTTCCGGACGGCCTGCGCGTGCGCGGTGGCACGAGGTCGTTAGGCGGCGCGGTACAGACGCATGGCGACCATCGGCTGGCGATGGCGTTTGGCGTGCTCGGCGCGCTGTCGGGAAACGCGATCACGGTCGATGATCCCGACTGCGTGTCCGTGTCGTATCCAGGATTCTGGTCCGACCTCGAACGGGTGACCTCGTGAGCCTGCACCCGTCGCGTGCGGCCCATGTCGTCATCGCGATCGATGGGCCCGCGGCGTCGGGCAAATCATCCACTGCCCAGTGGGTCGCATCGGTACTCGGCTTTCGACATGTCGATTCCGGCGCGCTGTACCGCGCTGCCACCGCTGCCGCCGTCCGGAGTGGAGTGGCATCCGCGGATTGGACGGAGGATCTGGTGCTGCACGCGGCGGAGCGCGTCAGCCTGAGTCCGCGAAGCACGTCATTCGCGCCGTGCATCGACGGCGTCGACGTCGAGTCCGAGATCAGAGGTGCGGAGGTTACTCGCCACGTATCTCGCGTCGCGCAGATGCCGCGCGTCCGCGCCTGGGTGAACGCTCTGGTGCAGCAGGCCGCGACTCAGCACGACATTGTCGTCGATGGACGCGACATGGGCACGACCGTTTTTCCCAAGGCGACGCTGAAGGTGTTTCTGATCGCCGATCCCTGGGAACGGGCGCGTCGTCGATTGACGCAACAGATCAGTCGTCGGCCGACCGAGGCCGAGATCGCCGAAGAGACCGACCGTCTCGTTCATCGCGATGCGCAGGACGCGACGCAGACGGTTCAGGCGAAGGACGCGGTGCTGATCGACACGACCTACCTCACGCAGGCTGAACAAGTGGAGCGGATCGTAGCCATCGCGAAGGCCGTAACTCAGCGCGGAAGCGACACTTCCCCCGTTGACGACCACGCCGTCTGACAATACATTTGACGGTTCGCGCGAATCGAACCTTGAACCCGTCCCATTGGGCGGCGTTTGTCGTCTCGATTCGTTTCACTCACACCCTCGACTCGACGCGGCGAGCCTAAAGACCCGCGGTTCAGGAGACACTCTTCGGTATGCCCGAGCTAGAAACCACCACCCCTTCCACCGGCAACGTGCTCACAGCGCGAGAAAAGCGCGACCTCCAGAAGTCGCAGCTGCGGCCGCTTGCCAACCGCCGTCCCGAGCTCTACGAGGAAGACGAGTACTCCTCCGAGGAGTACGAGCAGATGATGGACATGTACAATGGCACCCTCGCGTCGATCGAAGAGGGTGAAATTGTAAAGTCCCGCGTGCTCGAGATCCGCGAGAACATGGTCGTCCTGGACATCGGATTCAAATCCGAAGGGACGATCCCGCTCGAGGAGTTCAAGGATCTTCCCGACATCAAGCCGGGTGACGAGGTCGAGGTACTGCTGGAGCACCTCGAGGATCAGGAAGGGTCGGTCGTTCTCTCGAAGAAGAAGGCGGACTTCATGCGCGTGTGGGAGCGCATTCGCCTCGCTTACGAGAACGATCAGCCTGTCGAAGGCACGCTCGTCAAGAAGATCAAGGGCGGTGTCGTCGTCGACCTCATGGGCGTCGACGCATTCCTCCCCGGCTCGCAGATCGCGCTGCGACGCGTGCCGAACATCGACGAGCTGCTCGGCCAGAAGTACGAGTTCAAGATCATCAAGCTCAACAAGCGCCGCCGCAACATCGTGGTCTCGCGCCGCGTGATCCTCGAGACCGAGCGGGCCGGCAAGCGCGAGAAGCTGATGAAGGAGCTCCAGAAGGACCAGGTCCGAAAGGGCGTGGTCAAGAACATCACCGACTTCGGTGCGTTCATCGATCTCGGCGGTGTCGACGGTCTGCTCCACATCACCGATATGTCGTGGGGGCGTATCTCCCACCCGTCGGAGATGGTGCAGATCGGGCAGGAGCTCGAGGTCAAGGTGCTCGACATCGACTGGCAGCGCGAGCGCATTTCGCTCGGCCTCAAGCAGCTCCAGGCGTATCCGTGGAAGGACGTCGCGGCGAAGTACCCGGTGGGCACGCGTGTCACCGGCAAGGTCGTCTCGATCACGAACTACGGCGCGTTCATCGAGCTCGAGCCGGGCATCGAAGGCCTCGTGCACATCAGCGAGATGAGCTGGACGCGCAACGTTCGTCACCCGTCGAAGCTCGTGAGCATCGGCGAGACGATCGAAGCGGTCGTGCTCAAGGTGGATCCGAACGAGGAGAAGATCTCGCTCGGCATGAAGCAGACGGAGCAGGATCCGTGGATGGTGCTCCCGCTCAAGTACCCGGTGGGCACGCGCATCAACGGCAAGGTCCGCAACCTCACGAGCTTCGGCGCGTTCGTCGAGATCGAGCCGGGGATCGATGGCCTCATTCACATCTCCGACATGAGCTGGACGAAACGCGTTCAGCACCCGTCGGAAGTCGTGAAGAAGGGCGACGCGGTGGACGTGGTGATCCTGAACATCGATTCGGACAACAAGCGGATCTCGCTCGGTCTCAAGCAGGCCGAGGAGGATCCCTGGCTCCGGATCGGTGAGACGTACCCGGTTGGTACGGAGCTGCGCGGCAAGGTCGTGCGCCTGATGGACAAGGGCGTGGTCGTCGATGTCGGCAACGACATCGAGGGCTTCGTACCAGTGAGCCAGCTGTCGCCGATGCGCGCGGTCTCGAACCCCGCGGACATCGCGTACGAGGGAATGAACCTCGATATGCGCGTCCTCGAGGTGGATCCGATCCACCGTCGGATCGTGCTGACAGTGACGGACATTCCTGCCGATCAGCCGCCGCGTCCCGAGACGCCGCCGACGGTGCACACGGATGATTCGGACATCGTTCCAACCGAGGTCGTGTAGCTTCGTTAGCTGGTAGTCGTTAGCTGGTAGTCGTTGGCAACAACCGAGGCGGCGGGACGCTCTCAAAGCGTGCCGCCGTTCTTGTTGGATGGACTCCCGGCTAACGACTCACGACTGCGGGTTGGCACGGTTACTTTCCCCGACCTATGACGATGAAAGACAAGCTCACCCTGCTCGAGCAGCGACGTACCGAGTCCGAGCAGGGCGGTGGCAGTGCGCGCATCAAGGCGCAGCACGACAAGGGAAAGCTCTCTGCGCGCGAACGGCTCGACGTACTGCTCGACGAGGGCAGCTTCGTCGAGTTCGATCGCTTCGTGACGCATCGCTCGACCGATTTCGGGCTGGAAAGACTGAAGACGTACGGCGACGGCGTCGTGACCGGGTACGGACGAATCGACGGCTGTTTGGTTTATGTGTTCTCGCAGGACTTCACGGTGTTTGGCGGGTCGCTTTCCGAGGCCTTCGCCGAGAAGATCTGCAAGGTGATGGACCTCGCGCTGCGTAACGGAGCGCCAGTCATCGGGCTCAACGACTCCGGCGGCGCGCGCATTCAGGAGGGTGTCGTATCGCTCGGCGGGTACGCCGACATCTTCCTCCGAAACACGCTCGCGTCCGGCGTGATCCCGCAGATTTCGGCGATCCTCGGCCCGTGCGCTGGCGGCGCGGTGTACTCGCCGGCCATCACTGACTTCACGTACATGGTGCGCGGCACGTCGTACATGTTCGTGACGGGGCCTAACGTGGTGAAGACGGTCACGCACGAAGATGTAACGATGGAGCAGCTTGGCGGCGCTGACACGCACGCGGGGACCTCCGGCGTCGCGCACTTCGCGCACGATTCCGAGCTCGCGTGCCTTCAGGCGATCCGCGATCTATTCCGCTTCGTGCCGTCGAACAACCTGGGCGATCCGCCGCGCGGCAGTGGTCGCGACCCGCGCGACCGTCGCGATCAGTCGCTGCTCGATGTCGTGCCTGACAACGCGAACAAGCCGTACGACATGCACGAGGTCATCACGCGTGTCGTGGACGACGGTGAGTTCTACGAAGTCCACGCCGCCTACGCCGGGAACATCCTCTGTGGGTTCGCGCATCTCGGCGGCTACAGCGTCGGCATTGTCGCAAACCAGCCTGCGGTGCTGGCGGGCGTGCTCGACATCAACGCCTCCGTGAAGGCCGCGCGATTCGTCCGGTTCTGCGACGCGTTCAACATCCCGCTCGTGACGTTCGAGGACGTCCCTGGCTTCCTGCCAGGCGTTATGCAGGAACACAACGGCATCATTCGGCATGGGGCGAAGCTGCTGTACGCGTATTGCGAAGCGACCGTGCCGAAGCTCACGGTCATCACGCGCAAGGCGTATGGCGGCGCCTATGACGTCATGAGCTCGAAGCACATTCGCGGCGACTACAACATCGCGTGGCCAACCGCGGAGATCGCCGTGATGGGGCCGAAAGGCGCCGTCGAGATCCTGTTTCGCCGCGAGATCGCGGAGAGCGACGACCCCGTGGCCGCCACTGATGGGAAAGTTCGCGAGTACACGGACAAGTTCGCGAACCCGTACGTGGCTGCCAGCCGCGGCTACGTCGATGACATCATCGACCCGCGCGACACACGGCCGCGACTCATCGACGCCTTGTCGACGCTCGAGCGCAAGCGTGACAGGAATCCGCCGAAGAAGCATGGAAACATCCCGCTTTAGCAGCCAGGGAACCGGGAACTGGGAACAGGGAACAGAGGCTCCTCGGAGGTATGGTTCCCGGTTCCCGGGTCCCCATTCCCGCCCGGCCGGCACCGATGTTCTCTAAGGTTCTGATAGCCAACCGGGGGGAAATCGCTCTCCGCGTCATCCGCGCCTGTCGCGAGCTCGGGGTCCGGTCGGTCGCCGTGTACAGCGACGCCGACGCGTCCGCGCCGCATGTTCGTGAAGCAGACGAGGCCGTGAACGTGGGGCCGGCGCCGTCCGCCGAGAGCTATCTGCGCGGCGACCGCATCGTCGATGCGGCCAAGCGTGTGGAGGCTGAGGCGATCCACCCCGGGTACGGATTTCTGTCGGAGCGTGAGTGGTTTGCGCGCCTCGTTAGGGACGAGGGTCTGGTGTTCATCGGACCTCCTCCGGAGGCAATCGCGGCCATGGGGAGCAAGACGGCCGCCCGTCAGCTGGCCATCGGTGCCGGCGTCCCCGTCGTGCCGGGCACGACATCGGCCGTCCAGGATGCGGGCGAAGCAGAGCGTATCGCGCAGGAATTCGGCTATCCGGTGCTGCTCAAGGCGGCTGCCGGCGGAGGCGGGAAGGGCATGCGCGTCGTTCGCGAGCGCCGCGAGCTCGCCTCGGCGCTCGACGCCGCCCGGCGCGAGGCGAAGAACGCGTTCGGCGACGACGCCGTCTACGTCGAGAAGTACATCGTCGGGCCGCGCCACGTCGAGATCCAGATCCTCGGCGACCAGCACGGCACCATGTTGTCGTTAGGCGAGCGGGAGTGCTCGGTCCAGCGCCGGCACCAGAAGATGATCGAGGAGGCGCCGAGCGTTGCCGTGTCGGCCGCGCTGCGGCGGGAAATGGGGGAGACGGCCGTTCGCGCGGCCCGAGCGGCGGGATACGTGAACGCCGGAACGTGCGAGTTCCTGCTCGACACGGACGGTCGATTCTACTTCCTCGAGATGAACACTCGGCTCCAGGTGGAGCATCCGGTGACCGAGCTCGTCACCGGCATCGACCTCGTGCAATGGCAGCTCCGGGTTGCTGCCGGCGAACGACTCCCGTTCGTGCAGGAGGACATCGCGCCGCGGGGGTGGGCCATCGAATGCCGCATAACGAGTGAAGATCCCGGGAATGGGTTTTTGCCGTCCACGGGACGCATCGAGTATCTGCACGTGCCCAGCGGACCCGGCGTGCGCTGGGATGGCGGAATCGAGATCGGCAGTGAGGTTGGGCTGCACTACGATCCGATGCTGGCCAAGCTCATCGTGTGGGCACCGGACCGTGCCAGGGCGGTTGAGCGCATGCATCGGGCGTTGCTCGAGCTGACCGTGCACGGCGTCGAGACATCGCGGGATTTTCACCTTCGTGTGATGGAGGACGACGAGTTCCGCCGCGGAGCCATTGAGATCCAGTGGCTGGAGCGCCGGTTGCCCATGCTGGTCACGACGACTCCGCCGGAGGACGGCGTGCTCGCCGCGGCCGTCGCCGCTGCGCTGCTCGCACACCGGGATCGAATGGGCAGGGTCAGCACCGGGAGGGCCGATCGATCCGCGGCCGGAAACGGCAGTACGACCGCAGCCGCGGATTCTTCCCCCACTGACGCATGGAAGCAGACCGCTCGGCGTGAAGCGATCGGCGAACGATGGTAGCGCCAACACACGCGCGTCTCCGTGTGGATTCGATCGCTGCCGGCGGCGATGGCGTCGCGCGACACGACGGCATGGCGGTGTTCGTGCCTCGCACCGCGCCGGGCGATCTCGTCGACGTCACCCTGGAGTTCCACGGCCGATTCGCTCGAGGATCGGTGGTATCCATGGTCGAATCGTCATCGAGCCGCATCGCCCCGTCGTGCCACCACTACACGCGCGATCGATGCGGTGGGTGTCAGCTGCAGCACATGACGTACGAGAGCCAGCTCCGCGCCAAGAGCACGATCGTGCGGGACGCGATTCAGCGCATTGGCAAGCGCGAGGCACCGTCGGTGACAGTCGTGCCCAGTCCGGCCCCGTGGAGATATCGGACGAAGCTGACGCTGGCGCTGCGATGGTCCGGCGAGGGCTGGATCGCGGGCCTGCATCGCTTTGACGATCCCAACGCGGTCTTTCAGCTCGAGCAATGTCCGATCACCGACGAACGCGTCGTGCACATCTGGCGCGGTATCGTCGCGGCCTCGTCGTCGCTTCCGCGATCGCGGCGCCTGCGCGGCGCCGTTAGGCTGACACGTGACGGCGCGTCCTTCCTGCTCGAGGGTGGGACACAGTGGCCTCGAGCGCGTGAGCTGGCCGACCGCGTTCCCGAGCTCACCACCGTGTGGTGGGAGCCACAGGGCGGCCGGCGTCGTCTGATGATGGATCGGCGCGACACGCCCGAGGGCGCGCCTGCCGAGACGAAAACACCCGATGCGTCGTTCGCGCAGGTCAACACGGCCGCGGCAGAGCTGCTTCACGCGCACGTGATCGCGGTCGCGATGGCACACGCGCCTGTCACCCTGATTGACGCGTATGCCGGCGCGGGCGCGACGGCCATCGCGCTCGCGGAGCACGGCGTGCGCGTCACCGCGATCGAGCTCGACCCGGCCGCTGCACGGTGGGTCGCTGCGCACCTCCCGTCCGGTTCCACATCACTGGTGGCGCGCGTCGAGGACGCACTCGATGAAGCACTGCCCGCGGACGTGGTGATCGTGAATCCTCCCCGGGCCGGCGTGGATGAGCGCGTAGCCAGTTCACTGCAGGCCGCGACCGCTCCGCGCGCGATCGTGTACGTGAGCTGCAACCCGGCGACGCTCGCGCGTGATGTGCTGCGCATGCCACGCTACCGCGTCGCGTCGCTCACGTCGTTCGACATGTTCCCCCAGACAGCGCACGTGGAAACCGTGTGCGAGCTCGTTCCGGAGGTCGTGTGAAATACGTCGTCGACGTGGGTGGACGGAGCGTTGATGTCGAGGTCGATGGGGATCAGATAACGGTCGACGGAACGGTTCTGCCAGCCAGCCTGTCCGAGCTGACCGGGACGCCTGTGGCGCTCCTGTCGCTCGGCACCAGCGTCCATCGCGTTGTGGTAGCACGGGACTCCTCGAGAGGGCGTTATGTGCTGTCCCTCGATGGGCGTCGCTACGACGTCGAGGCGCTGGACGAGCGAACGCGGGCGATTCGACAATTGTCGAGCAGCGCAAGCGGACCGAAAGGGCCGGCACCACTCGTCGCCCCGATGCCCGGGCTCATCGTGCGCGTGTCCGTGGAGGTCGGCGCCACCGTTCAACCGGGTCAGGGCCTGGTCGTGATGGAAGCGATGAAAATGGAGAACGAGCTTCGGTCCGCGTCTGCGGGCACAGTGAAGGCGATTCGCGCGGAGCCGGGGACGGCGGTGGAGCGTGGAGCGGTCCTGGTCGAGCTCGAATGAGCTGTCGGAGCGCTTCCGTTGACAACACGTAAATGCTTGTCTAGCTTACGTGTCTGCCAATTTTAGGGTAGCAGTTGCAGTCCGCCGCCCGCGTTGATGCCAAGCGCGCGGCCTCTTCACGTTCGGAATCAAACCTCATGAGCACCTATACCGCGACGCCAAAGGACATCAAGCATCGGTGGTACATCGTCGATGCAGACGGGATGGTCCTCGGTCGTCTCGCCGCTGAAATCGTGCGCGTTCTGCGCGGCAAGCACAAGCCGATGTACACGCCGCACATGGACACCGGCGATAACGTCATCGTCATCAACGCCGCCAAGGTGAAGCTCACCGGGCGCAAGCTCGAGCAGAAGCGCTACTTCTCGCACACCGGCTACATGGGCCACGAGCGCTTCACACCCGCGGCGTCCATGCGCGCGAAGCATCCCGAGCGCATGATCGAGAAGGCGGTGTACGGCATGCTGCCCAAGAGCGCCCTGGGTCGGCAGACACTCCGCCGCAAGCTTCGCGTGTATGCCACGGCCAATCACCCGCACGTCGCGCAGCAGCCCGCCGTGCTGAAGCTCAACGCCCGCACCAACGAGACGAAGTAATGGCTGACAGCTCGACGACGCACGCCGTCGGCCGCCGCAAAGAAGCGGTGTGCCGCGTCTACATTCGCCCTGGTTCCGGCAAGTGGGATGTGAACGGTCGCACGTTAGGCGACTACTTCCCGCGCGCCGCGCTCGTGTCGGCCATCCAGCAGCCGTTCACGGCCACGGACACCCTTGGCCGGTTCGATGTTCGCGCGAACGTCGATGGAGGTGGGCAGACGGGACAGGCGGGCGCGCTGCGCCTCGCGGTCGCCCGTGCGCTCGTCGCCCTCGATGAGACACATCGCCGCAAGCTTCGCGATCTTGGTCTCTTGACGCGAGATGCTCGCGCGGTCGAGCGCAAAAAGCCCGGCCGCCCAAAGGCTCGCAAGCGATTCCAGTTCTCGAAGCGCTAAAGCGCTTCGAGGACAGCTATCAGCCATCGGCCATCAGACGGTCGAAAGCTGATAGCAGTTCACAACCAAACACGCTTCCCGAGTCACCGCGGGGTCTGGCCCTGCCAGTCGACGGCGACGCCGACGGAAGCGGACGACTAACCCAATCGAGGTCCCACAACCAATGCAGCCCAGTCTCCAACAGCTCCTCGAGGCCGGTGTCCACTTCGGACACCAGACTCGCCGATGGAATCCCAAGATGCGCCGGTTCATCTTCGCCGAGCGCAACGGGATTCACATCATCGACCTTCAGAAGACGCTCCGACAGCTCGAGCTGGCGCAGAAGCTCGTTCGCGAAGTGGTGATGCGCGGCGAGAACGTCCTGTTCGTCTGCACCAAGCGCCAGCTCGCCGCGATCGTGCAGGCTGAGGCCGAGCGCTGCAGCGCCATGTACGTCACCGAGCGCTGGCTCGGCGGACTGCTCACCAACTTCCAGACGGTGAAGAAGCAGATTCGCCGGCTGAAGGACCTCGAGGCAGGCTCCGAGGCTGGTGGCGAGTTCGAGAACTACACGAAGAAAGAACAGCTCCTCATGTCCCGTCAGCGCGACAAGCTCTCCAAGAACTTGTCGGGCATCAAGAACATGACCCGGCTCCCGGGACTCATGTTCGTCATCGACGCGAAGAAGGAGCGCATCGGCGTCAGCGAGGCCAACAAGCTCGGGATTCCGATCGTGGCCATCTGCGATACCAACTCCGACCCCGACCTCATCAGCGTTCCGATCGCCGGCAACGACGACGCGATTCGCTCCGTCGAGCTGATCACGCGCGCGATCTCCGACTCGATCGCCGAAGCGCGTCGAGAAGCGCCGGTGCGGCCGCAGGAAGAGGAAGGCGAGGAGAGCACGTACAGCTCCGACCGCGGCATGGAGCCGGCGGCCGGTGGCGAGGACGAGCGGCGGCGCCGTCGGCGGCCCCGTCGCCGCCGGGCAAAGCCGGAAGCCATCGCGGCCCGCCTCAAGGGCGGAGCCGGTGAGGGCGGCGAAACCGGTGAGGGCGGCGAAGCCGACGAGGGAAGCGACAGCGAAGGCTGAGACACGTATCGATCGCCCACTGTCACCAGCCTCTCCGACCGTCTACAATCATAACGCCGCCGGCGCAGTGCCGGCGGCGTTTCCACGAAACGCACGAAACGAAGGACTGACCAATGTCTGCGACGACGATTACCGCGAAGGACGTTCAGCTGCTGCGCCAGCGTACTGGCGCGGGCATGATGGATTGTAAAAAGGCGCTCGAGGAAACCGGCGGTGACGTCGAGAAGGCAGTCGAGTACCTCCGGAAGAAGGGCATTGCCAAGGCAGAGAAGCGCGCCGACCGCGCCGCGTCCGAGGGCGCCATCGTCGCGCTCGTGAGCGACGACGCCAAGACGGCTGCGCTGGTCGAGGTCAACAGCGAGACCGACTTCGTCGCGCGCAACGATGAGTTCCAGGCGCTCGCGAAGGCTGTGGCCTCCCAGCTCTTCGGCGACGCCTCGTTCGATGGCGTCGTCACCGTCGCGCAAGAGGGCGAGCTCATGAAGCAGCCCTGGCACAAGGACGCCGGCAAGACGGTTGCTGACGCCGTGAAGGAAGCCTCGGGCAAGACCGGTGAGAACGTCGTCGTCCGTCGTTATGCACGGTTCAAGACCGATGGCGTGATCGGCTCGTACGTGCACCACAATGGACGCGTCGCCGTCATCGTCGATGTGGTCGGCGGAACGGGCGACGCAGTGAAGGCGCTCGCACGCTCCATCGCCGAGCACGTCGCGGCCGGCGTGCCGAAGGTCCCACTCGGCGTCAATCGCGACGAGATCAAGACTGATATCATCGATCGCGAGCGTCGCATCTACGAGGAGCAGGCTCGCACCGCGGGCAAGCCCGAGGCGATGATCGGCAAGATCGTCGACGGACAGATCAACAAGTTCTACGCCGAGAACACGCTGCTCGACCAGCCGTGGGTGCGCGACGACTCGAAGACGATTCGTCAGCTCGTCACCGAAGCGAGCAAGGAAAGCGGCTCGACGCTCACGGTGCGTCGGTTCGCGCGCTTCCAGATGGGTGAGGAGTAAGAGCCGGTGGCGACCGCCGCCGTCGCGTACTCGCGCGTCCTTCTCAAGCTGTCGGGCGAAGCGCTCGCCGGCGACAAGGGAGCGGGAGCGGTATTCGACTTCGATCGCGTCAACCGGTTCTGTGACGAAGTGAAGGAAGTCGCTGACATGGGCGTCAGCGTCGGCCTCGTGATCGGCGGCGGCAACATCGTACGTGGGTCCCAGCTGTCGAAAAATGGGATGGACCGCGTCACCGCCGATTACATGGGAATGCTCGGCACGGTCATCAACGCCCTTGCGCTCCAGGACGTCCTGGAGCGCAAGGGCCTGGACACGCGCGTGATGACGGCGATCCGCATGGAGGAGCTTGCGGAGCCGTACATCCGCCGCCGCGCGCTACGCCACCTCGAGGTGGGGCGGACAGTCATCTTCGCCGGCGGTACTGGCAACCCCTATTTTTCGACGGACACGGCGGCGGCGCTTCGGGCGATCCAGATCCAGGCCGAAGTCATCATCAAGGCAACGAGCGTGGACGGCGTGTATACCGCCGACCCCAAGAAGGATCCGGCGGCGAAGCGCTACGAGTCGTTGAGCTATCGCGAGGTGATGGTGTCGGAGCTGGGTGTGATGGATCAGACCGCGGTAACGCTGTGCAAGGAGAACAACCTGCCGCTCATCGTGTTGAACATCCACACTGAGGGCGCCGTCGCGAGCGCGGTTCGCGGCGAGCGCGTGGGGACGATCGTTCGATGACTACAGCCACTTCGATTCCGCAAATCGTGAAGGAGTGCCGAGCCCACATGGACAAGGCCATCGAGAGCTCGAAGCGCGAGTTCTCGGGCATTCGCTCGGGCAAGGCGTCGCCTTCGATGCTCGACACCGTGCGAGTGGAGATGTATGGCTCGCAGATGGGGTTGAACCAGGTGGCGCAGGTGACCACTCCCGAGCCACGCGTGATCATCGTCACGCCGTTCGACAAGGGGCAGATCAAGGTCATCGAGAAGGCGATCCGAGAGTCGGATCTTGGTCTCGAGCCCTCGGCGCAGGGGGGCATGATCCGCGTCCCTCTTCCGCAGATGAACGAGCAGCGTCGCAAGGAGCTGGTGAAGGTCGTGCACAAGCTCGCGGAGGAAGGGCGCATCGCCGTTAGGCATGCGCGCACGGTAGCCCGCGACCATCTCAAGAAGCTGAACGGCGTGAGCGAGGATGACGTCAAGCACGCCGAGAAGGACCTCCAGAAGGCGCACGACGACTACATGCATAAGATCGACGACCTCCTGAAGCACAAGGAAGCCGAGATCATGGAAGTCTGACCGGCCGCATCGTGCAGTCGACCAACGCCGCCGAGCTGCTCGCACAAATCCGCGTGCACGGCGCAGTACCGCGGCACGTCGCCATCATCATGGACGGCAACGGCCGGTGGGCGCGCGAGCGGCGCATGCCCCGACCGTTCGGACATCGGTCCGGCATGCGCGCCGTGCGAGAGGTCGTGGAAGGTGCGGTGGAAGTCGGCCTCGACGTGCTCTCGCTGTTCGCGTTCTCGCAGGAGAACTGGCACCGTCCCACGACCGAGATCGATGCGCTCATGTCGCTCCTGCAGGAGTACATCGCGCGTGAGTCCGACGAGCTGCATGACCGGGGCGTCCGGGTGTGCGCGTTAGGCGCGCTCGACCGACTCACGCCGGCCGCGGCGGCGGCAGTGGATCGGGTGGTGACGCGGACGGCGGGGAACGACCGCCTGACGTTCAACCTGTTCATCTCGTACAGCGGCCGCGCGGAGCTCGTGCGTGCCGCTCGCCTGCTCGCGGAGGACGCAGTCGCCGGGCGGGTCGACCCCGCGGCCATTGACGAATCGACCTTCGCGGGGCGCCTGTACACCGACGGCTGTCCCGACCCTGACCTCCTCATCCGCACATCGGGGGAGCAGCGCGTCTCGAATTTTCTGCTCTGGCAGATGGCGTACTCGGAGCTGTTCCTGAGCCCCGTGCTGTGGCCGGATTTCACGCGCGGAGATCTGTACCTGGCGATTCGCGACTACCAGCTGCGAGAACGGCGTTTTGGCCGCGTGAGCGCCTAACGCGTGAGCGACCTCGCGAAGCGTATCATCTCGGCGCTCATTGCGGCGCCGGTGGCGCTCATCATGATTTACCTTGGTGGCCTGCCGCTGGCGACGTTTCTCGCCGCGGTGTCCGCCGGGTGTGCCTGGGAGTTCTACCGGATCGCCGCCGCGGGCGGCGTGGAGCCGTTGGACCCGGTGGGGATTCCGCTGGCCGGCGCGGTCCCGTTGGCCGTGTACGCCGCGGGGATCGGGCTCTACCGGCCCTCGCTCGTCGTGGCGGCGGTCGCCATGCTCATCATCCTCGCGGCGGTCATCTGGACGCGCGGACCACAGCGTCGGCCGCTGGGCGCCGCCTCGTTGACGGTCATGGGCATTCTGTACACCGGCGGCCTCCTGAGCTTCGGCTACGCCCTGCGGGAGCATCCGTACGCGGTCGGGGACCGGGCCGGCACGGCGCTCGTGGCGTTTCCGCTCGTCCTGACCTGGGCGTCGGACATCGGCGCATTTTTCGTTGGCCGCGCCGTTGGCGGGCCGAAGTTGATTCCGTCCGTCAGCCCCGGAAAAACCATCTCCGGGGCGTTAGGCGGCCTGGCCACGACGGTCCTGGTATCGTGGCTCTACGTCCGGTTCGCTCTTCGTCCGGTCGCCTTGCTGACCATGACGATACCGGCCACGATTCTGTTTGGGGCGTTGATCAGCGTAGCCGCCCAGGTCGGCGATCTGGCGGAGTCGCTGCTCAAACGTGAAGCGAACGTGAAGGACAGCTCGCACCTGATCCCTGGCCATGGCGGGCTGCTCGACCGCCTCGACAGCTTGCTGTTCGTGCTGCCTGTGGCATATCTCCTGTTCGGCTGGCTTCTGCTTCCTTCGGTGCCGTGATGCGTGGGATCGCGCTCCTGGGCTCGACTGGCTCGATCGGTACGACCGCGCTGCGCGTGCTCGACCGCCAGCGGGATCGCTTTCGGGTTGCGGCGCTCACCGCGTTCGCGAACACGGCGCTCCTGGAGCAGCAGGCGTCGCGGTTCCAGCCGTCGTTCGTCGGACTCGTACGGAACGGGACGGACCACGACTCGCGATGGCGCACCGGTGAGGGTTGTCTCGTCGACGCCGCAACGCGCGAGGATGTCGACATCGTGCTCAACGCGGTCGTGGGCGCCGCCGGACTCGATGCGACGCTCGCCGCGCTCGAAGCCGGCAAACGGGTGGCTCTGGCGAACAAGGAAACGCTCGTCATGGCCGGAGAGCTCACAAGGGCGGCCGCAAAACGCGGCGGCGGCGAGATCGTCCCTGTGGATAGCGAGCACTCCGCGATCCTCCAGTGCGTAACGGGGAGGCGCCCAAGCGATGTCCGTCGGGTCATTCTCACCGCTTCGGGCGGCCCGTTCCGGTCCTGGCCGGCAGAACGACTCGCTCGTGCCACGGTGGAAGACGCATTGCACCATCCAACCTGGACGATGGGTCGGAAGATCACGGTGGATAGCGCAACCCTTGCGAACAAGGCGCTCGAGGTCATCGAGGCCCACTATCTGTTCGAGCTCCCGTATGACCGTATCGAGGTCGTCGTCCATCCGCAGAGCGTGGTGCACTCGCTCGTGGAGTTCGTGGACGGCTCCGTGCTGGCGCAGTTGAGCGCGCCGACAATGGAGTTGCCCGTCCTGTACGCTCTGACGCATCCTGAACGCGTCCCCGACGACGGGGTACGGCCATTCGACCCCGTCGCGTGCTCGCCGTTGACGTTCGAGCCAGTGCGCTACGACCAGTTCCCGGCGCTTCGGCTGGGCATGCAGGCTGGACGCGCCGGGGGTGCCGCGCCGGCGGTTTTCAACGCGGCCAACGAGCAGGCGGTGGCACTGTTCCTGGAAGGACGTATCACGTTCGTCGATATCGCGAGTGCGATCGATTCCGCGCTCGAGACTTTAGGTGACACGGCCAGCGGAAGTCGTGAGGCGCTGCTCGCCGTGGATGCCGAAGCGCGGCGACATGTTCGCAGGTTGTTCTCATGCTGATCTGGCTCGCACCGATCCTCGTCTTCGGGCTCGTGGTCTTCGTCCACGAGCTGGGACATTTTCTCGCGGCAAAGGCGCTCGGCGTCTACGCGCCGCGCTTCTCCATCGGGTTCGGGCCGGCGCTCTGGCGCCGCCGATGGGGGGAAACGGAATACGTGCTCGCGCTGCTCCCGCTCGGGGGGTACGTGCGGATGGCGTCTCGTCAGGATCAGGCGACCGCATTCCTCGAAGGCGGGAATGAAGACCGCGAGGTCCCGGAGGTCGGTGGGAACGCGGTGCCACCAACCATCACCGGGTCCGAACGCGAGCGCGATTGGGACCCTAACGCGATGAAGCCGTTCGGACCCAAGCCGGTCCCGGACCATCGCTGGTTCGAGTCGAAGCCGCTCGTCGGCCGGCTGTTCATTCTCGTTGCCGGCGTGACGATGAACGTGATTCTCACGCTCGTCATCAACGTCGGCTCCGTAGCCCACTACGGGCGTCTGTACACACCTCCCGTAGTTGACACCGTACTCGAGGGACGTCCGGCGGCGCTGGCGGGCCTGCAGCGCGGCGACAGCATCGTTGCGATCGACGGCTCGCCGGTGACCGAGTGGCAGCAACTCATCGATCGCGTCAGCGCGTCGCCCGGACGAACCATCGCGCTCGAGGTCGTTCGTGATGGATCTCGGCGGACGATGTCGGTTCGGCCGGAAGAGCGCGAGGTGCAGAACGAGCTGACGGGTCGTAAGGTTCGGCTCGGCCGTGTCGGCGCTGGACCGGTGCGGCGTTTCGCGCGCGAGCAGATCCCGTTCGCCGACGCCGTCGTGATCGGGTCGGATTCCACGTGGAAGCAGGCGCGCGGTATCGTGGATCTCGTGCGCGGCATTTTTGCCGGGGACGTGTCGACGTCGCAGCTCGGCGGACCGATCGCGATCGCGCAGGTGTCCGTTCAGGCCGCACGGTATGGGCTCGAAACGCTGTTCGGGTTGATCGCGCTCCTGAGCATCAACGTTGCCGTGCTGAACATGCTTCCGGTACCGATACTCGACGGTGGACAGATCCTGCTCAACGTGCTCGAAGCCGCAAAGGGAAGCGCCTTCAGCGAGCGAACGCGTGAATACATCCTGCGGGTCGGTCTCGTGGCGATCGCGCTGTTGTTCGTGCTCGTGATGTTCAATGACCTCAAGGGAATCGTCCAGCGCATCCTGTGATGAGGCTTTTCCTCGTTGTGCTCACGGCAGTGCTCACGGTCGCGCTGCCGAGGGGCACGCGCGCACAGGATCGCGATGTCCGGTTCGCCATCACGCACGTGAGCGACACAACGGTCACGTTTCAGGCCGGGAAGATGACCTGGATCGTGCGATCGCCGCGCGCGATCGTCGTCGACCCGCGCCGACGCGATGCGCTCGTGGCACAGCTCAAGGTTCTCTCGATCGGAGCGAACGGCGAAGCGACTGCGCTCGTCACCGCTCAAGCCGGCCGCATCACCACCGAGCACGTCGTCATCGGGACGGAGCCGCGCTCGCGTTGGTACAAAAGCCCGTTGATGTGGATGGGAACGGCCTTCGGTCTGCTCGTCGGGTTCGGGCTGGGGCGGATCTAGCCTAACGCGAATCGACCGTGGCTAGCGGCAGAGCAAGTTCCGTCTCGGCAACTTGTCCGCAATCCCGACGTGCACGGTGTCGGCGTAGTCGACACACTTTTCGGAGCTGATCACTCGCACATAGTCGCCGACCGGGAGCAGCAGCCGCTCGGCCGGGGCTAGACCGCGACGCGCCGGCAGCGTGTCGCCGGGTGTGAGCGATGTGAGCACGTACCTCGCGCCCTTGGGCGACGCGTCGAACGAGAGCAGCGCGCAGCCCCGGGGCGTCAGCTTGACCCGCGCGACCTTCGAGGTAGCTCGCACGACAACGGACTGGGTCGCGGTCGACGTCGGACACCCCGACGGCGATGGGACGGACGCGGAGACCTCGTATGACCCGGGCTTCAGGCTGTCCGATCTCCAGCCATTCCCGACGCCCTGCTCGCGGCCATCGAGCGAGATCGTCGCGTTGTCGGGCGCCTCGACGACGAGTGAGCCAACCGTCCGAACCGGACGCACGACTGAATCCTTCGGCGGGACGGCTCCAGTCACCGGTGGGGTCACCGGTGGTAATACCGGAGGGGGCGTGGAGAGCGCAGCGGAATCGGGCGGCTTCACCGTCGGCGGACCCGACTGCGCATCTCGCGACCGGCTGTACATCGAGCCGGCGACGGTCAGGCCTGCAACGAGCAGAGCCGCCGCAATCCACGGCGCGCTCGAGCGCTTGCGCGCGGTTCCATTATCGACGGCGGCCGGATAGCCGTCAGATCGCACTACCACCGTAGGCTCAGACCCGGTGATGCGGCTCCGGTACGCCGATGTCTCGAGGGTCGCCGGCAGGAGCGCCGCGAGCTCCTGCGCAAGCAGCTCGCCCGTCGCCGGACGATCATCCGGCGATTTCTGCAGGCAGTGCAGGATGGCCGCTTCGAAAGCGGGCGACAGGTCCGGGTTGATGCTCCGCGGCGTGGGCGGCGGTTCCTCCACGTGTTGACGGGCGATCTCGTACCAGTCGTCGCCCTCGAACGGAAGCCGGCCAGTTGCTGCTCGATAGAGCGTGACGCCGAGCGAGTAAATATCTGCTCGACCGTCGAGCGGCTTGGCGCGAGCCTGTTCGGGCGCGAAATACTGTGGCGTGCCGACGACCATGTTGGTGCCGGTTTGCCCGGTGTAGCCGCTCAGTGCCCGCGCGATCCCAAAGTCGGCGACGACCGCATTGCCGTGTGCGTCGAACAGGATATTGTCGACCTTGATATCACGATGGATCACGCCCTCGCGGTGCGCGTAGCCGAGCGCCTGGGCGACGTCTGCGCCGACACGGACAACGAACTCCTCTGGCAGGACGCTCGCCACCTCCAGGCGCTCGGCCAGCCCGGACGGGTAGTAGTCCATGGCGAAATAGACGGCGTCGCCATCGCGGCCAACCGAGTAGATCTTGATGATGTTCGGGTGGCGTAGCTTCGCAGCCGTGGCCGCTTCACGCCGAAAGCGCTGCTCAAAGGTCTCGTCGCCAGCGAACTGCGGCTTGAGCACCTTCAGGGCTACGTGGATCTCGAGCTCGGGGTCGAACGCCTTGTAGACCCACGCAAACCCGCCGGAGCCGATCAGCTCTTCGATCCGGTACTTCCCCAGGGTTTGTCCGAGGTGGCGTTCAGACACTACACGGAGCCTTTACAGGGGTGGGCAAGTCCAGTAAAATACTGTGCTCCAACCAATTGAGCGCTCAAGCGTAGCTGGACGCGCGGGGAATATACATCATGGCTTTTGAAAAAGCACCGACGGTCGCCAAGTACAAGACACACGAGAACGACACCGGATCGACGCGCGTCCAGGTGGCGCTGCTGACGGAGCGGATCAACGTTTTGAACGACCAACATTTTCGTTCGCACTCCAAGGATCATCACAGCCGCCGCGGGTTGCTGAAGATGGTCGGCAAGCGCAAGCGCCTCCTGAATTATCTGCGACGTACGGACGTCGAGGGATACCGGCAGCTCATTCAGGAACTTGGAATCCGCTACTAACCGCTGAGTCGTCACCAGCCGCGCGGGTCGCAAACATGCGCCCGCGCGTTTTGTGTTCCACCGAGGCCAGAAATAAATGATGCAATCCGTTGAACGGACCTTCGCGGGTCGCCGTCTCCGCATCGAGACGGGACGCATGGCGAAGCAGGCCGCGGGCGCGGCCGTCGTCCAGTTCGGAGACACGATGGTGCTTGCCACCGTCACCGTCAGCGACCAGCAGAGCCCTCTGCCGTTCTTCCCGCTTACGGTCGAGTACAAGGAAAAGACCTACGCCGCCGGCAAGATTCCCGGCGGCTTCATCAAGCGCGAGGGGCGGCCTCATGATGCCGAGATCCTCTCGGCGCGTATCATCGACCGCTCGATTCGGCCGCTCTTTCCCGAGGGCTTCAAGAACGAGGTCCAGGTGTTCGTCTACGTCATCTCCGCAGACCAGGAGAATGACGCCGACGCCCTCGCCCTCGTCGCCACGAGCTATGCGCTGAACGCGTCCAAGATCCCGTTCGCGGCGCCGATCGCTGGTGTGCGTGTCGGGCGCGTCCAGGGCAAGTGGGTGCTCAACCCGACGTTCCAGGCGCTCGCCCACAGTGACATGGAGCTCGTCGTCTCCGCGTCCAACGACTCGATCGTGATGGTCGAGGGTGGCGCGCTCGAGGTCACCGAGACGGACGTGCTCGATGCGCTGACCGTCGCGCAGAAGGGCATCCGCGAGCTGATCGCGGCGCAGGAAGAGCTGCTCGACAAGGCCGGCCGGACGCCCAAGATGGAGTGGGTCAAGGCGGAAGCGCCCGAGGGACTCATCGCGCGGGTGAAGGAGCTCGCGCAGGGCAAGATCGCCGACGCGTTGAACCAGAAAGACAAGCATACGCGCATTGACGCGGTGGAGCGCGCGAAGAAGGAGCTTGCCGAGTCGCTGCTCGCGGATTTCCCCGATGGCGCCAAGGACATCCACACGTTGTTAGGCGACGTCGAATATCACAGCCTGCGTTCGCAGGTGCTCGACTCGGGCCATCGCGTGGATGGTCGCACGCCCACGGAAGTTCGCCCGATCTCGATCGATACCGGGCTCCTGCCGCGCGCACATGGCTCCGCGCTGTTCACGCGCGGCCAGACACAGGCGCTGGTCGTGGCAACGTTAGGCACCGCGGAAGACGTGCAGCGCCTGGACACGATCGACGACCCGGGTGAGACGACGAAGTCGTTCATGCTGCACTACAACTTCCCGCCGTTCTCGACCGGCGAAGTGCGACCGGTGCGCACCACCAGCCGTCGTGAGATCGGCCACGGCAACCTCGCCGAGCGTGCGCTCCAGGGCGTGCTGCCGCCGTTCGAGGACTTCCCGTATACGATCCGCATCGTCTCCGACATCCTCGAGTCGAACGGCTCGTCGTCCATGGCGTCGGTGTGCGGCGGATCGCTCGCGCTGTTCGATGCCGGCGTTCCCACGCGCGCCCCGGTTGCCGGCGTCGCCATGGGGTTGATCAAGGAAGGCACCCGCTACGCCATCCTCACCGACATTCTTGGCACCGAGGATCATCTCGGCGACATGGACTTCAAGGTCGCGGGGACGGAAAACGGCATCACGTCCATCCAGATGGACATCAAGATCGAAGGCCTCGACCTGAACATCATGCGAGAGGCGCTCGATCAGGCTCGCGAGGGGCGAATGCACATCCTCGGCGAGATGAACAAGGCACTGAGCGCCCCGCGTCCAGAGCTGTCGCCATACGCGCCGCGCATCGTCACAGTGCAGATCAACCCCGAGAAGATCGGCGATCTCATTGGCCCGAAGGGCAAAACGATTCGCGGGATTCAGGACGAGACGGGCGCCGAGATCACCGTCGACGACTCCGGTACGGTTACGATCGCGGCCGTCGGCGGCGAAGCGATGGAGCGCGCCCGCCAGATGGTGCAGGCGATCACGCAGGAGCCGGTGGTTGGCGAGGTGTACGAGGGTCTCGTGAAGAGCACGACCGCGTTCGGCGCGTTCGTCGAGATTCTTCCGGGGACGGAAGCCTTGCTTCACATCTCCGAGATGCGCCACGGCCGCACCGAGAAGACCGAGGACGTCGTGAAGAAGGGCGATCGCGTGAAGGTGAAGCTGATTGATCGCGATGAGCGCGGCAGACTGCGCCTCTCCATGAAGGCGCTGCAGCCCAAGCCCGAGGGCAGCGACGCCGAGGGCGCCGGAAACGGCGCGGAGCCGCGACGGGACCGTGGCGATCGCGGCGACCGCGGGTCGCGCGAGCCCGTTGGCGCGGGCGCGGGCGAAGGCAGCGAGCCGTCATACTCGGCTCAGGGCAGCGGCGAAGGCGATGAGCCGGGCAGCCGCGAAGAGCGTGGCGAGCGCGGTGATCGTCCACGTCGTCCACGCGGGCGCGGCGGGCGCGGTGGCCGCGGAGGTCGCGACCGCGAGTGACCACGCGCGTCGATACGCGCCTCGCCCCGGCGCTGCGGCGCTCTTCGCTACCGAATGGACTGACCGTGCTCTCGGAGACCATGCCGGGAGTGCGGTCGGTCGCATTTGGGGCATGGGTCCGTTCCGCCTCGATTCACGAGGCGCGCGAACGCATGGGCGTGTCGCACATGCTCGAACACATGGTGTTCAAGGGCACGCGCAATCGGACGGCCAAGGACATTGCGCTCGCGCTCGAGGTGCTCGGCGGCTCGCTCGATGCGTACACCGCGCGAGAACACACGTCGTTCCAGGCTCGCGTTCTCGATGAGCACCTGCCACAGGCGGCGGATGTCGTCGCGGACCTGATCTTTCGGCCGGCGCTGCGCGCGGCGGACCTGTCCCTCGAGCGCAAGGTGGTCCTCGAGGAGATCAGCATGGTGGATGACACCCCTGACGACCTCGTGTTCGAGCTGCATAACGAGGCGCTCTGGGGCGGGCATCCGTACGGTTACTCGATTCTCGGCACGCGGGACACCGTGTCGTCGCTCAGCGTGCGTGACCTTCGCGACCTGCACGAGCGCGCGTACCATCCGGAGCACATCGTGGTGGCCGTGTCCGGCAACGTGGACCACGATCATCTGGTCGAGACGCTCGAACAGACCGGCTGGGCGGACGTGCCGCGTGGCGATACGCCCGCGGCGGCCACGCAGGTTCCGGTCGCCCGTCCGCCGCGGACCGTTCACGTGGAGCGCGATACGACGCAGACGCACCTCGTGTTCGGCGCGCCCGCGGTGTCGCATGGCGATCCGCGCCGCTATGCGATGTCGCTCGTGAGCATGTTGTTAGGCGGCGGAATGAGCTCGCGCCTGTTCCAGCGCGTACGGGAGGAGCTCGGCCTCGCGTACTCGGTCTATACCTATCAGTCGTTTCACGCGGACGCCGGCGTGCACGGCGTTTATGTCGGCACGGCGCCAGCCACGGCGACCGCGGCCGCGGACGCCATTCGCGCCGAGCTTCGCCTGCTGTCGGAGCAGGGCATTCCCGACGACGAGCTGGCGGCGGGCAAGAGCCAGCTCAAGGGACAGATCACGTTGTCCCTCGAGAGCGTCTCGTCGCGGATGTATCGTGCCGCGGCGGTGGAGCTCTACAACGAGCCGTACAAGGCACTCGACGAGTTGTTAGGCGAGATCGATCGCATCGACGGCGATGCCGTTGCGGCGATCTGTCACGATTATTTCGCGCCGGAGAAGCACACGGTGCTGAGCCTGGGCCCGGCCGACTCGGCGGGCTGACCACGACCCCCTACTCCACGGCACGAACATGCGCATTGGTGTTCCGAAAGAGATCAAGACCAACGAGAACCGGATCGCTCTCGTCCCGGCTGGCGCCGAAACCCTGGTCGCGGCGGGCCATACCGTGATGGTCGAGCGTGGCGCGGGCGAGGGGAGCGGGTTCGCCGATTCGGCGTTCACCGATGTCGGCGCCAAGATCGGGCCCGATGCCGCGACGGTGTGGCGCGAGGCGGACATGATCATGAAGGTGAAGGAACCGATCGAGCCCGAGTGGAAGCACATGAAGCGCGACCAGGTGATCTTCACCTACTTCCACTTCGCGGCCGACGAGCGCCTAACGCGCGCGCACATGGACTCCGGCGCGATCTGCATCGCCTACGAGACGGTGGAGCTGCCATCCCGCGAGCTGCCGCTCCTGACGCCAATGTCGGAGGTGGCGGGGCGCATGGCCGTGCAGGAGGGCGCCAAGTACCTCGAGAAGCTGTACGGCGGCCGTGGCGTGCTGCTCGGCGGTGTGCCGGGTGTGGCGCCGGCGAAGGTCGTCATTCTGGGCGGTGGCGTCGTCGGCATCAACTCCGCGAAGATGGCGGCGGGCATGGGCGCCAAGGTCGTCGTCCTCGACATCTCACTCGAGCGGCTCCGCTACCTGTCCGACGTCATGCCGGCGAACGTGCAGCTCATTCACTCGAACCGGCACAACATCCTCGAGCAGATCGCGACCGCTGATCTGGTGGTGGGCGGCGTGCTGATCCCGGGCGCCAAGGCGCCGAAGCTCGTGCGGCGCGAGGATCTCAAGCGCATGCAGCCCGGCTCCGTCATCGTGGACGTCGCGATCGACCAGGGCGGGTGCGTCGAGACCATTCACGCGACGACGCACGAGAATCCGACGTACGTGGTCGATGGCGTCATCCACTACGGCGTGGCCAACATGCCGGGCGGGGTGCCGCGGACGTCGACGCTCGCGCTCACCAACGCGACGTTCCCGTACGCCCTCAAGCTCGCGAACAAGGGGTGGAAGCAGGCGCTCCGCGACAGCCAGCCGCTGCTCAAGGGGCTCAACATGATCGAAGGCAAGATCACGTATCCGGGCGTGGCGGAGGCGTTCGGCCTCGACTACTGCGATCCGGCCGCGTTCGTGTCGTGAGTCGCGTTCGCATTCTCCGACTGCCCACCAATCTCGACCTGCCGCTTCCATCGCGGCAGACCACCGGCTCCGCGGGCTTCGACCTGGCCTCCGCGGAGCCGGACTTCGTTCTCGCGCCGGGGGAACGGCGATTGGTGTCCACCGGATTGGCGGTGGAAATCCCGCCGGGGATCGAGGGCCAGGTGCGGCCGCGGTCGGGGCTCGCGTTGCGGCATGGCATCACGATGCCTAACGCTCCAGGTACGATCGACTCCGACTACCGAGGCGAGGTCCGGGTCATCCTGCAGAACCTGGGCACGGAGCCCGTGACGATCGTCCGTGGCGATCGGATCGCGCAGCTGGTGTTCGCTCGCTACGAGACGCCGGAGCTCGTCGACGCCACGGAGCTCGAACAGAGCTCTCGTGGAGCGGGCGGTTTCGGCAGCACCGGCGTCTGACTGGTGTAAACGGGGTCGTGATCCCGCCCGTCCTCTGCTATCACAAGGTCGAACGGCGCCGAGAGCTCGGCGTCACGCGTGTCTCGCCGCGCCGGTTCGCCGTGCAGATGCATACGCTGGCCGCCGCGGGCTGGCGAGGCATGTCGCTCGTCGAGTTCGAGGCGTGCATTCGCGGCGAACGGCAGGCGCGTGAGCGGGAGCTCCTCATCACATTCGACGACGCGTACCGCGGTCTTCGTGACTACGCGTTTCCGGTGTTGCGGTGCGTGGGGTTCGCCGCGGCATGCTTCGTCATCACGGATTTCGCGGGCCGATTGAATCGATGGGATGTGGCCTACGGGGGGCGGCGGTTCGCGCATCTCGCGTGGCGGGACATCGAGCGCTGGAGCGCACACGGCATTGCGTTCGAGTCGCATACGGCAACGCATCCGCGGTTGCCGTGGACCGACGACGCACGGCTGGTCGATGAGCTGTGGCGATCACGCCGGGCGGTCGAAGTCACGTTAGGCGCGGCACCGCGAGTCATCTCGTATCCGTTCGGCGCCGCCGACGCGCGCGTCACCGCAGCCGCGGCGCAATGCGGCTATTCCATGGGATTCGCGCTCGGCGGACGCTGGAGTGGAGACGCGCTGCGCATCCCCCGCAGTCCTGTCCACTGTTGGTCGCCGCGGTTGCCCGTCGTCGGTCGTCTGGGGCACCTGGAGCGCGCGGTCTCCGCCGTCGCGTCGCGCTGTTCCGTTGGAACGTCGATCTGGCAACGGAGTGATTGGAACGGGGTCAGACTCCTCACGCATCGTTCTGTCGCACGACAGAACGATGCGTGAGGAGTCTGACCCCGTTCTAGGCGAAGTATTTCGCGACGACCGGCAGCAACGTCGGATGCCTCACGAGTGCCGCGCCGAAGATGCGGCGGAGGGTTCGCCGCTTTTCCGGGATCCGGTTCACGGTGCGCGCAAGGTTGTCGTAGAACGCGTCATCGAACCGTGCGAGTGCTTCCTTGACGCGGTAGAACCGCACGTGATCGTCGCCCAGGAGACGCATCCATCGCGCGTAGTAGGATTCGAGCGCGCGCGCACTCGTGTTGCCGGATCGGAGTGCCGCCACCGTCGTCTCCGCCGCTAGCCGGCCGGACTTCATGGCGTTGACGATCCCGCCGCCGGACAACGGATTGATCATGTGGGCGGCATCGCCGCAGAGCATGAGGCCATCGGCGAACGGGCGCGTCATGGTGGCGGCCACGATGACGCCGCCCACCGTGCGGCTCGACACGCTCGCGTTAGGCAAGTGCCGCGCCACGTAGTCGTCCAGCCACGCCACCGCTGATCGTCCGCCCGCGCGAAGGCCGAGCACGCCCAACCCGACGTTGGCCGAACGCGTGTCTTTCGGGAACACCCACGCGTAGCCGCCGGGTGCAACGCGGTCACCGAAGTGGAGAACGATCGCGTCGGCGTCGATCGTCGTGTCATCCACGACGTACTGCGCGCAGCTCTCCATGTCACGCGCACGCACGCGGGTATCCAGACCAGCCCAGCGTCCCACGGTGCTTTCGACTCCATCGGCACCGATCACCACGCGCGCGCTGATCTCGCCGCGCCCGGTGCTCGCATCGACCGCCACGGTCCATCGATCGCCATCGCGCTTCATCCCTACGGCATCGACGCTCGTTCGCACGTCGGCACCGGCGTTCATGGCCTGAGTGGCGAGTGCGGGTTCGAACGTCGCGCGATCGAGGATGTAACCAACGTCACCTTCGGCAACGCGCACTTCGCATCCGTCGGGGGCGCGAAAAACGACTCGGCTGATGCGCCGCGAGATCCACGGTGCGAGACAGGTGGACGGACCCGGATCGAGAAACTCCGAGAGACCGGCGGACCCGACGCCCTCGCCACAACGAACCGGTGTGCCCACGGCGTCGTCGCGTTCGAGCAGGATGATCGAAAGCGAGCGATCTGCACTCGCCGCTTCGCGCGCGGCGACGAGCCCGGCGGGTCCGCCGCCAATGATGAGAAGATCGCAATTTTCAACGCGCACGGGCCTACGACGTGGTCGATGAAGCGCGATCGACCATTGAGAGTGCGAAGACGGGGCAGGGTGCGATGCACTTTTGACACCCTGTGCACACTGGCGCGTCTATATGCAGTCCGGTCCGCCGTAACTCGATTGCTCCCGGCGGACAGAGCGGCACACACAGGCCGCACTCGTCGCACCGATCGCGGGCAACGACAGCAACACGGAGGGAGGCGGCTCGCACCATCGCGCGCGACGTTACGGAGATGCCTAGGTTGTGTCAAGCCAATGCCTTGCTCGCTATTACCCGCTCTACTACCTTACGCCCCGATGCACCGCTTCACGATCCCTCCGTGCCTTTGGCACGCCTCGAGCCCCTGCTAGATGCGCTGGCCTTTTTTGAAAGCGGGAAGATCGTTCTTCCCGGCAAACGCGATTGCCGTTGATCTCGGTACGGCAAACACGCTGATCTACGTCAAGGGCGAAGGCATCGTACTCAACGAACCCTCGGTCGTCGCGATCGATCGCGAGTCCAAGAAGATCAAGGGTGTCGGTCTCGAAGCCAAACGCATGCTCGGCCGTACGCCGGACGGCGTGCTCGCTGTCCGGCCAATGAAGGACGGCGTCATCGCCGACTTCGACGTGACCGAGAAAATGCTGCGCTATTTCCTCACGCTCATCATCGAGAACCACGTGTTCAAGGTGAAACCTCGCGTGATCGTGTGTGTACCCTCCGGTATCACCGAGGTCGAGAAGCGCGCGGTGCGAGACTCGGCACTCGGCGCGGGTGCGAAGGAAGTGTTCATGGTGGCCGAGCCGATGGCTGCGGCGATCGGCGTTGGTCTTCCCGTCGAGACGCCTACCGGCAACATGGTGATCGACATCGGTGGCGGCACGACGGAGATCGCGGTGATTGCGCTCTCTGGTATCGTGAGCGACACATCGATTCGCACCGGCGGCGACGAGCTCGATACGGCCATCGTGCAGTTCATGCGCAAGAACTACAACCTGCTCATCGGCGAGCCGACGGCGGAGCAGATCAAGATCAACATCGGATCTGCCGCGCCTGTTGGCGAGGAACGCGAGATGGATGTGAAGGGCCGCGATCTCGTCTCGGGAATTCCCAAGACGGTGCGCGTGCACTCGAGTGAGATTCGCGAGGCCGTGCAGGAACCCATCCAGCAGATCGTCGACGCGGTTCGTCGCGCGCTCGAGATTACGCCGCCCGAGCTCGCGAGCGACATCGTCGACCGGGGCATCGTGATGACGGGCGGTGGTGCGCTGATTCGCGGTCTCGATCTCATGCTGGCGCAGGAAACAGGGCTGCCCATTCACGTCGATGAGGACCCCCTGACGTGCGTCGTGCGCGGCACCGGGCGGATTCTCGACGACGAAGAGAAATACTGGTCCGTTCTAAGTAGCTGAGGCTGCCAGTGGCTCGCGCCGTGCGGTCCGGCACACGCGTGGACACCGTCCTTCTGGTGGCCTGCTGTGTGATGGCACTGCTCGCGACCGTTCTGCCCCTCAACCTTCGCGAAGCAATCGCTGGTGGTCTCCGGCGCACCGTCGTCGCTCCGCTCGTCTCGCTCCAGGAGCAGGCCGTGCGCGGCCGGTCCGCGTTCCTCTCTCGCGACGCCACGACGAGTCGCCTCGACAGCGTTGCACTGCGCAACATGCAGCTCGCGAAACTCGAGACCGAGAACGAGCGCCTGCGCGCCTTGTTAGGCCTCGGACGCGAGCTGCAGTGGGGATTTGTGTCCGCCGAAGCGCTCCGGATCGCGGACATCGGTGAAGAGCACTCGCGAACACTGACTGTCGGTTCCCGCGTTGGAGTCGAACCCAAGACGCCTGTCGTTGCGCCGGAGGGGCTCGTCGGGATGGTTCGAACGGTCGACCCCAACAGCAGCATCGCCATTCTCTGGTCCCACTCGGACTTTGCGGCAAGCGCGATGTCCGCGGACCGCAGCGCGTACGGCATCGTGTATCCGCATCTCTCCGAGGCCGGGCGCGATGCAGAGATCCCGCCGGAGCGCTACCTCCTGGAGATGCGCGGCGTGGCGTTCCGTTCGGCACTCAAGCCAGGGACGCTGATCGTCACCTCGGGGCTTGGCGGCGTGTATCCAGCAGGCATTCCCATTGGTACCGTGCTCGGCGAGCTGCGCACATCCGAAGGTTGGGCGCGAACGTATCTCGTTCGACCTGCCGTTAGGCCGCCCGACGTTTCGAACGTCATCGTGCTCCTGCCAAAGCGGATTCAGGGGCAGTCACTCGATCGCGTGTGGCGGTCGACGATGAGCGCGGACTCTGCAGCGCGTCACATCGCCGCCGCGGGCGACTCGATCGCGCGCCGCGCCGCCGCCGATTCAATGCGCGCGGTCGAGGCGGCAGCCGCGCGTCGAGCGGCGGATTCTGTTGGTGGTCAAACACGGCCGGGCGGCACGCGATCACCCGAAGCGGACACCACACGTCGTACCCAAGGCCGAGCCGACACTACGCGGCCGGCGGTGCGACGACCTGATGCACCGCGACCGGGAGCTCAACCGTGAGCTGGACGCGCAGTGCGCGAGCTGTCCTCGCGTTCACCCTCCTGGTTCTGCTGCACTACACCATCCGTCCGTTCCTGGGTTGGCGGACGCCTGTGGACTTCCTCGTGATCGCGGTGCTACTGTCCGCAGTGCGGGTCCGACCGGGCGCTGCTGCACTCATCGGCTTCTGCACTGGCCTCGTCGCCGACTCGCTCACGCCGAGCGCCTTTGGAGCCGGCGCGCTCGCGATGACGGCCGTCGGCGCGTCAGCGTCGTGGCTCAAAGCCGTGTTCTTCGCCGACAACGTCGTGCTGCACGGATTCTTCTTTTTCGTTGGCAAATGGGCGTTCGATATCGTGTACGTGACCGCTGAGCGTCGCATGCACGGCGTGGAGCTCGCGACGCAGATGCTACTCTGGTCGCCGCTCTCGGCTGCAGCGACCGCGGTTGCGGGCGTCGTTCTGCTTCTGATGTTGCGGCCGGTGCTGGAGCCGCAGGCGGCATGAGCTTTCACCCTAACGAGGTACAACGGCGCGGGCGGACAGCGTCGTTCCTTCTCGTTGGCGCGTTCACGTTCCTCGCGTCGGCGTTTTTCCGCACGCAGATTCTCGAGCACGCGGCGTACAACCTCCAGTCCGAGACCAATCGCCTTCGCGAGGTCCCGCTGCCGGCTCCGCGGGCGATCATATACGACCGGCACGGCGCGGTCATCGCCGAGAACCTGCCGGGCTACTCGGTCTCGATCCTCTCGCGGTCGTCTGATTCGCTTCGTGTCGCCCTCACGGGTCTTGCGGGCGTCATCACGCTATCGCCGGAGCAGATGGAGGCGGCCGTGCGCCGCTTCAAGCAGGCGCCTAACAGGCCAACGGTCATTCTCGCGGACGCCAGCTTCGACGTCGTTTCGGTGCTCGAAGAGCATCGCGTTGATTTTCCCGGCCTGATCATCCAAGCCGCGCCCAAGCGATACTATCCCGACAAGGAGGCTGTCGCGTCATTCGTCGGCTACACGGGCGAAATCACGGAGTCGGAGCTCAACCAGCGACAGAACCGCGGCTACAAGTCGGGTCAGGAGATCGGCAAGGCGGGGCTCGAACGCCAGTACGAAGAGCAACTGCGCGGCAAGGAAGGCACGCACTTCGTGGAGGTAGACGCGCGCGGGCGCGTCGTTGGCGAGGCAGGAGGGCGGCGCGACATCGCGCCCGAGTCGCCGGATCCGCTGTACACCAACATCGACCTCGACCTGCAGCGATTTGCAGCAACGCTGTTCGGCGACACGCTCCAGGGTGGCGTGATGGCCGTGGACCCGAAGACGGGCGAAGTGCTGGCGATTCACAGCGCGCCGAGCTTCGATCCCAACCGGTTCATCGGGGGCGTATCGACGTCGTACTACTCCCAACTCCGCGACGATCCGCGCCGCCCGTTGTACAACAAGGTCATCCAAGGTTTGTATCCGCCCGGCTCGACGTTCAAGCTCGCCACGGCAATCATGGGACTCGAGGCCGGCATCGTTGGTCTCGACGATCACATGCCGCAGCCATGCACGGGCGGCTACTTCTTCGGCAATCGGTATTTCCGGTGCTGGGACAAGCGAGGCCACGGCGACGTCAACCTTCGTCAGGCGATCGAGAAGTCGTGCGACGTCTACTTCTACCAGCTCGGGCTGCGCATCGGCATCAACAAGATGCTGGCCGGCGGCGTAACGCTGAAGATGCGCGACAAGAGCGGCATCGATCTGCCTAACGAAAAGCAGCCGCTCTGGCCCTACGCCGCAGAATACTTCAACAAGCGGTACGGCCCGGGCGGATGGAGTAACGGCGTGCTGTTGAGCCTCGCAATCGGCCAGGGCGAGAACTCGCAGACGGTCGCGAACATGGCGCGGTTCTATACGGCGCTCGCAACCGATGGCTCCGTGGTCCGGCCGGAGATCGTGAAGCGTCAGACCGAACGCACACGGCTGTTCCAGCTCACGACCGATCAGATGGACGGTCTCAAGGCAGCGATGGCAGGCGTGGTGTCCTCACGCGGAACGGCGGCGAGCGCGCAGATCCAGGGCGTCGTCATCGCCGGAAAGACGGGCACCGCGCAGAGCGGCGTGTTCCGCAACGGCGTCGAGTTGAACCACGCGTGGTTCACGGGCTACGCCCCAGCCGACGATCCCAAGATCGTCGTGGCCGTGATGCTGGAGCAGGTTCCATTTCACGGCTCGGTCGCCGCACTGATCGCGTCGAAGATGATCGAACACTACCTCAAGCGCCCGACCATTCAGGGTGCGCAGCTGGAGGGTGATTGAACCGGAAGTCGGTCAGCGATTACCCACTGGTCATTCTCGCGCTGCTGCTGTCCGCGTACGGAATCGCGGTCGTCTATTCTGCGGGGCAGACCGACTTTCCCGTGCCGTACATCGTCGGTGCGTGGAAGCGTCAGCTTGGGTGGTTCGTGCTGTCGCTCGCTGCCGGGTACGTGCTCTTTCGTGCGTCGGTACGCCTCGTCGAGTGGATGACGCTGTACCTCTACATGCTGAGCATCTTCCTCCTCGTCATCACGCTGATCTTCGGGTCGGGCGCCGGGACCGCGGCGAGCGTGAAGGGATGGCTCACCATCGGCGGCGTTCGCATTGGTCAGCCGGCGGAGCTCGCGAAGCTGACGGTCGTCCTCATGCTCGCGCGCGTGCTCGCGGCGCGAAAGGAAGCACCCAAGTCGCTTCTCGATCTCTGGAAGCCGGCACTCGTCGTCGGCGGACCATGGCTGCTCATCATGGCGCAGCCGGACCTCGGAACGGGCATCGTCTTCATCGGGATCTTCTTCGCGCTGCTTTACTGGTCGGGCGTGTCATGGCAGTTGCTGGCACTGATCGCGAGTCCCGCGGTGAGCCTGATCCTCGCCTTCAACACGGGACTCTGGGGCGCGTGGTTCCTCATCCTCATCGCGCTGGTTCTGTATTACCGCCCCTACATCGTCGAAGGCGTCGTCCTCGTGCTGGCGAACGTCGCGATGGGCGTGATCGCACCGCTCCTCTGGGAAAGGCTGGCTCCGTACCAACAGCGGCGACTACTCGTTTTCCTCGATCCGTCGGCGGACCCTCGCGCATCGGGCTACCACGTTTTGCAATCACAGGTAGCCATCGGCTCCGGCGGCTGGTTCGGCAAGGGGTACACGCTCGGCACACAGAAGCGGCTCGCGTTTCTCCCGGCGCAGCATACTGACTTCATCTTCTCAGTGGTGGGCGAGGAGCTCGGGTTCATCGGCGTCACCATCGCGCTCGCACTGTTCCTCATGCTGTTCATGCGAGTCGTACGGGTTGCCTCGCGCGCAAACGATTCGTTCGGCAGTCTCGTCGCGTTCGGGTTGGGAGCCAGCTGGTTCGTTCACGTGCTGGTCAACGTGGGCATGACCCTCAACCTCATGCCGATTACTGGTATTCCGCTGCCGTTCTTCAGTTACGGCGGCTCGTTCATGCTGGCGAGTTGGCTAGCGATCGGTATGCTGCTGCGCATCTCGAACGAAGGCCGAGGGAGGGCAGACAGCTTGGCGGTCTAGGAGGATCGATCTCCCTTCCGCCAAGTCATGGTGTGACTCACATTTCGGGGATGGCATGGTGGAAAAAGGAGAAAAAGTCTCGCGCCCCGCGCACGGAAAAGCTGGAGATTCCGGCGGATGCGTGGGAAAAATGCGAGGCGTGCGGGCACACTGACATTCGCGAGAAGTTCGTTCGCAGCCTGAATGTCTGCCCCAACTGCGACTACCATCGGCGCATTCGCGCGGGCGACTACATCGGCATTCTTCTGGATGACGGTTCCGCCGAGGAAACCGAGGCCGAGCTGAAGTCGACGGATCCGCTCGGCTTTCCCGAGTACCCGCAGCGGTTAAAGAAGGCGCGCGCAACGGCGGGAGAAGCCGACGCGATCATGACCGCCACCGGAACGCTCGCCGGCGCCCCGCTGAACGTCGGCGTCATGGACTTCAGCTTCATGGGAGGGTCCATGGGTTCCGTGGTCGGCGAGAAGATCGCCCGGCTCGGCCAGCGCTCGCTGGAGCGAAAGTACCCACTTGTCCTCGTGTCTGCGTCAGGCGGTGCGCGCATGCAGGAAGGCGTGCTTTCGCTCATGCAGATGGCAAAGGCATCGGCCATGCTCTCTCAGCTCGCCGAACGTCGGATTCCCTACGTGTCGATTCTGACGAATCCCACGACAGGCGGCGTAAGCGCCAGCTACGCGATGCTCGGCGACGCTATCCTGGCCGAGCCAGGCGCGGTGATTGGCTTCGCCGGCCCTCGTGTGATCAAGCAGACGCTCGGGCAGGATTTGCCGGAGGGCTTCCAGACGGCGGAGTTCCTGCTCGAGCACGGCATGGTCGACCGCGTAGTTCACCGGCGGGAGCTCAAACAGACCGTTGGCCAACTGCTGCGTCACATGAGCGGTAAGCCAGCAGCCACGGGGTGGGCGTCGCCCTGAGCGACAACTCTCGCGACTATCGCGAAGCGCTCGACTATCTCTTCGCGCGCACGACGGGGAAGTCGAAGCTCGGCCTCGAGAGGACCGCAGCATTGCTCCGGGAAATGGGCAATCCTCAGGAGCGGCTGCGGTCCTTGCACGTCGCCGGCACGAACGGGAAGGGCAGCGTATGCGCGACGCTCGATGTGCTCCTGAGAACAAAGGGGCTGCGGGTCGGTAAGTACACCTCACCGCACCTCGTGGATTTCCGTGAGCGCTTTCTGGTGAACGGCAGGCCGGTCGACGAGCAATTCGTCGTCGATTTCATACAGCGCTGGACGCCGACGGTCGAGCGAATCGGCGCGACGTTCTTCGAGGCGACGACGGCAATGGCGTTCGATCTTTTCGCCCGCGAGGAAGTTGACGCCGCCGTGATCGAAACCGGACTTGGTGGTCGCCTCGACTCCACGAACGTCCTGCGGCCGCTCGCGTGCGGCGTCACGTCGATCGGGATCGATCACACCGAGTACCTCGGCGACACTCGAGAGGAAATCGCCGCGGAGAAGGCGGGAATCTTCAAGCATGGCGTGCCCGCCGTGATCGGCGAGCGCGACCCGATGATTCGCTCGCTGCTCGCGGACCTTGCCGCCGAACGCGAAGCCAGCTGCATATTGGACGTGACGGTCGACGCGGTGCCTGACGAGGTAAGCGTCGGAGCCGACGGAACGACATTCACGGTCACGATCGGGAGCGAACGCGGACGAGTCCGCACCGGATTGGCTGGCGCACATCAGGCGTCGAACGCGTCGCTCGCGGTGCTCATGCTGAACGCAGCGGGTGGCGATTTCTCGACAACACTCGCTCAAGCGCGTGAGGCGTTACCCGCTGTCCGCCTTCCGGGGCGATTTCAGCGCGTAGGCCCGTACATTTTCGACGTCGCGCACAATCCGGACGGTGCCGCGGTCCTCGCCACGACGGTGGACGCGGTTCAGCCGCCTACACCTCGCACTGCCGTGCTGTGCGTGCTTGCCGACAAGGACTGGCGCGGCGTAATGACAGCCCTGTCCGGCGTCGTCGATAGCTTCATCCTGACCGACGCTCCGAGCGCTCCTACGAGTCGCGCGTGGGATCGCGAGTCCGCCCTTTGGTTCGCGCGGGAGCGTGGCTGGAGCGCCGTCTCGGAGCCGGACTTCGACCGTGCGCTCGTTCGAGCGACCGAAGTGTCGAGCACAGTGGTCGTTACGGGTTCATTTCACACGGTCGGCGATGCCATGTTGCGCTTGAACGTCGATCCCGTGGACGGGTAGATTTCGCGGATGTCCACAGGAGCGCTACCCGGGTTTCGAGACTTCTACCCCGCCGAGTTCGCCGAGCGATCGCACATTTTCGACGCGTGGCGAAGCGTTGCGCGTCGATTCGCGTTTGCCGAGTACGACGGTCCTCCGCTGGAGCCGCTCGATCTCTTCACCAAGAAGAGCGGAGACGAGATCGTCGGGCAGCTCTACAACTTCGAGGACAAGGGTGGACGGCAGGTGGCGCTGCGTCCCGAGATGACTCCCACCGTCGCACGCATGGTGGCTGCACGCGCGAACGCGCTGCGAAAACCTGTGCGTTGGTTCACGATGCCGCAGCTCTTCCGGTACGAGCGCCAGCAGAAGGGCAGGCTCCGCGAGCACTATCAGCTCAACGTGGACATCTTCGGCGAAGCCGACGTCTCGGCAGATGCCGAGGTGTTGGCGGTCGCGATCGAGATCATGCGCGCGCTCGGGCTCGGGCCCGACGCGGTGCGTGCTCGCGTGTCGGATCGGCGTTTGCTGAACGCGCTGCTGCACGCTGCGGGCGTCACCGAGGAGCAGTTGCCAGCCACGTATGCGGTCATCGACAAGATCGAGCGGGTTCCGTTGGAGGTCTCGCACGAGCGGCTGGCAGCCGCCGGGCTCACAGGCGACCTGCCGGCAGCCGTCACCACGCTCGTGAATGAGTCCCGGGCCCTCGACACGCTCCGCGCCCGGTTTCCTCACGATGTGCAGGTGGCCGAACACCTCGCTCGCTTCGAGCAGTATTTCGCGACGCTCGAGGCCCTGGGTGTAAAGGAGTACGTCGACCTCGATCTTCGGATCGTTCGCGGGCTGGCTTACTACACGGGCATCGTGTTCGAGCTGTTCGACGCGAGCGGCGAGTTTCGCGCGATCTGCGGCGGTGGCCGCTACGACAACCTCCTGCAGGCGCTCGGCGGAGTCGACATGCCGGCGCTGGGGTTCGGGATGGGCGACGTGGTGCTCGGTGAGCTGCTGCGCGCACGCGGACTCATGCCCGCCGGCGCACCGCGCATCGAGTTCTGGGTGGCACCCGTGGCGTCCACGAACCGGCTCGAGGCCGTTCGCGTCGCCACCGCGCTACGAAAAGCCGGTGCCTCCGCGGAATATCCGCTCCGCGAGCAAGCGCTCGGTAAACAGCTCAAGGCGGCCGGCAATGCCGGCGCGTCGAAGGTCGTGTTCGTGGGTCCCGAGTTCTCGTTAGGCCGCGTAGAAGTGAAAACGCTCGCGGACGGGTCCCAGCGCCAGCTCCCGCTCGACGAGCTCATCTCGCAGGTCCGTGATCACTCCAGTGGCAGTTCCGATCGACCGTGGTAGACCGAGCACGACTGACATTCTCGCTCGACATCACCATCACGGTCATCCAGACAACCAATGCGCGACGACAAGAAACTGACGACCCGCGCCGCTGACTTCAGCGCGTGGTACAACGAAGTGGTGCTTCGCGCCGAGCTGGCGGACTATTCGCCCGTGCGCGGATGCATGGTCATTCGCCCTTCCGGCTATGGCATCTGGGAGCGCATGCAGCGCGCGCTCGATGACATGTTCAAGGCGACGGGCCACAAGAACGCGTACTTCCCACTGTTCATTCCCGAGAGCTTCCTCCACAAGGAAGCGGAACACGTCCAAGGCTTCGCGCCGGAGGCCGCCGTCGTCACCCATGGCGGCGGCAAGAAGCTCGAGGAGCCGCTCGTCGTGCGGCCGACCTCCGAAACGATCATCTACTCGATGTACGCCAAGTGGGTCCAGAGCTACCGCGACCTGCCCATCCTCATCAATCAATGGGCGAACGTCGTCAGGTGGGAGATGCGCACGCGTCTGTTCCTCCGGACGCTCGAGTTCCTCTGGCAGGAAGGGCACACAGCCCATGCCACCCACGACGAGGCACAGGAAGAAACCCGAAAGATTCTCGGTCTCTACCGCGACTTCATGGAAGGGTGGATGGCAATGCCCGTCGTCACCGGGCTCAAGACCGACTCGGAACGATTCGCCGGGGCACTCCGCACGTACTCGTGCGAAGCGATGATGCAGGACAACAAGGCCCTGCAGGCCGGCACGTCGCACAATCTGGGACAGAACTTCGCGAAGGCGTTCGAGCTCTCGTTCCAGACCGAGAGCGGAGGGCAGGAGTATGCCTGGAACACGAGCTGGGGTGTTTCCACTCGCCTCGTTGGCGGGCTCGTGATGACCCACGGCGATGACGCCGGGCTCCGTGTGCCGCCCTTGCTGGCGCCCACCGAGCTTGTGATCGTTCCCATCTATCGCACCGATGAGGAGCGGTCCGCCGTGCTCGAGGCGGCGGCACGCATCGAGCGGGAGCTGGGTGAATGGGAACGGCGCGAGCCTAACGCGCTGCGCGTCCACGTGGACCGGCGCGAGGGAATGAAGCCCGGCGCCAAGTACTACGACTGGGAGCTGCGTGGGATACCGCTCCGGCTCGAGCTCGGACCTCGCGATCTGGCGAACCAGCAGGGCGTGCTCGTCCGGCGCGACACGAAAGAAAAGAAGGCCGTGTCCCTCGGCGTGCTCGGCGAGGAAGTCGAGGAGCTGCTCGGGCGCATGCAGCAAGACATGCTGATCGTGGCGCGCGACCGGCGCGAGGCGAACAGCTTCCGAGGTCCCATGACATACGACCGTTTCCGGGAGGTCATGGAAGGCGACGGCGGCTTCGTGTACGCCGGGTGGTGCGGAAGCGCCGAGTGCGAAACGCAGATCAAGGAAGAAACGAAGGCGACGATCCGTGTGCTGCCCGACGAGGAGTTTCGCTCGGCCGAGGCGCCGCGCACGTGTCTCAAGTGTGGTCAGCCTGCGAAGGACGAGGCGCTGTGGGCGAAAGCGTATTGACGTCGACGTTCGCGCGCGTAGACGGCCGGCTCGTGTGCGAGGGCGTGCCGCTGTCTACCGTCGCGCGAGCGGTCGGCACGCCGACGTACGTGTACAGCGCCAACGCCGTGCGCGAGCAGTATGCTCGGCTCTCCGCTGCGCTCGACGGCGTACCGTTCCGAATTCATTACAGCCTCAAGGCGAATTCGAACCTCGCGCTGCTGCGGCTCCTCCGGTCGCTGGGAGCAGCGGCCGACGTCGTTTCGGGCGGCGAGCTTTTCCGCGCGCGTCGGGCCGGGTTCGAGCCTCACGACATCATCTTCGGTGGAGTCGGGAAGACCGAACGCGAGATCGCCGACGGCATCGACGCCGGCGTGCTTCTGCTGAATGTCGAGTCGGAAGACGAGCTTCGAATGGTCGACCGGCTCGGACGGGAGCGTGGTGTCGTCGTCCCGGTCGCGATTCGCGTGAATCCGGAGATCACGGTCGAGACGCCACACTCGTACATCCGTACCGGCGAGAAAGGGCACAAGTTCGGGGTGCCGTACGACGAGGTGCGCGACGTCGCGCGGGTGGCGGCATCGCTGCCTAACGTGGCGCTGCGAGGCCTCGACATGCATGTCGGCTCGCAGCTCTCACGCCTGGACGCGTACCGCCACGGGATCGAGCGCGTGCTGGAGCTGCTGTCGCAACTCCGATCCGACGGCGCGAAGGATCTTCGCTACCTGGACATCGGCGGCGGGCTCGCCGTGACGTACGACGCCGAGGAGCCGACGGATCTCGAGCGGTTCGCGCAGATCGTTGTGCCGGCGGTACGGTCGACGGGGCTTCAGCTCATCGTCGAGCCGGGCCGTTTCATGGTTGGCAACGCGGGCGTGCTGATCAGCCGCGTGCTGTATCGCAAGCGGAGCGGTGGCAAGAAGCTGCTCGTCGTCGATGCCGGGATGACCGATCTGCTCCGGCCGTCACACTACAACGCTTACCATCGCATCGAGGCGTTGGAGGCCGTTGAAGGGCGATCGCGCGTGGATGTCGTGGGGCCGGTGTGCGAGAGCGGCGATTTTCTCGCGCTCGATCGCGAGCTCGAGGACGTCCGCGCCGGCGACCTGATGGCGATCCATTCGGCCGGCGCGTACGGCTACGTCATGTCATCGAACTACAACACCCGGGGCCGCCCGGCGGAGGTCCTGGTCGATGGTGATCGGTTCGCGCTCGTCACGCAGCGCGAGAGCTACGAGCACCTCGTCACGACGGAGCTGCTCGAACCCGAGTGGAGGGTGGACTGATGCTCATCGGGCTGATGGCCGACTCGCATGACCGCGTCCCGGCGATTCGCGAGCTGCTGGAGCGAATGATCGAACGTGGAGCGGGGATGGTGCTGCATGCTGGTGACTACTGCTCCCCGTTTTCGCTCGCGCCGTTTCTCGAGCTCAACGTTCCGTTCGCCGGTGTGTTCGGTCGCAACGACGGCGATCGCGAGGGACTCAAGGCGTTCGCAGCGAAGGGCGTGGGCATCGAGCTCTTTGAATCGCCACACAGCCTCGAGGTCGGCGGGCGGCGCATACTGCTCGTGCACGACCTGGGCGAAGTGGCTGCGCGTTCGCTCGAGTCGCACGAGCTGATCGTGCACGGGTTCACGCACAAGCAGGAAATCCGCGAGCTCGAAGGCGGCGCCACGATCGTGAATCCGGGTGAGGCGTGCGGATGGCTGCACGGCACTCCGGCCGCCGCGGTGCTGGACCTCGAAACGAAGTCTCTCGAATTCATCTCCCTGACGGAGCCAGCGTGGAAGGTGTGAAAGATTCGAGCCGCATCCTGATTCTGGATTACGGCTCCCAGTTTACCCAGCTCATCGCGCGCCGCGTTCGGGAAGCCCGCGTCTACTCCGAGATCCATCCACCGACGCGCACCGTCGATTGGATCAGAGACTGGAAGCCCACGGGCATCATCCTGAGCGGCGGTCCGAACTCGGTGTACGGAGAGGATGTGCCGAGTGCCGATCCCGCGCTGCTCGACATCGCTCCCGTGTTAGGCATCTGCTACGGCATGCAGCTGATCGCGCACCTGCAGGGCGGGGAGGTAATCGGCGCGGGGAAACGCGAGTACGGGCGAGCAGATCTCGTCGTGAACGAACCGGCGGGACTGTTCGGTGGCTTCGATGCCGGAGAGAAGACGCCGGTCTGGATGAGTCACGGCGATCACGTCGACGTACCGCCACCGGGCTTTCGCGTGACGGCCAGCAGCGGCAGCGTGGCGATCGCGGCGATGCGCCACGAGTCGAAGCCCGTTCACGCAGTGCAGTTTCACCCGGAAGTAGCGCACACCGCGCGTGGCGCGGACATCATCTCGAACTTCGTGTTCGACGTGTGCGGTGCGCACGCGTCGTGGACACCGGGCACGTTTATCGACGATGAAGCGGCGCGGATCCGCGAGCGTGTCGGGAGCGCGCGGGTGATATGCGGACTTTCCGGCGGCGTCGACTCCGCGGTTGCTGCGGCGCTGGTGCATCGCGCGATTGGCGATCAGCTCACGTGCATCTTCGTCGACACCGGCCTGCTGCGGATGCACGAGCGCGATCAGGTGGAGCGTACCTTCCGCGCGAACCTCGGCATCGATCTCGTCACGGTGCGCGCCGAAGACCGATTCGTCGGAGCATTGGCGGGCGTTGATGATCCCGAGAAGAAGCGCACGATCATCGGCCACACGTTCATCGACGTGTTCGAGGAAGCGGCGGAGAAAGTTGGCGAGGGCGTCGCCTATCTCGTCCAGGGAACGCTTTACCCCGATGTGATCGAGAGTGTCTCACCGCGCGGCGGGCCATCGGTCACGATCAAGACGCACCACAACGTCGGTGGCCTCAAGCCGGGAATGAAGTTCAAGCTCATCGAGCCGCTTCGCGAGCTGTTCAAGGACGAGGTGCGCAACGTCGGTCGTGAGCTCGGACTGCCCGAGGAGATCGTGGGGCGGCATCCATTCCCCGGGCCCGGTCTCGCCATTCGCGTGCTGAGCGACGTGACGGAAGAGAAGCTCGAGGTGTTGCGAAAGGCAGACGCGATCTATCTGGAGGAGATCCGCGCGGCCGGGTTGTACGACGACATCTGGCAGGCGTTTGCTGTGCTGCTTCCTGTGCGCTCCGTAGGTGTCATGGGGGATTTCCGCACCTACGAGAACGTCATCGCCTTACGAGCAGTCACCAGCACCGACGGCATGACGGCGGACTGGTTCCCGTTCCCGCACGACGCGCTCGCGCGCGTCTCGAGCCGGATCATCAACGAAGTGCGCGGTGTGAATCGCGTCGTGTACGATATCAGCTCAAAACCGCCGGCCACGATCGAGTGGGAGTGACAGGGACATCGGGACTGGGGACTGGGGACTCGGCCGGGAGGCTATTGCTACAGTGGAAGGTTCCTCGGTGCTACTGGCATCCCGGCCGAGTCCCGAGTCCCTGGTCCCTAGTCCCCGGTCAAACTCCTTTCTCTTCGAGGAGCTTCATAAATTCGCCTGGGGCGTGAATCGCCAGCAGGCGATCAGGCACATCGGGTTCCTTCGAGAACTGCGCGATCTTGCCCAGCACCGGGAGGTACTGGTTCGAGACCTCCAGCGGCGGTGCGACGATGAGGAAGAAGAACTTCACCGGCTTCTCGTCGATCGCCTTGAAGTCCACGCCTTCGCTCTTCCTGCCGAACGCCACTCGGAGCTTGTTGACCACCAGCGACCGGCAGTGCGGGATAGCAATGCTTCGGCCGATCCCGGTCGAGCCGAGATTCTCACGGCGCTTGAGCATCTTGAACAGCATCCCCTCGGACTTCTCGTCGAGCTTGAGGAGGCTGATCATTTCCTTGAGGATCTCGTCCTTCGTCGTTCCCTCGAGTTCCAGCTTCACGGCGTCTTCGGAGAAGAACTCGCGCAGTTCCATCGCGTTCCCTTGGCCTCGTAGAAAAGAGGGGCACCTGCAGCCGGCGCCCCTGAGCGACCGAAGTTATCCAGCCCGGCAAGTCGTGTCAAATCTTCACGTTGCACGACATCTGGAGCGCGGTTAGGTTGCCACCATGCGCTTCCCGTACCCGGTGGACCACGAGATCCCGGTCATCCTCGCTCCAATGGCGGGGGTGTCGGAGTCGCCGTTTCGGCGTCTGTGCCGTCAGCACGGCGCGGACGTCGTCGTCACCGAGTTCCTGTCGGCCGAAGGCATCCGCCGGGAGAACGAGGCAACATGGGGCAAGCTTCGCTTCGGCCCGGATGAGCGCACGATCGGCGTTCAGATTTTCGGCGCCGATCCGACCGCGATGGGTGACGCGGCGCGACTCGTTTCGGACGTGTTCCAGCCCGACTTCATCGACATCAACTTCGGCTGTCCCGTCAAGAAAGTCGTGAAGCGCAACGGCGGCTCCGGCTGCCTCCGCGATCTCAACCTCGTGCAGGGCGTCATCCGCGCGGTCTCCTCCGCCACCTCGCTGCCGGTCACGGTGAAGATCCGAAGCGGCTGGAATGAAGAGATGCGCGATCCCGTCGCTATCGCTCTGCGCTGCCAGGACGCTGGCGCGCGAGCGCTCACGCTCCACCCGCGTACGCGCACGCAGATGTATAGCGGAAACGCCCGCTGGGACGAGATCGCAGCCGTGGTGGATGCACTGGAGATCCCGGTGATCGGTAACGGCGACATCAAGACGGCTGCCGACGCGCTACGTATGCGTGAGCACACACGCTGCGCCGGCGTGATGATCGCGCGCGGATCGTTTGGGCAGCCATGGATCTTCGCGCAGGCGCGCGCGCTGATCGACGGAACGCCGGTGCCGGCGACACCGTCCGTTGCCGAGCGGTTCGCCATCGCGCTGCAGCACGCGGCGATGGTTCAGAGCTACGAGGCAGACCCCGAAGGCGCGGCCATCGAGTTCCGCAAGCACCTCGGCTGGTATGTGAAGGGCCTGCCCAACTCGGCCGACCTGCGGCGACGACTCCATGTCGTCAACGGATTCGGAGAGGTCGAGGGGATCTTCGGGGACTACCTCCGGTGGCTCGAAGAGCGATCCATCGAGAGCGATCTGCTCGAGGCCGTCGATGCGGCGGACCAGGAGCCCGCGGCGGCGTGATTCGCGACCGTGTGCTGGCGCTGCTGCGTCAGGTCGCGGACGGCCAACTCGACATCAACACTGCGCTCGACCGGCTTGCGCGAGATCCGGTCGAGTCGCTCCCGTTCGCGACGATCGATCACCATCGCGCGCTCAGGCAGGGGTACCCCGAAGTCATCCTCGGCCAGGGCAAGACGACCGAGCAGATCGTCACGATCGCCGATCGCATCGCCGCCCGCGGAGAGGGCTTCCTGGTGACGCGCGCGAGCCCCGATGCGCTCGACCGGTTGGGGCGCACCTTCGCGGAGGCGGAGATCAATGAGCTCGCGCGGTGTGCCCACCTCGCACCCGCGGAGCCCGTGCCGCCCGGCAGCGGCAGGATCCTCATTGTGACCGCGGGCACAAGTGATCTTCCGGTGGCCGAGGAAGCCGCTGTAACGGCGCGGGCGTTAGGTAACAGCGTGGACCGCCTCACCGATGTGGGCGTCGCAGGCATCCATCGGGTTTTGGCCGGCGCGGAGACGCTCACCGGGGCCTCGGTCGTCATCGTGGTGGCCGGGATGGATGGCGCTCTTCCATCGGTGGTGGGCGGCCTCGTGGCGCGGCCGGTCATCGCGGTTCCGACGAGCGTTGGGTACGGGGCGAGCTTCGGCGGAGTAGCCGCATTG
>DATCGG010000549.1:0-6972 GCA_036509075.1 Gemmatimonadaceae bacterium
TGGAGCTGCGCCTCAGACGCTTAGACGGCGCGTACCGCTGGTTCCTCTGCCGCGTCTGCCCGGAGACCGACGCGTCTGATCGGATCGCTCGATGGTGCGGCATCAACACCGACATCGACGATCGACGCCGCGCCGAAGCCGATCTGCGCATGGTCGAAACCACCTTCGCCGGGTGGGTCGAGAGCTATCCGGGCCTCATGGTCACCATGAGCATGACGGGCCAGGTCGAGCTCTTCAGCCGCGAGGTTCTCGAATACTTCGGTAAGACGCGAGAGCAGCTGCGCAACTGGGCCATGATTGATGCCGTGCACCCGGATGACCTCCCCCGCGTGGTCGCGGCGTTCACGGAGTCCGTAACGACCGGAGAGCCGTACCGCATCGAGCACCGATGCAGGAGAGCGGACGGCGTCTATCGATGGTTCCAGGTCCGCGCCGTGGCTGTCCGGGACGAGCACCACGAGATCACCGGCTGGTACGTCGTGCTCGTTGACATCGACGATCTGAAGCGCGCCGAAGACGCGATGCGCGCGAGCGGGGACAACCTCGCCACCATCATCAACACCATTCCTGTACTGGCGTGGTCGGCGCACACTGATGGCCGCGCCGAGTTCTTCAACCAGCACTTCTTGAGCTACATCGGGCTCACGGCGGACGAGGCGAAGGACTGGGGTTGGGCGGCGGCGGTCCATCCCGACGACTTCGCCGGCCTGGCAGCGACGTGGCAGCGCATCCTGGCCTCGGAGGCACCCGGGGAGGCCGAGGCGCGACTGAAGGAACGCGACGGCGAGTACCGGTGGTTCCTCTTCCGCGCGAACCCGCTCCGCGACGAGTCCGGGTCGGTCGTCAAGTGGTATGGAGTGAACACCGACATCGAAGACCGGAAGCGGGCCGAGGATGCGCTGCGGAAAAGCGAGTCGTTTCTCCTGCAGGTCCAGGCGGTGAGTCACACTGGTGGGTGGCGGTACGACGTGGCGACCGACGTGGTCGAAAGCTCCCCCGAGATTCAGCGCTTCTACGCGATCCAGCCGGGCGAGGACATAACCAAGCCGCCATTCTGGTTCGACCGGATTCATCCGGAAGACCGTGCTCGAGTCCAGGCGCAGTTCGAGCAGTGCATGCGGGACAAGACGGACTATCAAGCGGGATACCGGATCGTGCTGCCCGATGGCACCATCCGATATCAGTACGCGACCGGCCATCCCGTCGTGAACGCGGCCGGTGAGCTCGTGGAATTCATCGGCGCGTTGATGGACATGACGGAGCACTGGTTGGCGACCATCGAGCTGCAGCGGGCGTCGGAAGCGCTCCGCGAGCTGCAGACGTCGATGTCTCGCGCGGCGCAGATCGCGACTGCCGGTGAGCTCGCGGCGTCGATCGCCCACGAGGTCAACCAGCCGCTGTCGGCGATTCTGACCAACGTGAGCACGGGCGCGCGGATGTTGAGCGCCGACCCGCCGAACCTGGACGGCGCGCGAGAAATCGTTAGGCGTGTCACGCGTGACGCGAACCGCGCCGTCGACGTCATCGCGCGGCTGCGGGCGCTGTTCGGCAAGAAGGCGCTCACGCTCGAGCCGCTCGATCTCAACGACGCGACGCGAGAGGTCCTGGCGCTGTCATCGAGCGATCTCAAGCGAAACCGCGTCGTGCTGCGGCTGGAACCGGCCGATGACCTGCCGCCGGTGCGCGGCGATCGCATCCAACTGCAGCAGGTCATCCTCAACCTCGTCCGCAACGCGTCGGATGCCATGGCCGACGTCCACGACCGCTCGCGGCAGCTATTGGTCAGGACCGAACGCGAAGGCCCCTGGGTGCGGGTGACGGTGCGCGACGCCGGCGTCGGACTCGATCGGCAGACGTTGCCGAGGCTCTTCGACGCGTTCTACACGACCAAGAACGGTGGCATGGGGATCGGGCTGTCGGTCAGCCGCTCGATCATCGAGCGCCATCACGGCCAGCTCTGGGGCGAGCCTAACGACGGGCCGGGAGCGACCTTCGCGTTCCAGATCCCGGGCGAGCCGAGCGGCGCCGACCCGGTCGCTGGTGATCATCGACCTCCCTCCGCTATGACCGCACCCGGCGCGTAGTGGCGCAGGTACAGGTTGATGGACCCGAACGAGAGCTTCGCCTTCATCTGCACGACGAGGTGGCAAGCGTCGTCGGTCAACCACACCTCGGCGTGGCCGTCCTCGGAAAAGATTCCCTTGGTTTTGATCGTGGGCCGGACGACAATCGTCTCGAAGGTCCCGGCCGGAACCGTGATGCGCTCTCGGCGGACGACCTCGAGGGTGACGGGATTGCGGTCCGGTTTGAGGTAGCGGTCGAAGTCGTAGCGCCGGCCGACCTCGAGCGGGATGGTTCGCAGGAAGAAGAGGAACGCGCCTTCGTCGAGCGGCTGGTCGACGCTCGGCTCCTCGACGTCCGGCTGCCTGGCGTCGACGTACACGCGACGCTCGGGGTAGAGCTCTATCGTACGCGTGCGGTGGCGACCTCGCTCGTGGTTGTCCTGTACCGCCCGCAGGACCGAGAACGTCGCCGTGTCGATCCAGCTCTCCATCCGGTCGTTTACGTGGAAGAACGGGACGCCGCCCCGGATGGCGAATGTCGTGTGCCACGTCGCTCGCCCTCGTACATCCGCCATCTCGCGGACCTCCATCGCCCCCGTGCCCACGTGGATCGCGCCGAACTTCACGTCGTACTCGAGCCGCTCGCCGACGTCGAGAGTTGGGCGTTGCTGAGCCGCCAGCCTGCCGCCGGTGAGGAGGGCACTGATGAAGAGCGTTGCGCCGGTTGCCATCGGAGTGTTGTCCGTTGAGTCAGAATCATCCCGCGATGCGCTCCAGCCTTTCTCACCTAACGTCAAGCTGGCAGGCCCGCGGGCGCTGTCGGCACCGCGACTCGCGGTGGTATCATCACCCGGCAATCTTTCGCGCGCGTCATGGGTGTTCTATTACACGATGGTACTTCCGATACTTTGGTACCGACTCGGCGTTCGGGGCCAAATGCAAGCTGTTCGGGCCTGCTCCGAGGCAGCCCGAGCCGTTGCCTAACGTTGTTGTCGTGATTCGGCGGTCAGCGCGGCGCCCTCAGCCCACTGCTGGCGGCAAAGTACTCGAGCGCCTTGAGCTCCACGGCGAGACACTCGATGGCTCTCTCGCGATTTCGCCGACAGTAATTCCATTCGCCGACGACAGCTCCTTGAACTGGCGCTTCAGCGCGCGCAGCGCGCCTCGCTGCCACCGCTTGTGGCAGTACAGCGAGAGCCAGCACCTGAACTCGGCGATGCGCTTGAACTCGTGCTTCGTCTCGAGCCCCGTCGCCAGCGGCTCCCACGCGACCACCATGTCACCAGCGTCGAGCGCCTGTACCGCCGCGAGCAGCCGGTCGAGGCTCCCGATCATCTCCGGTTCGGCCGACGGCGGAATGCCGGCGCGCGCAATCAGCTGCTCATCGGGCGAGCCGCCCTTGTAGACGAGAAGCTTCCGCTTCCGCCCTCGTGGTCGCCAAGCCCGTGAATCCGGACGACTTTCTCGCCGCGGTGCAGCGCGCCTGCGAGCGCACGTTGCTGGCGCAGGACGCAGAGCTGCGAGCGCTCGAGGCGCGTCACGCGCTGCTCAGCCGACGCGAGCGCCAGTGACGGCGCTCATCGTCGCCGGACGTCTGAACAAACATGTCGGACACGAGCTCGGGATCAGCGAGATCACGGTGAAGGCGCATCGCGGCAACGTGATGCGGAAGATGCGGGCAGAGTCACTCCCCGAGCTGGTGCTCATGGCCGCGCGGCTGACGCCGGCGTCCAGGCGAGATCGCACCGACTCGTCACGCTCACTCGGCACGTAACGCCACGAGTGGATCGACCTGCGTGGCTCGTCGTGCCGGAACGATGATCGCCACGAGGCCGACCACAGTCAGCAACATTGCAGTGCCGACATAAACCAACGGATCGAGGGCGCTCACCCCATACATCATCGCGCCGAACAGCCGCGTCGTCGCTGCCGCCACCAGGGCGCCAAGCCCGATGCCGACCGCGATGAGTCGCATCCCCTGGCCCAATACGAGCGTCAGAACATCTCCGCGCCGTGCTCCCAGCGCGAGCCGCACCCCCATCTCACGCGTCTGCTGCGCGACGACGAACGAGATGACGCCGTACAGCCCGATCGCGGCCAACGTCAGGCCGAGCGCGCCGAACAGCGAGAACATGAACGTGCCGGTGCGCCACGGCGTGAGCTGCGGCGCGATGAGATCCATCATCGGCACGACCCGCACGTAGGGCACGCTGGAGTCCAGGGCCTGCAGCTCGCGCCTAACGACGGCAATCACCGACGACGGATCGCCGGTCGCACGAATGTGCAGGACGGTCATGGGCGGCGCCATTCGCGGACGTTGGGCGAGCGGCCGGTACACGAACGGCGGCGAGGGCTGGGTCACGTCCGCATAACGAGCATTCGCCGCGACACCCACCACTTCCATGCACGGGTCCGCGTCTCCACCGGGACCTCCGAGGCGAAGGCAGCGGCCGATCGGCCACGCGCCGCCCCACACGCGCCGCGCGAGCGTCTCATTGACGATCACCACCGGCGCGCTCGATTCCCGGTCGTCTGCCGTGAACGACCGGCCCTGTTTCACCGCGATACCCAGTGTCGAGAAATACTCCGGGCCGGCGAAATCGATCTGTGCCGGCATGGGCCGACCGTCCGGCGGCCGGTACCCGGGTACCTCCACCGGCATCATGATGTTCATCTCGAACGGAACCACGCCACCCAAGGACGCCGAGCGCACACCGGGCAGCTGTCGCACGCGGTCCAGGGCACGCTTCCAGTATTCCTCCGCCTGGTCGCGCGTGAGGCGCTGGCGACCGTCGATCGACGCGAAGGCGACCTCCTCCGCCGCAAAGCCCGTGTCGACCGCTCGCACGTTGCGCAGGCTTCGGATGAACAATCCCGCGGCTACCACGAGCACGAGCGATGCCGCCAACTGGGCCACCACCAGCGCGCTCTTGCCGAGCGACCGGCCGCGACGGGAGCGGCCGCTCGATGAGAGCACGCGCTGTAGATCGGTTCGCGTGAGGCGCACGGCCGGAACCAGGCCGAACGCGAGCGTCGTGACCAGCGTCAGCGCTGCAGTGAAGGTCAGGACACGCGCATCGAAGAACGGCGGCAGCGGCGGCAGCGGCACGACGCGTGGGAGAAGCCCGACGCCGACGTAGGCGAGCGCGAGCCCGCCGACGCCGCCCACAGCGGCCAATAGCAGGTTCTCGCTCATGATTTGCCGCGTTAGGCGCCAGGTCGGCGCGCCCAGCGACAGCCGCACGGCAATCTCGTGCTCGCGCTTGGCGGCACGAGCAAGCAGCAGGTTCGCGACGTTCGCGCACGCGATCAGCAAGACCGCTCCGGTGACGGCCAGAAACCAGAGCGACACCGGAACCGACTGCGCCCCGCCAAACGGCGACGGCAGTCCGGACGTCCCACTGCCACCGAGAGCCGTTAGGCGCACCTGTCTGGGCGGCGGCGCGCGGCGCGGTCCACCGCCGGGCCCACCCGGTCCGCCAATCTGGATCCGAACCTCTCCACCCGGGGGGCCCGCCATCGGACCGTCGGCCGGGAGCGGCGGCGCCTCCCCCGCGTCGCGTGCGGCGAGCAACGCCGCCTGCGCTGAGGCCTGCGCCTGCTCGCGCGTCGCGTTCGACGCCAACCGTCCGACCACGGAGAGCCACGATGCAAAGCGCGACCGCATCATCCGCGTGTCATACCCGAGCAGAGGTGCGGTCCCGATCGGCACCCAGAGCGCGGGTGCATCGAGGTCGGTGCCACGGAAATGCTCCGGCGTGACACCAATGACCGAGAACGCCCGACCGTTGATCTGGATCGAGCGACCGATGACCGCGCGGTCACCGGCAAATGCGCGCTGCCACAAATCCCAGCTCAGCACCGCCACCGGCACCGCCGCGTTCTCGAGATCGTCGCTCGGCCCAATCAGTCGGCCGAGCGCAGGCCGAACACCGAGCATCGGGAAATAGCTTCCGCTCACGAGGAGCGACGGTTGCGATCTCGCTTCCGTTCCTTCGCCGACCGTCAACGCGTTCCGGGCGTACGCGGCAAGAGCGCTGAATGCGCGGGTATGGGTTCGGAGATCCGTGAAGTCGGGGTACGACAGGACGGACGACAATTCCGTGTTGCGTTGCATATCGTCCGTCGGCACGGTCACCCGGATCTTGAACACCTCGCCGGGCGCCGCGACTCCGGCCGGCGGCTTGAAGAGGAGCGCATCGACAACACCGAACATCGCGGTATTGGCTCCGATACCCAGGGCCAACGTCGCGACTGCGACCGTCGTGAACCCAGCGGCGTTTCGAAGTGCGCGGGCGGCGTATCGGAAGTCGTGGAATAGAGCGGATGTCATCGGGACCTCGGAGCGGGCGCGAGGGGGATCGGTTCGGACTCTTTTGACTCCGACACACGTAGTCGTCGAGAGGGTTTACGGGTTGGGGAAAAAACCGGCCCACCCGCCCTTTCGGCCTGGTGAGGACGGCCGGCGACCCTTTGTCGATACCATCGTGTAATGGAGGCCGGCGCGCGTCTCGACCATCACTGTGGCACGGGCGCCAGTGCCACGTTAGGCGATGAACGCGCGAGGCTCAATCCGTGGCCCGAAAGCCTGTTCGCGTTCGAGCCGACGTGGTCGCGTCTGGCGGAGCACGCACATCTCGTTGCCGTGGACCTTCCGGGGTTCGGGCATTCGGAGGGTTGCGAGAGTTTGTTCTCGCCTCGGGCGATGGGTGAGTTCGTCGTTCGCATCGCCGACGCGTTCGGGCTCGAGCGTCCTCACGTCGTCGGACCTGACGTTGGCACCGGCGCCGCACTCTTCGCGGCCGCGCTTCATCCCGGACGGCTCGCGAGCCTGGTCGCGGCACCGGCGGTGCCGCGTTCCCGTTGCAGCTAGGCAGCCCGCTCAAGGAGTGGGTCGAGGCACCGAGCG
>DATCGG010000550.1:0-3770 GCA_036509075.1 Gemmatimonadaceae bacterium
GCCGCGCGCGGCGCGGGATCGAGACCCGTGAAGATGCGCGCACCCGTCAGGACCTCGGCCTTCTCCGGATGCTTGAGATCCACCTTGATGACGTCGAGTCGGAAGAGCGAGTTCGTCGTGTCCGCTGCATCCGTTCCGTTCTTGCAGCCCGCGAGCTCCGTCTCCGGACGCGCGGCCTGGTTACCGGACACGTAGATGTAGATGATGTCCTTGTCCTTGTAGCTCGGCACGATCGTGTGCGTGTGCGACCCCTTGCAGGTCTGCACATTCTTCACGAGCCGGGGCTCTGCCGGATTCGACACATCATAGATCCGGACTCCAGCCATGTGGTCCTTCGGGTCCGTGACTCCGCCCTTCCCGCAGTCGTTGCGATTGCCACCACCCTCGGCGGAAAGGAACAGCAGGTTTCCGTAGATCGACGGGTCGCCCTGCGACGTGATGCACGAAACGGCCGAGACGACCTTGGGCTTCGCGGGGTCGCTCACGTCCCAGATCGTGAAGCCGGCGAAGTTACCCTGGTAGACATACTTGCCGGCGAACGCGAGATCCGAGTTGATGAACGTCAGGCCGCGCGCGGTGTCGAACACGGCGGGCTTCTCGGAGAACGAGACGAGACGCATGCCGCTTGCGGCGGTGCCGGCGTCGAGACGGCCCGGTTTGAGATTGCTGCGCGGATCCGTCTTGCTGGGATAGGTCTGCGCTGCGAGCAGCGAAGGGACGACGAGGGGCGCGACAAACGCAAACGCCCTGCGGGCTAAGGGCATGAGGTAGAGCTCCAGGGTTGGGTTAGTGAGTGTCATCCCGAGCCGTCAGGCGAGGGATCGCGAGTGTCCCGAAACAAAGAGCCCTCTACCGGGACGACCGCGATCCTTCGCTTCGCTCAGGATGACGACTGGCTTCGCTCGGGATGACAGCTATCTGTCCGACAGCTGGGACAACATCTGGCGCATCGCGCCGATCTCGGCGGTCTGCACCGACACGACGTCATTCGCGAACACGTTGACGTCGACTTCCTGACCGGCGCGCGGCGTGGCGAACAGGTCCTTCACCATCTGCAGCGCACCCTCGTGGTGCTGGATCATGTACTCGAGGTACGCGCGATCGAACTCGACGCCCTTGGCGTCAGTGAGCGCCTTGATCTGGTCGTCGGTCAGCATCCCCGCCATCCGCATGGTACGCCATGACGACGTATCCGGGGCCGTCTGTCCATTACTGCGGAGCCACTGCTGCATGATGCGAATCTCGGCAACCTGCGACTGATCGATCTTGGTCGCGAGCTTGAGCAGCTTGGCATTCGCACCGTGCGACGAGGCCAGGCGCGACATGTAGATGGCCTGCGCGTGGTGGGCGATCATCCCCTGCATGAACTCGACGTCGGCGACCGTATAGGCGGCGCCCTCGGGGACCATGATGTGGTTCATTCCCGCCATCGAGTGCTGCTGTGCCTGGGCGTTGGTAGGCCGCACGACGAGCAGCCCGATGAGGGCAAGCGCGATGGCAGTGACTGAGCGACTAGTGGGCTTCACGATCTAACGTCCGGCGGTGCGTAGGAAGCGTAACATGGAACAGCGTAATGTTACGCTCCGGCGGCGCACGGCGTTGGATAGTGGGCTCAACCGTTCGGAGCTATCGTATCGCCATGCGAATCGCCCTCGCGTTTGCGCTCGTGGTCTCGCTCGGTCCCGGGCCGCGTCCCGGCTCGTCCCCGACTTCTATCCGGCCAATGGCCCGCGCGAACGACTTCCAGCGGTCCGCCGGCGTGCTCCGAAAAGGCGTGCTCACTGTGAAGCTGGTCGCGCAACGAGCACAGTGGCGCCCCGCCAGCGACACGGGGGTGGCGCTTCCCGCGGATGCGTTCGGAGAAGAGGGAGCGGCGCCGAGTGTTCCTGGTCCACTGCTCAGGGCGAAGGTCGGCACTCGGGTCCAGGCGACCATCCGCAATGCCCTGCCCGAAACGTTGGTCGTGTCCGGTCTTCGCGAGCGCGGACCAGGATCGAAGGAATCACCGGTTAGCGTCCCGCCTGGCGAAACTCGACCGGTGTCGTTCACCATCAACGTCCCGGGCGCCTACGTGTACGTCGGTCAGTTGCGAGCTGGCGGCGAGCCGATGGACGGCGGACACGGGACCCAGCTGTTTGGCGTCATCATTGGAGATACCACCGACGCTCCGCCCCCGGAGCGCGTGCTGGTGGTGAGCTTCTGGAACCGGCTCATCGACTCGACGGCGAAGACATCGGATGAGCGCATCCTGTTCCTGTTCAACGGGAAGATCTGGCCGCATACGCCGCGCTTCACGTACACGTTAGGCGACACCGTCCGCTGGCGCGTCATCGACGGGTCGTACGGCGAGCACCCGATGCACCTGCATGGGTTCTACTTCCGCGTCGACAGCCGAGGCTCGGCGGATCTCGACAGCATCTACACGCCGGAGCAGCGGCGCTGGGTCGTCACCGAGAACCTCCAGGCGTTCGGGAACTTCACGCTCACCTGGGTACCCACACGCGCGGGCAATTGGCTCTTACACTGTCACAAGCCTGCGCACACGTCGTACATGCTGCGATACACGCTCGACAACGTGGACCCACCGCCCGGACCGCTGCACGTCCGTCACGGTGTGTCACACGCCACGGACGGGATGAGCGGTCTCGTGGTCGGTGTGACGGTGTTGCCGCGTGCGGGGGACGCCGGACCACCGCCAGAGGCGAACGCGGCGCAGCGGGTGCGCGTGTTCGTGCAGGAACGAGCTGGCTTCTACGGTAAGCGCGAAGGGCTCGGCTTCGTCACCGTGGATGGAAACACCGAGCCTGCGCGTGATTCCATTCTCATTCCCGGTGCCCCGATCGTCGTGACGCGCGGCGTACCGGCTCAGGTGACGGTGGTGAACCGGACGAGCAATCCGACCGCGGTGCACTGGCACGGCATCGAGCTCGAGAGCTTCTACGACGGCGTCGCCGGCTGGAGCGGCGCCGGCGCCCGGACGGCGCCGATGATCGCACCTAACGACTCGTTCGTCGCGCGCTTCACGCCGCCGCGCGCGGGCACGTTCATCTACCACACGCACGCCGACGACTTCCGGCAGGTCGCGCGCGGTCTCTACGCACCGTTGATCGTGCTCGAGCCCGGCGAACGCTGGGACCCTGCGACGGACCACGTGCTGATGATCGGCGGCGCGTTCGAGAAGGAGGAGTACGTGGTCGCCCTGAACGGGTCCACCTCTCCTCGGGCCCTCGAGCTCCGCGCGGGCGTCAGGCATCGGTTCCGGGTGATCAACATGACGGCGGACGAAGATGCCGATCTCTCCTGGTTTGCATCCGCGCTCGCCTCCGACTCCGCGCTCGTGACATGGCGAGCGATCGCGAAGGACGGAGCGAACCTCCCGGACCGGATGGCAACCGCCCGCTCGGCCACGCTGCACATCGCACCAGGCGAGACCTACGATTTCGAGATCACGCCGCGGTCGGGCAACTCTCGAATCGTCGTGGCGAGCGTGTCCAACAGCACGATGGTGGTGACTGCACGCGACTAGCGTCGTGCATCGTGCGTCGACTCACCTCGCATGTATTCATCCAGAAACGCGAATACATCCGGCTCCCAACGACTCACGCCGGACCAGCGAGCGCATCACTCAGCTCTCTGCCTTCCAGTAACTGAAGCTGAAGGGTGTTCCGCGCGTCCTGCCCGTGTGCGGCTTGCTCGGCGTTCATCAGGTCGACCGCGTTCGTGTCCCGCGCCGCAGACAACCCGACGCCGCGTCGAAACAGAAAGAGAAA
>DATCGG010000551.1:0-9384 GCA_036509075.1 Gemmatimonadaceae bacterium
AAAGCGAGAACCCTCGGGAGGCTCATCTCACTGCGAGATGCCTCCCGAGGGTTCCGCATCTTACCCGTCGCCCACCGCCCGTCCCCCGCCGCCGGCTTATCTTCCAGGTTCACTCTCCAAAACTTCTCGCGCGACATCGACCATCGGGACCGATCGGTCCTGGCTCGTACGCTGGAGGATCCGGTAGGCTTCCTGTTCGGACAGTCCGGTGCGGCGCATGAGGATGCCCTTGGCACGCTCGATCGCCTTGCGGTTCTCGAGCTGCTGCCTAACGAGCGCCACCTCCTCGCGGGCCGAGCGGAGCTCGCGGGTGCGCTGAGCGGCGAGGCGAATGCTGGAGTCCAGGAGCGCCGCCGGGCAGGAGCTCGGAAGCACCGAGATCGCCGTCGTGTCGGCCACATCGCCATCGAGCGCGAACGTCTGGTCGCCGCAGAGGTAGATCACCGCAACGCCGGGATTGTCGTGGGCGAGCGTCTTCGCGGCTTCGGCCATCCGCGCGGGACCGAGATGCGCATCGAGCAGCAGTACGTCGGGCGAGAGCTCGCGTGTGCGGTCGAACGCATCGCTCATCGTCGCTGCTTCGCCGACGACGACGTGGCCGACCGCGCTCAGGCTCCGACTGAGCGTGCCGCGAAGCTCTGTGTCGTCCTCCGCGATGAGGACTCGCACGGGTGACGCTGGAGCATCGATCGCCGTAGCGCTACGGCCATCCGCTGCCATGCAGTGCTCCGAGTAGGCGTACGCGGCTACGGCATCGGCGTCGATGGTCGCCGCGGAAATCGAATATTCGATGAATTGCTCGGGACGTCAACCAAAGGTCGGACCATTCGCCCACGATTCTTCGGATTAGAGACATCGCGAGTGCGCTCGCTGTGGCTGCCTACGTAATCAGGCTGACGCCACGCTGGTCCGTAGAGTACGAATACGCCCGTTGCAGGAGGACACTGAGGCGGGTTCGGGAACCGACGTAATGTGAATGAAACGCCAGAACCACCAGGCGACCGATCCAGCCGTTGACTCAGAAGCTCCCCGACGTCCGCGACCGCCTTGTGTCGGCCGGTCGTCGCGACCTGCCGTAATTCCTATACCGAGACGTACGGTTCCGCGTCACGAATGCGGCGCGCGATGGTATCGGCGGCGCGCTTGTCATAATCTCGAGGGGCATCGGATCGATGCTCGTGATTTCCGGAGCGATTGACTCCCATTCGTTGTGATCAGAATAGGAATGACGCGCGCCACCAGCGATCACGAGGTCGTCGGAGCGCACCACACGCGACCGACCCGCTCTTTCATCGACGGTTAGATTGCGGTTAGCGACGTTGATACGGACCATTTTCGATCGACCAACACCGTCACATTTCGCTGAATCGACGGGAGACGGAAGTCCGACGTCGTCAGGGTTTGTTCCTGACGGATCGAGCAGCCTTGCTAGCGGCCCACGCGAGCGGATACTATGGCCGCGCGTGATGTGCGAACGAGACACGACACGACCCGACCCTTTTCCGACATGACAAGCCCGAGAGAGTCGCCAGCGCCGGCGACCCCGACGTTTCGCAAGACGTTGATTCGCGTTATGGCGGTTCAGGTCGGAGCGGTCCTCCTGCTCTGGCTGCTCCAGTCGCACTACACGCCCTGATCGGGTTTCGTGCACGCGCTCGACTGGATCATCGTCGCCGTTTATCTCGCCTACGTCGGCATAGACGGTATCCGGCGGACGCGGCGATCCACCGGGATCGAGGGATATCTCCTCGCGAATCGGAGCCTTCCCTGGTGGGCAGTCGGCCTCTCGGTCATGGCCACGCAGTTGTCGGCCGTCACGATGATCGGGACCACCGCGCAGGGCGCGACGGATGGCCTCCGATTCATCCAGTTCTATTTCGGGCTCCCGCTGGCGATGGTGATCATCGGTGTCACCCTCGTGCCGTTTCTGCACGGCGCGAAGGTGTACACGGCCTATGAGTACCTCGAGCGACGCTTCGACGCGAAGACCCGGTCGCTCACCGCATTCCTGTTCCTCATCTCGCGCGGCATGTCCTGCGGGACGATCCTCGCCGCACCAGGCGTCGTGTTTGCGTCCGTGTTTGGCTGGCCGATCGGGCTCACGGTCGCGATCATGGGAGTCCCAACCGTTCTGTACACGGTGATGGGCGGGGTACAGGCCGTCACATGGGCCGACGTGAAGCAGATGGTCCTCGTCGTCACGGCAATCGCGGCGGTGATCACCGTCGCCCTCCTCAAGTTGCCGGTGAGCCCTGATGATGCACTGCGAATCGCGGGCTCGGTGGGACGGCTCCGCGCGCTCGACTTCCACTTCGACCTCACGCAGCAGTACACGTTCTGGTCCGGTGTCATCGGCGGCACGTTCCTGATGATGTCCTACTTCGGAACCGACCAGAGCCAGGTGCAGCGGTTCCTCACGGCGAAGTCCGTAGACGAGGCGCGCAGCTCCCTGCTCATCAGCGCGTACTGGAAAATCCCGTTGCAGGCCGCCGTGCTGCTGGTCGGCGTGTTGGTGTTCGTGTTCTATCTGTTCGAGAAGCCGCCGATGCTCTTCAATCCAGCGCACGACCGACGCGCGCGCGAGGCAGAGCCGGCGCGGTACCAGGCGCTGGCCGCGCAGTATGGAGCGGCGCTCGCAGACCGTGACGCGGCAGCCCGCGGCATCGCGGCGCACGACGCGGCGGCAACACGCGACGCGTTCCGCGCCGCCGAAACGCGCGTGGAGGGGGTGCGGACGGAAGCGCTGGCCTTGGCGGAGCGCGTGACCGGCGAGTCGTCGAAGGATGTGAACTACATCATCCCGCACTTCGTGTTGTTCGACCTTCCCGTGGGCCTAACGGGGATTTTCATCGCGGCCGTGATGGCCGCGGCGATGTCGGCGGTGGCGGCGGAGCTCAACTCGCTCGCGACAGCGTCGGTGATCGACTTCTATCGGCGGTGGGTGCGCCCCGTAGCGCCCGACGCCGAGTATCTGCGTGCGTCGAAGGTCGCGACCGCGCTCTGGGGCATCTTCGCGTGTGTGATCGCGACCTACGCCGTGAGCCTCGGATCACTGATCGAGGTCGTGAACCGCTTCGGGTCATTCTTCTACGGCTCGATCCTCGGCGTGTTCCTGTTGGCAATGATTCCGAAGGCGCGCGCGTTGGGCGCGTTCGTCGGGCTCATCTCCGGGATGTTAGCGGTTGGCGCGGTGAACTTTGGCCGACCGGACGTGGCGTTCCTCTGGCATAACGTCATCGGCGCCGTGACCGTGGTCGTTGTCGGACTCGCCATAAGTAGCCTGAGTCGTAGGTCGGTAGTCGCGAGTCGTTAGCGCCTGTCGCCTGTCGCCTGTCGCCTGCCGCCTACGGAACGACCACCTTCTCCGGCGCCTTGGCCGCCAGCAGGTTCACGAAGAGCCGCGCCGCACCCGGAACACCGTTCGGCAGCTGACGGAAGAATGCGAGCGTCGTATAGACGTACGTACCGGCGCCGTACTTCGCCACCAGAATCGGCCCGTCGTTAGGCGGCTCGCTCGGGTCGTTCGTCGACAACACCCCGGCATACTCGCCCGCATGCGTCCTCGGCATGTACAGCGTCCGGTCCTGAATCCAACCCGAGAAATCCGACTCGGTAATCGTATTCGGGTAGGTCAGTACACGGGCCTTGGGGTCGAGGAGGCGGACCGGGCTCGTTTCGTCCGTCACCCGATCCGCCGGCCGGGCGAGCGTGATCGGATACGGCATCATCCCCGCCCGCGTCATCTCGTACTGGCCGTACTGCACCACCATCGTTCCGCCCTTTTTCACGTAGTCGAGCAGCGCCGCATTGTTCGCCACGAGCGCGTCGTTCGACTCGTACGCACGAGAGCCCACGACGATCGCGTTGAAGCGCGAGAGATCCGTCTTCGGGATATCCGCCGGGTTCAGCGCGGTCACGCGCAACCCAAGCTGCTGCAGCATCGGAGCCGAGTTGTCTCCAACGCCCTGGATGTACGCGATGACGGCGTCGGCCGGGACCTTGAGATCGACCGCCTCGATCGCGACCGTCGCATCGCGATAGAGTCGCTGCGGTCGAATGTGATCGTATTCGATCGCCGTATAGCCCGTGGCGTAGCGGCGTCCATCCGACTCCGCGATGGCGGAGATGATATGTCGCCCCGGCACCAGCTCCCCGCGAATCGTGAACGTTGCACTGCGCACGGCCCCGTATGCCGGGAGCGTCACCGATCGCGCAGCGGAATCGACGCGAAGGCCGTTCGGCAGCCGCAGCGAGACACGAACGTCCCGCGACACCGTAGCGGCCGAGCGCACCTCCACGCGAAGCTGCCTGACGAGCGGCGTACGCGCGGGCGCATACTCCACCGCGCGATCGAGCGTGACCGACAGCTCGGGGACGAACGCCAACGGACGACTCACGTCGCCACGGAGCGGATCGGCGTACCGATATACGACCGGCACGTCGAGCTCGACCGGATATCCCGGCGGCGTGCCAACCGATAGTCGGACCCTAACGACGGCTCCACGTGTGGCCTGGTTCTCGGATTCGACGAGACTCGCCTTGGCGAACATGTCGCCCTGGCGTGGGGGGCTCAACCAATACGGTCCGTCGACAGGCTGTTCGCTCTGCGCACACTCGAATCCTCGCCAGGTGCGCGCGCTATCAGGGAGAATGGTGGCCGTGCTGTCGTTCCAAAGCATGACCGAGTCGCGCGGCGCGCGTCCGCCGGGCATCGGACGACTCCGTTGGCAATGCACGATGTACGACGGATCCGCCTGCACCGCCAAGCGACCGCGGTTGTAGACGGTGACGGTCAGCGGCGTGCTGTCGCCCGTGGCGATCTGCTCGCGCGGAATCGTTGCCTCTACAGCCACGCCGCTCGCGAGCGCGATCGCGTCGACCGCCTTGCGATAGGCAATGGTCGCTGCTTCCCGGAGGTCGGCCGACGCGGGCAGCGCCCCGACCACCTTGACACCCGGATGCGTTCGAGCAAAGTCGTTAGGTGCCACACCGAACCGCGCCAGCTCGCCGGCAAGCACCGTCAATGGTCCAACCGCGGAGGACGGATCACGCAGGTACGGCGTCGCCTTCACCTGTTCCACGAGCGATTGAACCCGGTCAATCTCCTGAGCAACCGGCGGCTCTGTCGACACCGTCTTGAACCGCGCCCACGTCGTATCGATGCCGTCGAACAGCGATCGCTCGGCGCCGGCCGGCTGCGACTCGTTCACGCGCGTCGCCTCGCGGCGCACTTGCGTGAATCGCGCGCCCTTCGGCTGGATCGATCCGAACGCCTGCGACTTGTGCTGCGACCGACTCTGCGCCGCAATCTCGGCGTACGAGCGGCCGAGCATCGCATTGAACTCGCCGACATTGATGCGAAGCACCGGGTCCGTCGCCGCCGCCGACCACGCGCCACGATAGAACTTGAGTGGCGTCCAGCCACCCAACCCTGCCGTGGCGGACCGTGGGATCCGCACAGTGTCACCGGCCACGTCGTACGCCTCGCGCGCCAGAATGCCTGATGCCTGATGATGTCCGTGCCCATCGCGCGGCGTACCAGAGAACATGGCGACGATCACGTGCGGCTTGAACGACCGCACGACCGTCACGACGTCGCGGAGGATCGAGTCCCGGGGCCAGTGCCGGAATGTCTCGTCGGAGCTCTTCGAGAATCCGAAGTCATACGCCCGCGTGAAGTACTGGCGCCCGCCGTCGATCCGCCGCGCGGCAAGCAGCTCTTCGGTGCGTATCGCGCCTAACGCATCGCCGAGCTCGTTCCCCAGCAGGTTCTGACCGCCGTCGCCCCGGGTGAGTGCGAGGTACGCGGTCTCGACGTGCCGCCCGCGCGCAAGCCACGTGATGAGCTGCGTGTCCTCGTCGTCCGGGTGCGCCGCGATGACGAGCACCCGCATGGGCACGGAGAGGCCCGAGATGGCTTCATCGAGCGCAGCGATGCCCTGCGATCGGACAGGGCGCGGAAGCGCGAAGGTCGCTGCCGTGGCGGCAGCGACCCCGATCAGCGCGCGACGAATATTCTGAATGCGCATTTACGAACGTGCTGCCGCTTTCCGCCTGGTTGGGACCTCGAGCGCTTCGGTAACGATGCGCGCCTGCTCCTCCTGATGCGACGCAACGTACCCTTCCGCCGGGCTCGCACGCTCCGGACGGCCGATATAGCGAATGAGCATCGCGTTCCCCGTGCAGGCTCGCAGCCGCGGCCACACGTACGTCCAGGCGCCCATGTTCTTCGGCTCCTCCTGCGCCCAGACGACCTCGGTGACATTGCGATAGAGGTCGACGGCGCGTGAGACCTGTTCCGCTGGCCACGGGTAGAGCTCCTCGACACGTGCGATCGCGACGTTCGCCGGACGCTCCTTGGCGTTGAGATCGTAGAACAGCTTGCCGGTGCAGAACACCACGCGCTGCACGTCCTCGCGTCGGTCGCCGATCGTTTGATCGTCGATCACCGACGAGAATCGCCCATTCACGAGGTCATCGAGCCGGGACGCCGCCTGCGGAAGGCGCAACAGGCTCTTGGGCTGCATGAGTACGAGCGGGCGGCGAGAATCCGACTTCGCCTGACGGCGCAGGATGTGGAAGTACTGCGCCGGCGTGGACGGGTACGCGACGGTCAGGTTCCCGTCGGCACAGAGCTGAAGGAAACGCTCGAGCCGTGCACTGGAATGCTCGGGCCCCTGCCCTTCGTACCCGTGTGGCAGGAGCATGACGACGCCGGAATGCTGCGCCCACTTGGCACGGTCGGCGGCGATGAACTGGTCGATGATCGGCTGCGCGACGTTCACGAAGTCACCGAACTGCGCCTCCCAGAGCACCAGCGAATCGTCGGCCGCAGTGCTGTACCCGTACTCGAAGCCGAGCACGCCGGTTTCGGACAGCGGGCTGTTGTAGATCTCGAACTGTCCTCTTGCGTTAGGCAGGTGCTGCAGCGGGGTGAATGTCTGGCCAGTGTTCGGGTCGTGCAGCACGGAGTGGCGATGCGAGAATGTTCCGCGCTCCGCATCCTGGCCCGACATCCGAACCGACGTGCCCTCGGCGAGCAATGAGGCGAACGCCAGCGACTCGGCGTGTCCCCAGTCGATGCCGCCCTCCTCGCCCATCGCATCGCGCCGGCGCTCGAGTTGTTTCGCGAGCCGCGGATGCGCGTTGAATCCCGTAGGCCAGGCAAGCAGCTGCTCGTTCAGGGCAACGAGCTGCTCGGCACGGACGGCCGTCTCGACCATTAGCGACGGTGCCGCCTTGCCGTGCTCGATCTCGAACTCCTCCGTCTTTACCTTCTTCGACTCGTCGTAAATCTCCTCGAGCTGCTGTGCAACATCGCGCTCGGCCGCCTGGACGTCCTCCGTCGTCACAATGCCTTCGCGCACCAATCGTTCACCCCATACCTGTCGCGGCGTGGGATGCGCCTTGATCGTCGCGTATAACGTGGGCTGCGTGAACGTCGGCTCGTCGCCCTCGTTATGGCCGTGACGGCGATAGCCAACGAGATCGATGAGGAAATCCTTCTTGAACTTCGTCCGATACGCCACGCCCAGCCGCACGGCCGCAATGCACGCTTCCAGATCGTCGGCGTTCACGTGAACGATCGGGATCTCGAACCCCTTGGCGAGATCGCTCGCGTAGTGCGTGGAGCGCGCGTCGGTGGGGTCGGTAGTGAACCCGACCTGGTTGTTGACGATCAGGTGGAGCGATCCACCCACCGTATAGCCGCGGAGCCGGGAGAGGTTCAGCGACTCGGCCACAATGCCTTCGCCGGGGAATGCCGCGTCGCCGTGCACGAGCACCGCGGTGACCGTCGTCGAGTCGAACTCGCCCGTTAGGCGCTCGCCGAGAGTCACGCGCTGGCGAGCGCGCGCGACGCCCGTGACGACCGGATTCACCACTTCGAGATGGCTCGGATTGGGCACGAGCTGCACACCGACCGTTCGGCCGTCGGCGAGCGTCCGCTCGGTCCGGGCACCGAGGTGGTACTTCACGTCACCGGTTTCGCTCTCGGCGGAGGCCGCGGCGTGTCGGCCGTCGAATTCGCCGAACACGGTACCGTACGGCTTCCCGAGGATGTGCGTGAGGACGTTGATGCGGCCACGATGCGCCATCGCGATCACGACTTCGCGCGTGCCGGTGCGGCCGGCGTCCTCGATGAGCACATCGAGCATCGGCACGAGCGCGTCGGTCCCCTCGATCGAGAACCGCTTCATGTTCACCCACGCGCGTCCGATGAAGCGCTCGAGGCCATCCACCTCGCTCAGGCGGCGCAGGACCGCGCGCTTCTCTTCCGGCGTGAGATAACGCGCGAGCCGTTCGTGCTCGATCGTCTCACGGAACCACTCGCGCTCCGCTTCCTCGCCCAGGTGTGCGAATTCGAACCCCATCGTGGACGAATAGAGGTCGCGCAGTCGTTCCGTCACGTCAGCGCCTGTGCCGACATCGAATCCAAGTGCAAGTGCGGGCACGAGCTGGAGGTCCGCGGCGGTGATGCCGTGGAACTCCGGTGTGAGCTCGGCGGCGCCAGACGGTGGCGATCCGAGAGGATCGAGCTGCACAGCGAGGTGGCCGTACTGACGGATCGCGTCGACGAGCGCCGCGGCGCCAGCAACTTTGCGAAGGTAGACGGGGTCCGCGGCTACCGTCGTCGCGCTCTTGTCCACACCGCCGAGCTGCTCGGCGAAGCGGAAAAACTGGCGCCAGGACTCGTCGACTGACGCGGGATCACGACGGTATGCCTCGTACACCTCGGCGATGTAGCCGTCGTTGTAGACGCTCGTAATTGGGGCGCTGGGCATGGTTGAAATCTACGGCGATCGACGGCGAGGAAAAGCCGGGGACGGCGGACGGGCTACGGGCGACGGCTGAAACGCGAGAACCTCGGGACGCCCCTCTTAGTGAGGTGAGCATCCTGAGGGTTTTCCGCTGTTAAACCGTCGCCCGTCGTCCGTCCGCCGTCCCCGGCTTTATCCCAGCTTGCTATACCGAACCGGAATGCAGAGCGTAAATGCGCTCCCAACGCCCGGCTCCGAGTCCACGTCGATGCGTCCGCCAAGGAGTTGCGCGAGGCGGCTCGAGTTGTAGAGCCCGAGCCCAGTTCCACCGTGTCGCCGGGTAAGCCCGGCATCGAGCTGAGTGAAGGGATGGAATAGCCGATTCCGATCCATGTCGTCGATGCCAATCCCCGTGTCACGCACCTGGACGCGAACCTCGCCGTTGCGGCGGTCGACCGTCAGGGAGATGCCGCCCTTGTCGGTGAACTTGACGGCGTTGTTCATGAGGTTCACGAGGATCTGCCGGACCTTCTCCCCGTCGGTGTAGAGCATCGGGGCGCGTTCCGGCATCGTGAACGCGAGTTCGAGGTCCTTCTGACGCGCCAGCGGCTCGACGATGCTGACG
>DATCGG010000552.1:0-12708 GCA_036509075.1 Gemmatimonadaceae bacterium
CGGTTCGCCGTATTTCCTGGGGCTCGATCCGGCAGAGGCCGGGGTCGTGGTCAGCGCCGTGTTGATGTTCACGGTCAGCCTGGCGACGTCACCCGCCTCCGCCGGAACATTGCGACAGTTCTTCGAAGATCCCCGCGAGGAGGTCGTGTCGACGTAGTGATACGGTTGATTCATTTACCTGTCACTGTTGTACTTAGTATCGTAAGCGGCTTATGGTCGTGCATGTCGGCTGTCACGGCATATCTCGCCAGGATCGGGCGGCGCGGAGGAATAAAAAGTCGACGCACTCTCGACTCCGAAGTCGCCAGGCGCATGGTGGAAATCCGGGAAGCTCGTCGCGTTGCCCGGCGCGCCAGCTTTGCCACACGCGCGGGCAGTGCTCCAGCCGACACCAGTGCCGCCGCGCTGGCCGTGCAAGACGCGCTGTTGCGGCGCGCCTCCCCAGCCGACAAGCTGGCGCAAGTGGCACGGCTCTCCCGCATGGTGGATCAGCTCTCGATGGCCGGCCTCAGGCAGCGACACCCGACAACCGCCGATGAGATGATTCGGTACCGCCGCGCAGAATTACGGCTGGGCCGCGAGCTGGCGGCTCGGGTGTATGGCGCACAGCATGGCGTCGCCTAACGAGCTGCACGATCCGGTAGCGATCGCGCTCGACGTAGGGGCCCGGCTCGACCAGCTTCGCGTCGAGTGGCTGATCGGCGGGTCCCTGGCCAGTTCGGTGCATGGCGAGCCAAGGGCGACGCAAGACGTGGACATGGTGGTCGCGCTCCGCCCCCGCCACGTGAAGCCGCTGTGGGAGGCACTCCGTCGTGATTACTACGTCGACGTCGACGAAATGCGTGCCGCGGCAAGGGCAGCAGCGTCATTCAACGCCGTCCACTTCGCCAGCGCCATCAAAGTGGACTTCTTCGTTGCCGGCGACGATCCGTTCGAGGCGGAACGGCTCGCGCATCGTCAGCGCATAGAAACACCAGGCGGTACCCTGCACGTCGATACGGCGGAGCACACGTTGCTGAGGAAACTCGAGTGGTATCGTCGGGGTGGCGAGGCGTCCGAGCGACAATGGCGCGACGTTCAGGCCATCGCTCGCATTCAAGGCGACCGCCTGGATCGCGATCGCTTGCGTCTCTGGGCGGACCGGCTGGGCGTCATGGATTTGCTTCAGCGCATCCTGATGGAGACTGCGCGGTGACGCTCGTTGCTTCACCCACTGCGACGGCACGATCTCCGAAGCGATTCATCGTCGTGGACGACCGACACCCACCGTTCCTCACTCATCACGATCTCGAGGGTCAGTAGCCGACCGCCATCCCGTCCTTTCGCGGATCACTCGCCACCGCATAGCCCTTGGGCAATCGCACGATCGCCTGCGCCCCACCGAACGCGATCGGCGGCTGATCGATGAGCACGTGCCCGAGAGCCTTGAGCGAGTCGCGCACCGCATCGGTGATCGGCGTCTCGAGCGCGACGCGAAGCCCGTCGTAGTGACGGAACCGCGGCGCGTCGATCGCCGCCTGCAGGTCCATCCCGAAGACGAAGTAGTTGAGCAGGAACTGCACGTGTCCCTGCGCCTGCACGCCGCCACCCATGAGGCCAAAGCTCATGTACGCCTGCTCGCGCCCGTCGACCGTCTGCGTGACGAAGCCAGGAATCAGCGTGTGGAACGGGCGCTTCCCCGGTGCGACGGTGTTCGGAAGGCCCGGCGTAAGCGTGAACCCCGCCCCGCGGTTGTGCAGCACGAAGCCCGTGCCCGGCACCACGATGCCCGACCCGAAGTAGTCGTAGTTCGAATTGATGAACGACACCATGTTCCCCTCGGCATCGGCGACGGTGAGGTAGACGGTCTCGCTCTTCGTCCGCGCCGGCCCTGGATCGACGCGCTCCTGCGCGCGCGTCGCGTTCAGGTGACTGCGTCGCTCGGTAATGAACTCGTCGGTGAGCAGCTGCTCGGCCGGCATGTCGAGGTGGTCCGCGTCGCCGACAAAGCGATCGAGGTCGGCATAGGCGAGCTTCTTGGCTTCGATCAGGTAATGCAGGTACGTCGCGGAGTTCTGCCCCATCGACTTGAGATCGTACGGCTCGAGGATGCGCAGCATCTCGAGGGCCGCGATGCCCTGGTTGTTAGGCGGCAGCTCCCACACGCGGTAACCGCGGAACGGGACCGAGATCGGCGTCACCCACGTGGGCGCGTTCTTTTTCAGATCATCGAGCGTGATGAAGCCGCCGAGCGCGGAGATTCGCGCGACAATCCGCTGGCCTAACGCGCCACCATAGAACGTGCCGATGCCCTTCTCCGAGATCTCCTGCAGCGTGCGCGCGAGGTCCGGGTTCCGGAACCATTCGCCGGCCTTCGGCGCGTGACCGCCAGGAAGGAACGTCGCTGCAGCAGCCGAGTCGCGCTGCAGGAATTTCGTCTCGTTCGCCCACTGTGCCGCGATGATCGGCGAGACCGGAAAGCCATCTCGCGCGTAGCCGATGGCGGGCTGCAGCGCCTGCGCGAGCGTTCGCTTGCCGTACGTGCGGAGGAGCTTGTCCCATCCCGCGAGCGCGCCCGGGACGGTCACTGACATGATGCCCTGCTGCGACCCGGGACGGAAGCCACGTGACTGCAGCGTCTCGCGCGTCATGAGCGAGCCCGCGCGGCCACTCGCGTTGAGCGCGACGAGCTTCTGTTCTTTCGCGAGCCAGACGATGGCGAACATGTCGCCGCCGATGCCAGTCATGTGCGGCTCGGTCACGGCCAGTACGGCCGCGGCGGCGACTGCAGCATCCACCGCGTTGCCACCCTGACGCAGGACTTCCAGGCCGGCAGTAGACGCGAGCGGTTGGCTCGTCGCGACCGCGGCGTGGGGGGCGTAGACGGTCGAGCGACCGGCCAGAGTCGTAGGCCGTTGGGCCCGCAGTGTGCTTGTCGTGCTGAACGCCGTGAGCGCGGCACAGGCAACGAGTGCACAGGCGCGAGCGGGCAGACTGGGTCGGATCATTCGAGGTGCGTGATGGGGTCCTTCGAGAACTGCGGTTGCCAATGCGAGCCTACGTTCGGCGCCGCCGAGTGCGCAAGGGCGAAGCGGCCGCGGACGGACGACGGCGAACTGCCACCGCCGAACGGTGCGATGTGGAGACTTCGTCACGAAACGCGTGCGGGCGTTCGGATTCCAACGTATCGTGAGGTCGCGCGCCCGAACGAGGGATTTCATATGCTCCCGAGACTCGCGATCGTCGCTTTCCTGATCGGCCTTCCGATGGTATGCGCAACGGGCCAGCGACCGCAGCCCGCCGGTGACCTCCTTGCCGGCGATGTGAGTCGGCTCGTTCTCGAGAACGTGACCGTGGCTCGCGCGCAGTATCGCGGCCGCGACGCCGTCCGCGTCGTCGTGCAGCGCAACGCCGCCGGCTCGCCCGAAACAATGGCCGTCATCCCCGACGTCGAGTTCAGCGACGGCGTCATCGAGGTCGAGATCGCGGGCGTCCCCGCGGCGGGCGCGGACACGAGCGCCCGCGGATTCGTGGGCATCGCGTTTCGCGTCGATTCGTCGAGAACACACTACGCGGCGTTCTATCTCCGCCCGACGAATGGGCGAGCGAGAGATCAGCTTCGCCGCAACCACTCGACGCAGTACATCGCACACCCCGAATTCCCCTGGAACCGGCTTCGCCAGGAGCAGCCAGGCGTCTACGAGTCGTACGTCGATCTCGAGCCGGGAGCGTGGACGCCGATCCGCATCGAGGTGCACGGCGGAACGGCGCAGCTGTTCGTCAATCGCTCGGCCCAGCCGGTTCTGATCGTAAACGACATGAAGAATCCGCCAGCGTCGGGGCGCATCGCGTTATGGATCGACGCCGGCACCGACGCCCATTTCTCTCGCCTGCGCGTAACGCCGGCTACCGGCCGACCCGAACGCTAAGAAGCTCACGCTCGAGACGATCGAGCTACAGTCGGGCCATCCGAAATGCAAATGTGGTGTCGGGTGACTCGTACTGTCGCACCCGACACCACACTTGGGCAGCACCTGGCCGCTTAGAGCGTCGCTATCGACTCCTCGTCATCGCCCTCGGTCTCCGAACGCTGCGCCCGGATCGCGTCATGCAGCGTCGTGCCGATGAGACACTGCGCACGCAACGCCTCGATCAGTCCCTCGGCCTGCTTCGCCTGGACCGACAGCAATCCGGACCGCTCCAACACCTGATCGATGACCGAGCGCTGCGCCGAGATCATCTCCACGGTGGAACGCACATCGCGCGTGAGCGCTTCGGCACGCGCGAGTCGGTGCTCGAGCTGCTCGATCTGTCGCTTCCGCTCTTCGAAGGCGTTCATTCCTTCCGTCGTGGTCTTGAGGCGCTCCTGCATGTCGTCGAGCAGGGCACGGGCACTCTCGATGTCGCGGCGCGCCGATTCAATGTTGCGAACGTCGGTCGCGGTGCGCTCGGCGACGCCGAACACGCGCTTGACCTGTGCCTCCACGGCATCGACGGTGGCCTGCCGCCCCACGATCTGCTCCAGTGCCTGCGTCGCCGAGGCCTGCGCCACGTCGCTCCGCCGGAGCAGCTCTTCCATGTGTGTCATGCGCCGATCCACATCGCCCAGCCCTGCAGCCCGCTCTTCGAGTTGGTGGGCAAGCTCGGCGAGGTGCTCCGAGCGGGACTCCGCCTCATCGAGATGCGTCGCCATTGCCCGGGTCAGCTCCTCGAGCTGCCGTGCCGTGTCGGCTGCCTGGCGGCGCTCATCAGACACGCGCGTTAGGTGTTCCGTGGCCTTCTCGAGCGCGCTCTGGCGCTGGTCGATGTCCTGCCCGAGCACCCGCATCCGCTCGCCGAGCGCGTCCAGCCGCTGCGCGCGATCCTCGAGTGAATCGATCGACGCTCCCGTGCGCTCCATCCGACGATCCGCGGCATCGACCGCGGCGGTCACACCCGCAATGGTCATGGTCACGCGTTCTGCCTCCTCGGCCTGGCGCCCGAGGTCCACGAACCGACCCTCGGCGGCATCCATCCGCGTGCGAAGTCCTGCGCCTCGCTCGTCGAGCTGAGCAACCGTGGTCTCCATCGCGCTGAAGCGGGTCTGCAAATCATCCAGCGAGGATGCGCGCTGGTCGATCGCCGCGATCGAAGCGTTCACCCGTTCGACGTCGCGCCGCAGCGCGTCGATGCTTGGGCGAGCGCGCTCGAGCTCGTCGACGCGTCCCCACATCGACTTCACACGGTCGTCGGCATCGCTGAGCCAGGCGGTCGTTGCCGTGTGGCTCTCGCGCAGCCGTGCCATCTCCGCGATGGCGATCTTCACCTGCTCCAGGCCGTCGCTCACCATTTCCCGCGCGCCGCTCAGCGTCGCCAGCTCGCGTGCGACCTCGTCGATCGTTGGCCGCATCGCGTCGACGCGCTCGGTCCGTTCGAGCAGCGTGCGCAGCTTCTCGTCGAGCGTTCCGACGTCGTCGCGCACCGCGCGCAGGCGCTCCGCCTGCGTGGAGATGCGAGTGATGTCCCCGGTGAGGTGTGTGACCTGCGACGCCAGCGCGTGCGAGCGCGTTTCGGTCTCTGACACGATCTGGGCAGTGCGGTCGAGCCCAGCGACCCGCGTCTCGCACTCGCCGAGGATACCGCGAAGCTCCGCGATGCGCTCGCTGGTGGCGTCGAGGCTGCGGTTCTCGAACTCGAAGCGCTCGGTGCTCGCGCGCATCTCCTCACGCAAGGTCGCGAGCTCGCGTGCGGCATCGCGCTCCGCGGCATCGAGCTGCTGCTGCTGTGCCGAGATCTCGGCGCTGCGGGCGAGCACCGTGGCGTGCAGCGCTTGAACTTCCGTCACCTTGCTCTCGATCGCGGCGAGGGCGCGCGTCTGCTCTTCCTGTCCCCGGAACGCAGCGGTCAGCTCCGCATTGAGCGAGTCGACCTCCGCGGACTGACTCAGTGCACGCTCGAGCATCTCGCGATGGGTCTCGAGCGCGGCCGTTTTCTGAAACACCTGATCGGATGTGGCCTTGAGCACACCGAGTTGGTGCTGTACGTCCGGAATTCCGCTCGACAGGCGGAGCAGCGACTCGAGCGCCTCATCGGCCGACTTCGCTCGCCGCTCGAGCACGTCCATCTTGTTGGCGGTGGTCTGATGGCGCTGATCGATGCCGTCGAGTCGAATCGTGGCGTGCTTGTGCGCACGCGTTACGTCCTCGTGTACGGTGCGCAGCCGCGCGACGTTCTCGGTCATGTCGCGGACCTGCGATCTCGCCGCGGCTGCGTCGTTATGCATCGAGGTGAGCTTTGCATTCACCTCATCGATGCGCTCCATGTGCTCGGTGAGCTGGAGGACGCGATCGATCTTGCCGGAGAGGTCACCCATGAACGCGGTAATTCGCGCTGCCTCTGCGCTCGCGGCGCTGATCTCCACGCCGGCGCGCTCCTGGGCTGCGGTCTGCTCGGCGAACCCCGAACGGACCGCGGCTAATTCCCTCGCGGCGTCCTCTGTCTGTGCCAGCTGACCCTCGAGCTCCACGATCCGCCTTTCCAGCGCGGCGAATCGCTCGGCGCGTTCGGCCGTCGCGTCGAACGACTTGAGCGCTTCGGCGGCGCGCTCCGCACGGTCGACGAGCGCTTCGAGGGCGGCGCGCGGCGCCGAGCCATTCCCGGCCGAGCCCGATTTTGCAGAGCTGTTCTGGTGCGCGTCACTGCCATTCTGCGCGTTGGGCTTCTTGAAACCAAGCATGGGGAATCTCCGGACGTCGTGGCACGATTGCGCGGGCCGGGGCGGGCCGCGCTTCCGGAGGAAGGACGGGCGCGGGCGATTACGGTCACGTTGTGACCGATGACCAAATAAATTGTGGCAGCGTTCACTTAGTCCAGGGCGCTCGACCACGCTCAGAACACTCGTTAGGCTGGTCGTGGACCTGGCCGTCTCGTGGCGAGCGGAGATGTCAGGGCAGACGAGTGATCCGCAGCATCGGAGTGATCGCTTCCAGTACACGCCTAACGTGTCAGCCCAACGAGCCGGGTTCTTCTGGTAAGCGGCCTCGGGACGCATTGGCCTCCCGAGGCCGACACCCTTTAGTCGCTCCGCAGGGACTCAATCGGATTCACGCTGCTCGCGCGCCGCGCGGGCATGTAGCTCGCGAGCGCGCCGATCGCGATCATCATGACCGACATCGCGGCGAACACGATCGGGTCCACCGGCTTCACCCCGAAGAGCAGGCTTCCCAGGACCCGCGTGGATGCGAGTGCTACGGCGACCCCGATGATCACGCCGACCACCACGACGCGCGTACCCTGCGACACGACCATGCGCCGCACTGCGCTGGCCGTGGCACCCAACGCCATGCGCAGGCCGATCTCCCGCGTGCGCTCGGCCACCACGTACGACAGCACGCCGTACAGCCCGATTGCGCCGAGCAGCAGCGCGAGGCTGGCGACGACGCCTAACGTCAGCATGGTGAACGACAGCTGCTGCATCGATCGCCGGGCCAGGAACTCCATGGTGTACTCGCGGTACACCGGCGCTTCGGGAGCGATCTGGCGCACCAGCTCACGCACCTCGGGCTGCAGCTTGTCAGCGCGTGACGATTTCACCACGTACGCCGGTGACCCCATCGCCCACGCGGTCGGCGCGGGACCCGTGAGCGGGAAGTACACGATCGCCTCACCGGCCTCCCGCCAGTCGTCCTGCTTCACGTCCGCGACGACGCCCACCACCGTGAACGCGAGCGTGTCCTGGCCACCGAATCGCGGCCGGAGCGTATGGCCAAGCGGATTCTCACCCGGCCAGACCTTGTCGGCGGTCGACCGGCTGATGATCACGCTGTTGTTCGGCGTCACCGCTTCGCCTGTGGTGAACGTGCGGCCCTGCAGGAGCTTGATCCCCATCACGTTGAAGTAATCGCCGCCGGTGAAGTTCATGTTGAGCAGCGCGCCGTCGGCGGACGGCTTGTCGTCGGCGCGGAAGCGAATCGTGCTCGTGCCCTCGTCCAGCGGGATGTTGTTCACGATACCCACGCCGGTGACACCAGGGAGCGCGCGCAGCCGGTCCATGAACGCGAGATGCATCCGACCCCAGCTCGGCCCGTCGCGGAATGGCCGCTCGGGAGCGAATTGAAAGGTGTAGAGTCCGTCGGTGCGGTAGCCGGGGTCCACATTGCGCAGCTTGTTGAAGCTCTGGACCAACAGACCCGAGGCGATGACCAGCACGAGCGCGAGCGCCGTCTGGCCTACGACGAGCAGATCGCGTCCCCGTCGCCTCCGCCCCGTGTTCCCGCGGCCGCCTTCGCGCAATCGCGCGAAGTCTGGCGCCGACGCGCGCAGCGCGGGCACCGCGCCACAGGCGAGCGCCGCGAACAGCACGAGCCCGAACGCGGCGGCCAGCGTCAGCGGGTCCAGCCTAACGCTAGCGAGTCGCGGGAGCCGCGGGGCAGCACTGATGAAGAGCGGCAGCGTCACCCTGCTCAGGAGGATGGCGAGCGCACCGGCCGCGAGTGCGACCACGACGGCTTCGGCCATCTGGAGACGCACGAGCTGCGCGCGGCTCGCGCCGATCGCGCGCCGGATCGCGAGGTCCCGAGTGCGCCCCTCGGCGCGCACCATGAAGAGGTTCGCGACGTTGGCGCACGCGATGAGCAGCACGACGCCCACGGCGCCGAGCAGCACCCAGAGCGACCGGCGGGCCGTTGGACCGACGATGCGATCGAGCACGGGAGCGACGACGGCGCGGTGCTGTTCGATGAGCCGCGCGTACGCTGGCGGGCCGCCGAAGCGCGCGGGCAATTCCTTCGAGAGCCGCGTCAGCTCTGCGGCGAGCTGCTCGCGCGTCACGCCCGGCTTCATCCGCGCGACCATCGTCATCCCGCCCTGGCCGGGCCGCACATCCTCGAGTCGTATCGGGGTCGCGACCCAGAGCATCGTCTGGTCGCTCGGGATCTGGAACTCCGGCGGCATCACGCCGATGATCTGCCGGATGGTGTCGGAGACGAAGTACGACTTCCCGATCACCGACCGATCCCGCCCGAACCAGCTGCCCCAGAGCTGGTCGCTGATGACGACGACGCGATCCCCGTCTTCCGGGACCGGCAGCCGTCCGAGCTGGGGCCGGACGCCTAACGTGGCGTACATGTCGATCGTTGGCCACGCCATCCCGATGCGCTCGACGCGGTTCTCGGTGCGGAACGTGGACGTGCCAGCGCCGAAGCCGAAGATGCCGTCGATCAGCTTCGCGCGTTCCTTGTAGTGCAGGTAGAAGTCCGCGCCGACGGGGAACCGCTCTGGGAGGTCCGACCCGGGCGCCGTGCCCTCGATGGCCACGAGCCGATCCGAGCTCGGGAACGGCAATGACTTGAGGATGACCGAGTTGACGACGGCGAACATCCCCGTCACCGCGCCGATCGCGAGCCCGAGGGTGATGACTGACGTGACGAGGAATCCCGGCGTGCGCCGGAGCGCGCGCCAGGCGTGTCGGAGGTCGCGTCCCGAGTCCTGCACGGACGCGAAGCGCTGGGCATGGTAGAAGCGGTCCTCCACGACGCCGACGTTGCCGAAGCGGAGGCGCGCGGCCCGTTCGGCGTCGGCGGCGGAGAGTCCCTGGGCGCGGAGGCGCTCGGTTTCGAGCTCGAGGTGCGAGCGGATCTCGTCCTCGAAGTCGCGTTGGCTGCGGCGGCCGAGCATCAGACTTTCTCCGGCGTGGGGCCCGGGTCCATGACCCGGGCAATGGATTCGACCAGGCGGTTCCAGCGCCCTGCCTCGACGGCGAGCTGTTTCCGGCCGGTAGTCGTTAGGCTGTAGAAGCGCGCGCGGCGATTGTTCTCGGACGTGCCCCATGCGCCGTTGATCCAGCCACGCTGCTCGAGTCGCTGGATGGCGGGATAGAGCGAGCCGTGGTCGACGAGGAGCGTGTCGCCGGATCGGGCCTGGATGGCAACGGCGATGCCGTGGCCATGGTGTGGTCCGAGCGCGAGGATGCGGAGGACCAGGAGGTCGAGCGTTCCCTGCAAGAGGGAATCGCGGGTCGGGGCGTCGTCTTTGGTTGACATTCTACTAGAGTATTGTGCTCTTCTAGTAGAATGTCAACTAGAGCCCTTTGTCAGGGGTTGGAGCGTTGGTGGGCAAGTCAGAGCCTTCTCCCTGAAGGGGAATCAATACCCAGTAGCCGGGGCACCCGCGGCGAGCCCAATGAGAGCGGCAAGGGCTCCGACCGTGATGCCAAGGACCAGGAGGGTTGTGCGCCCGCCACTGAGCCGGCGCTCCTCGGCCCGCCGGACGTCGGCAATGGCGACGGCGTGGCGCGCCGACCGGCCAGACTGCCACCCGAACAGGGTGTCACCATCGACCCACGCGCCATGGAAGACGACGCGCGCGGACGACCCGCTCGTCGACCCATCGCCAGGCGTGACGACTGAATTCGTGGTGTGCACTCTCTCGACGCGCACCTCGCCGTCCTGCCGGTAGCCGGTGTTCGGGGCCAGCTCTACTGGTCGCCAGGTGTGGCATCCAGGGAGCAATAGCAGGAAGACAAGTCGGCGCACGGTGATCCGCGGCGTAGTCATTGTCGTTCTGGTTGGGGAAGGACTGCCAACTAGCGTGCAATCCGAGGATAGGACGGATTCTCTTCCCCGGCGATACGCAACTTGACGTAGATGTCAGCGCACAAAGGAAGCGCCGGTGTGCGCCGCGGTGAACGTTAGGCGGTACTTCTTCCGCGGGCGCCGGGTCGGAGGCATCTTGCTGGCACCGGTATTCCTCCGTTTCCAGGCCAGTCGTGGAACAAGTCCTCTCCCGCCAACAAGCCGAGCTCGTCGCGCTCGAGCGCCGGCTCGTGCTCCGCGCACGTGATGCGCTCCTCCAGGTCGAAGGCGCCCGCACGGACGTCGATCGTCTCGCAAAGCTCGTGGACGAGATGGACGAGCTCTTCCTGCTCGTGATCGTCGGCGAGTACAACAGCGGCAAGAGCACGTTCATCAACGCCCTGCTTGGCGACGAAGTGTTCGCCATGGGCGATCTGCCCACCACGCGCGAGATCGCCATCCTCCGCTTCGGCGATGTCAAGCCGCCCGAAACCATTGGCGACCACAGGACGCTCTTCCACTACCCACTGGACGTGCTGCGCGACCTCGAGATCGTGGACACGCCGGGCACGAACTCCCTGGAGCGTATGGAGGAGGATCTCACGCGGAGCTTCGTGCCGCGCGCCGATCTCGTCCTCTTCGTCACCAGCCTGCTCCAGCCACTCACCGCGACCGAGCTTGGGTTCCTCACACACATCCGCGAGTGGGGGAAGAAGGTCATTTTCATCGTGAACGGCGTAGACCGACGGAACTCCGACGAGCAGATCGACCGCGTTCGTGCCTATCTCGATCGGGAGATCACGAATCGTCTGAGTGGTGAACCTCCGACGATCTACTTCATCAGCGCACTGCAGGCGTTACGAGCGAAGATGGCGGCACGTACGGTCACGGCCGGCGCGTCCTCGCTGCCTAACGCTGCCGAGTTGCCGGCGTCGCCCGTGGCGCCGGACCCGCGCAACGCGTTCCCCGCCCTCGAGCGCTACCTGCTCGAGACGCTCCGCGAGCGCGAGCGCGTGCGGCTCAAGCTTCTCTCGCCCCTCGGCGTCCTGCGCCGCGTGCTCGAGCTGAACGTCGGTACGCTCAACAAGCGGCTCGAGGTGATCCACGCCGACGGGCAAGTGTTGGGCTCCGTGCGCCGCCAGCTCGAGAGCTATGGGACGGAGATGCGTACGGATTCGGAGCGCTACGTGCTCGAGCTGCGCAACGTGCTTGCCGACGTGGAGCGGCGCGGGCGGAGTTGGCTCGAGCGGACCGTGCGCATTGGCAACATCAACTTCCTTCGGAACAAGGATGCGGTCGAGAATCGCTTCCGCGCCGAGGTCGTCGGTGATGCACCGCGGGAGATCGAGGACGTCGTCCATCGGATGGTCGATTGGACAGTCAAGCGGAACCTCAAGCTCTGGACGGCTGTGTTCCAGGAGCTCGATGCCCACACCGCGCGGCTGCGCGCGTCCGGCGCGCTCTCCGCGCACGCCAGCACTGACTTTCAGTACAACCGCGAGGAGTTGTTCGATCGTCTCCGCCAACCGGTGGAGCGACGACTGAACGAGTTCAATGCCGAAGCCGAGGCGCGCGGCATCGTGGAGTCGATGCGCGAGGCGGTGACGCATGCGTTCGGGATCAACGTGCTCGCGGTCGGGCTCGGGGCGGTGGTAGTGGCCGTGTTCACAACCGCGGCCCTCGACATCACGGGCGTGCTGACCGCGACCTTGTTCGCCATTGCCGGCTGGTTTCTCATCCCGGCGCGACGCAAGCGCCTCATCCGCGAGCTCGAGGCGAAGATCGCGAAGCTCAGCGCCGACCTCTCGGCGCTCCTGGCGGCGAAGTTCGACGAGCAGCTCCGGCGGTACGAGCGGGAGATGCTGGACGTGATTCAGCCGTACGAGCGGTTCCTCACTGCGGAGCGTGAGAAGCTGGAGCGCGGGATAACGGAGCTCGGCGGTGCGTTGCAAGAAACGACGACCCTCGAGCGACGCGTCATCGAAACGTTCCCGTCGTAGCGCGGTTACGACAACTGCGAAGCGATCGAGCGGCGCGAATGGATGCCGAGCTTCGCGAAGATGTTCTCGACATGATGCCGCACCGTGTGCGGGCTCACATCGAGCCGTTCGGCGATCTCCCTGTTCGTCGCCCGACGCGCGAGCAAACGCGCAATCTGCGCCTCACGCCTGGTGAGCCC